>JAFLBB010000220.1 GCA_017304135.1 Acidobacteriota bacterium | reverse complement strand
GGGCCCGGCAACGGGCAAAGCGGCGGGCGAAGGCGTGGGCGCCGGAGCAGGGGGATGCGCGGCATACAGAGGCCGCGTCTTGGCCTCGGCCCCGCTGATGTTGGTGTCTTCCGACGGAGCGGCCACGGGCGAGCGCAGGGGCGTCGTCTTTCCTGCCTCTTCCATCACGGGCCGCAGCGGCGTTGTCTTGCCCTCGCCTCCCACATCAAAAGGCTGCACGCACCAGGGACAGGCAGAGTGTTTGGCCGGATCGTAGAAATGCCCATCCTTGCACTGAATCATGAGTGGCTCCTCGGATTATTGTCCGCCACCCGGCGGCTTGTTCGCCTGCTCGAGTTGGCGGCGGTAGGCGTCGGCCAGCGCGGGTACAGGTTCGAACTTCAGCGAGTAGTCGCCATTGATCACGAGCGTGCCGATCTTAAACACCGTCTTTTCCTGGCGCATCTCCACCGACGGGAGCGGGTAGGCATTGCTGTTATTGATGTAGCTGCCATAGATGACGGCGGGTTGGGCATTGCCATTGCTGGCGATGAACTTGTAGTAAATGTCGCAGCGGCTGCCGGCAATGGTGTCGCGCATGAGCCAGAAGTCCATGCCCGGTCCGCGGCTCATGCCAAACGAGATGTCGCCGCCATAGAAGTGGCCCTGCTTTTTATTCGGGTCGGGCGGCGGCTGCGACTTGCCGCTGGTGCTCTTCAGCTCAGGAGTGTGAATGAAGACGTCGATGTCGTGCGCCGGCGTGGACCAGTTGGCGGCAACGACGACGGGATTGCGGATCTCCAGGTCCTTCACCTTCTCGCGCGCCGCTTCCAGTTCCCCGCGCAACTGGTTATTCTCCCCCTCCCGCTGCTGCATCTGACGCTGCAGTTGCTCCAGCCTCTCCAGCGCGTCGGCCGCCCCCGGCCCCCCCGAGCGGCGCAACTGCTCCTTCAGCCGCTCCATCTCCTGCTGCATCTGCTCGGCCATTTGAGCTGATTCCTTCGCTCCCACCCCGGCGGGCGACCAGTAAGGAAACAAGGCCAGCATCATGAAGCAGAAGGCTCCCATCGCGCCGCACAGAATGTCGAGCAGCGACATGTTGATGATGTTGATTTCCTTGTTGCCGCCCCCCATTCCCGACATGCCGTTAGTTCTTCCTCTCCACGTAGAGCCGGTTGATCAGGTTGCGCAGCGTGTACTCGCCGGCGTGGTTGACGGCGGATTCCTCCTTGGCCTGGACCATCTGCAGCACGAACACCAGCACGGCGCTTTGCATGAGCGCGGTCATGGTGGCGTCGAACCCGATGCCGAGCGTGCGGGCCACCTCCTTCAGGTCGAGGCCGCCTTTGTTCTCTCCCGCCTCCATCAGCGCCGCCCCAAGGCCATACACCGTGCCGATGAAGCCCAGCGTCGGCACCAGCCAGGCGATGAAACGCACCATGCCGTAGCGCATGTCGACGCGGTGGGCGGTGAGTTGGAGCGCGGAGTTCATCACGCTGGCCGCCTGGTCGACGCTGTGGCTGGACTGGAACTGGAGGACCGACAGATCGATGAGCGAGGGGAGAATGCCGTGTTCGCGGTCAAACTGGCCGACCACGCGGCGGCGGATGGGGCCGAGGTCCTTCACGCGCAGCACGGTCTGGTCGTCTTCGGGCAGGTAGCGCTGGTGGAGGAAGCTGGTTTCGCGCACGCCGACGCGCCAGCGCACGAAGAGGTCGCCGAGGGCCACGAAGAAGAGCACATGCATGATGTTCTGCATGGTGAATGGATAGAGGAAGTGCTTGGAGGGGTAATCGAGGAGGATGCGGGCCAGCGTGGTGGGGAAGATGAGCGTGCCGAAGGCGATGAAGGCGAGGCTGGCCAGCGCGCCGAGGACGAGGGCCTGCGTGCGGTCGGGCATGTAGAGGAAGCTCGACGAGACGGGCGCCGGTGTGAGGGGCGGGGCGGACTGGGGTGTCGCTGGTGGTGTCCCTTGGGGAGTCATGGCTGGGTGGGGTCCTCGCTACTCGCAAAACGGGCAGGGCTTGCCGGCGGTGATCACGGCTCCGCAGATGCAGCGCACCAGCTTCTCGCTTCTGGGCAGAGGCACCGGCGCGGGCTTGGGCCCAGGATGGGGGGAGGGAGGAACTCCCCCCGCCCTTCGGGCCATGTCGGCAAGGTCGGAGACAGCCATGACGACATCGCCAAACCGGACCTGATCGGCGAGGCTCACGGTCTCCTGCGAAATGCGCACAGGCTGGCCGGAGCGGAACACGAACGTGCCGTTGCTGGACTGGCAATCGGTGAGGAAAAGCCGGTCTCCATCGAGCAACTCCACTTGTGCGTGGCGCCTGCTGACCGAGGAATCGGCAATGGGGATGTCGGCGCCGCGGTCGCGGCCAAGAATGAGGGATTTATTCGCCATGAGTTCGCCAGTCAGCCGGTGCTCCAGGAGACAGGGTACAGCACCGGCATCCACTAGTGACGATCCGGGCGGAAATATCACGCCGCTGCCGGCTATAGACGGAAAAGGCCCGGCCTGGAACCGTAGCTCCCGGGCCGGGCCTTGTCTCAGCCTGAGTTTTCTAGAACAGCACCTTCAGCACCAGCGCGATGACGCGCGGCGAGTTGTCCTGTTCGGGGTTGAGCTGGCCGAAGCGGCTGTCGGTGACGTTGGCGCTGACGATGCGGCCGAAATAGGTGTAGTTGAACGCGTTCTGGAAGTCGGCCCGGAACTGCGCCTTGAGCCGTTCCTTAATGGGGAACTCCTTGTAGCCGGAGAGCTCCCAGCTCTGCAGGTAGGTGCTGCGGACGTCGGGGAAGCGCGTCGGGAAGTCGCGCAGCGTGAAGGCGGCCTGGGCGGTGCGCGGAAACAGCGTCGTGTCGAACCACTTGTTGAAGATCGGGTTGAACTTTTCGCCGCCCGTGGAGCGCGCGATTTCATCCCGCTGCGACGAGGTCAGCTTGGCGCTGCGGGCCTCGATGGGCGCCGCGTTGGGGAACTCGATCGGCTGCCCCGAACGGTAGATGTACTGGGCGCTGACGTTCCAGCCGCCGAAGATGGCGTTCACCACGCCGCCCATGTTGTTCAGGTAGGAGCGGCCTTTGCCGAAGGGCAGCTCGTAGCTGGACACCATGGTGAAGGTGTGCGGAATGTCGAATTCAGTGACGCGCTGTTCCAGGCCGGTCGCCGTGAGATCGGCCAGTCTCGTGTCCTGCGCGTTGAGCTGGGTCATCCGCTCCAGCGTCTTGGCCAGCGTGTAGCTCAACTGCATGGCCAGGCCCTGGCGGAAGCGGCGCGTGCCCTTGACCTGCAGCGAGTGGTAGCTCTGCTGGCCGTTGGGCAGGTTCTGAATGCTCACCTGCGAGAAGTGCGGGTAGGCAAACAGCGTCTGCTGCCGCGGGAGGGTGGCGCCGTTGAACGCCGAGCCAGGCAGCAGGCCGCGCATCGGGTTGGCCACCTGGGCATTGAAATAGGCGGCGCGCTGGGCCTGGGGTAGCGCATTGAGCTGATCGGCCGGGATGAAGTTCAGGTTCGTCGCCACCGGCATATTGCGCGTGAGGTTGCCCACATAGCTGGCGTCAGCCACCCACTGGCCGGGCAGTTGGTGCTGGAGGCCGAAGCTGAACTGGTGCGAGTAGGGCAACTGGCGGTCAAGATACTGCGCCGCCACGCCGAGTCCGAGGTTGGTCGACAGGCCCTGGCTTGAGCCGATCGGCTGCAGGAGCCCGGTGGGGAAGAGCGTGCGAGGGAAGGGGTCGCTCAGGTTGGCCGCCGGCGTCAGCCCGTTGTCGGTGGTCGTGATCATGTTCGACGGCCGCGAGAAGCCGGTGTCCGGTCCGGCCGCGTTTTGGCCCAGGTAATAGAGGCCATATCCGCCGCGCACCACCCACTTCGGCTTCACCTGCCAGGCCACGCCCACGCGCGGCTGGAAGTTGTTGCGGTCGCGGTTGAAGGCCTGTCGGGCCGTGCCGCTGTTGCCCGCAAAGAGGAGGCCGCCCTTCAGCGTCAGGCCCTGCACCTGGCTCTGCAGCGGGCTCGCCTGATCAAAGGCAAAGCCGCGCACCTGCTGGTTGTAGCGCTCGACGATGGGAGCTTCATAGTCCCAGCGCAGGCCGAGGTTGAGGGTCAGGTTGCGGCGGATCTTCCAGTCGTCCTGGAAGAAGAGCGCCGTGTAGCCGTTGGAGTAAGCCGGGTCGTTATTGCGGTCGATGTAGCCGGAGGTGACGTAGCCCAACAGGAACGTCGCCAGCGAATCGCCCGACAGCGCGTCGGCGGCCAGCGGATTGGCCTGCGTCCAGTTGCGGCCAATCGTGTACTGGCCGGAGGCCGAGTTGGGCCGGATCTGGTTGTTGTTGTAGCGGCGGAACTCACCGCCGTACTTGATCGAATGCGTGCCGCGGATGGTCTGCACGTTGGGCTGCAGTGAATAGGTGTCCTGCGTCTCGTAGTTCGAGGTGCGCGTCGAGCCCAGCGGCGAATAGTTGTTCGTCTGGATGTTGAAGCGCGGGAAGTGGAGCGTGGTGAACTGACTCACCAGCTCGCTCGGGAAGCCCAACTGGCGCGGGTCGTAGTCCTTGCCGAAGGTGTTGCCGCTGAAGCCCTCATAGCGGGCCAGGCCGCCGCGGAGGTTGAACACGGTCGACGGATTCACCGTCCAGGTCCAGTCAAAGCCCCAGTTGCGGCTGATGCGCGTCGAAGGATATTCGGTGGACGGCTCGGCGGCATTGGTGCCCCACTGCACGCGGGCGAAGTTGTACCACGGCGTCTCGCCGTAACGTCCGCTCACGCGGTGCTTGTCGGTGAGGTTCCAGTCGAGCTTGCCGATCCACTGGTCGTAGTAGTTCTTCGAGCTGTTCAGGAAGAGGTAGTTGTTCTGGCCGTCCACCGATTCGCTGACGCGGTTCGGCTCCGGATAGAAGTTCATCACCTTGGAGCCGACCGGGTTGATGCGCGCGCCGGGAATGATATTGCCTGCGAAGGGGGTGCGCGTGTAGCCCGTGCCGGCGGCGTTGGGCGTGGTGGTGAGCGGATCGTAGATGGTCACCGGGCGGCCCGAGCCATCGCGCAGGGCGGAGTAGTTGCCCGCGCGTTCAGCCTGTGTGGCCACCGTCCAGAGTTGCGTCTGCGGGTTGCGTTCGCGCAGAAACTCGGTGGAGATCATGAAGAACATCTTGTTGCGGCCGTCAAACACCTTGGGGATGTAAATGGGGCCGTCGATGGTGAAGCCGAAGGTGTTGTTCTTATACTCCGGCCGGCGCACACCGAACGCGTTTCGCGAATAGCCGGCGGCGGCAAGGTTGTCGTTCTTGAAGAACTCATACAACTGGCCGTGGAGCTGGTTGGTGCCCGTGCGCAGCGTGACGCTGGTGACGCCGCCGCCGACGCGGCCGTATTGCGAATCGTAGGAGTTGCTGACGACGGTGACTTCCGAGATGGCGTTGAGCGACGGCGCGAAGCTGGCGCTGCGGCTGCCGCGCACGCTGGTAACGCCGTCGATCAGTGTGTCGTTTTCACCGGAGCGGCCGCCGTTGATGGAAATCGCATTGATGTTGCCAAAAGCGTAGAGCTCAAAGTTGCCCCAATAGCGGCTGGTCTTGGTGACGCCGGGCTGGGAGAAGAGAAGCTGGTAGAAGTTGCGGCCGCTGGTCGGCAGGTCGTCCACATACTTCTGTTCGAGCGTCGCCGTGCGCGACGCCGTTTCGGTGGACAACTGCGGCGGCTCGCCGGTGACCGTGATACTGTCGCTCACCGTGCCCAGTTGGAGCTGGATGTCGAGGCTGAGGCGGTCAGCCGCCTGCATTGTCAAACCCTCACGCGTCACTTTCTTGAACCCATCGCGCTCCGCGGTGAGCGTATATTGCCCAGCCGGGAGGAAGCGCGTGACATAACGGCCAGCCTCATTGGTTGCCGATTCGTAAACAGTGTCGCGCTCAATGCTGCGGACGATGATTTTCGCGTTGGCTACTGGCGCACCCGCCGGATCTGTTACCAGACCGGAAATGGTGGCGCGGAACTCTTGCGCAGAGACTGTGATGGCCAATACGGCCAGACAGACCAATACTCGAAGCTTCATGGGGGTGAGGATAGCAGACTATGGTTTCGGATACATTAAGATCCATTTCATCTTTGCTTCCTGCAACATAGCGTCGATGGAGGCCCGTTCCACGGCGACGCCAAGAAACGACAGGGCGGCACGGATGAGTGGCTCGGCGCGCGCCGGGTCGAGCGGCTCTGCCTGGGTCTGCTTGCTCAGTTTCCGCCCCGCCTCGTTGACCGCCACTGGAAGGTGTAGGTGGTGGGGCGGACGCTGGCCGAGCGCGTGGTGCAGGGCGATCTGGCGCGCTGTGGAGTCGAGCAGGTCGGCCCCGCGGACGATGTCGGTGATGCCCTGCGCGGCGTCGTCGACGACCACGGCAAGCTGGTAGGCGAAGTAGCCGTCGGCGCGGAGGACCACCACATCGCCGCAGGTGGCCTCCAGTTGCTCGTGAAAGTGACCCAGCCGGCGGTCGTGAAAGCGGACCGGCTCCGAAGGAACCCGAAAACGCCAGGCGCGCGCCGGGCGGCCCCCAGCCGTGCCGTTGCGGCAGGCGCCGGTGTAGCGCTCACCGTCAAGGTCCTTGCGCGAGCAGGCACAACCGAAGGCGCGCCCCTGGCGCTTGAGCCGCTCCAACGCTTCCTGATATACATCCTTGCGCCGGCTTTGCACCAGCACCTCGCCATCCCAGGTCAACTGGAACCGTTCGAGCGTACGCAGGATGCCGTCCGACGCTTCGGGCACACAACGTGGCTCATCCACATCTTCCATGCGCACGTGCCAGCGGC
>JAFLBB010000219.1 GCA_017304135.1 Acidobacteriota bacterium | reverse complement strand
GCGTCGGTTTGGATGAAGTCCTCATATTCCTCGATGCCGAGGCCGCCGCGGGCGGTGGCGCTGACGATGCCCATGGTGACGGTCTGGCCGACGCCGAAGGGGTTGCCGATGGCGAGGGAGTAGTCGCCGACGCGGACGCGGGCGCTGTCGGCGAAGGTGACGGTGGGGAGGTTGGCGGCGTCGATTTTGAGGACGGCGAGGTCGGTTTTGGTGTCTTCGCCGATGAGGCGGGCGGTGAATTCGCGGCGGTCAGAGAGCAGGACCTTGATCTGGCTGGCCTTGTTGACGACGTGGGAGTTGGTGAGGATGTAGCCGTCGGGGGAGACGATGACGCCGGAGCCGGCGCCGCGGGCTTTGCGAGGCTGCTGTTGGGGCATGCGGCCGAAGAAGGGGGCGAGTTCGGGGGGGATGTCGTTGCGGCTGAGCTGGGGGGAGGCGGACTTGGTCATGGTGATGGAGACGACGGCGGGGAGGTTGCGCTCGACGACGTCGCCGAAGCCGGCTTTGGGGGGCGCGGCGGTGGAGAGTTTGACTTCGACGTTTGGTTTGGAGTGGCCGGCGGTGAGCGTGGCTCCGCCGAGAGCGCCGAGGGTGAAGAGCGCGGCGGCGGCGGTGGTGAGTTTCCAGTTTTGGAACACACGAATCCTCATGGTGGTTTGATCTCCCTGTTGGTGGCCCGGGTGCGGGCGTTTGTCTCTCAATGCTGGACCCGCGAGCGTGGCCGGAGGCGGCTGGGGGCCGCCTGGACGGCTTGGGCCGCCGGGAGGCGACATTGACCGCTGGTAGGCGGCTTTGGCTTCCGGGGGGGCGCTCGAAGCGGGTTCTTACCGTATAGACGCGGGAGATGGAATTTCGATTCGTGGAGTTGGTGGGGGAGGTGGGGCGCGGGCGGCGGGGAGGGGGAAGCTGAACCGTGCGGCGCTACAGAGGAGTTGAGGCGAAGTCAACTCCCGGAAGGCGCGTGATCTGGCCGGAACTGCTGGGTGTTCCCGAATCAAGGGCTAGAAGCCGGCCCAACGACAGTAATGTTGATTCAGTTTTCTCAGATTTCGGACCCTCCGTTGGGAAGACGGTAGAGGCCATTGCGACTAAGGTACGCCTAGCACGATGCCCGGCTGGCATGGGCTGGCAGCGAGAAGCTATGGGATGGATGCCTTCGCGGCAGCACCAATATTGTAAGAAGTCAAATCCGGGCCATCCTTGCTGCCCAACAGTCGCAGGATGAATTTGCCTTGCTTTTTCTGGATGACGATGTGCCAGTACTCGCGGTCCTCCGTCTTGGTCATACTGATGGAATCGAGGATGTCACGAATGACCGGTAGGGGAACGAGGAGCGTGGTTTCCGCTGACGCGCACCCGAAGCAAGTATATGGGGATTCGGCCGGGTCGAGAAAATCAACCTGCGCTCGGTGAAGAGCAAACCAGAAATAGGGAATGTCGCCGGTTTCTTTGTGCGTGGCCGAGACGGCGCACGTCAGGCGGATACCCCCGTCGCCGGATTCATAGCGGGTTTGGGAAAGCTTCGAGAGGTGGACACCAAGGTGCGACTGCGCAAGCTTGACGCAATCGATATGGAAGGCTGCGGGTTGGGCCGTCTTCTCCGCCGCTGCTGGCGTCTCTACAATAGCGATCTCCGGCCGCGGCCAGAGTTGAAGGGCGACTTTGAATAAGGAATCGGCCCTTTCCTCGATCTGAGATGCACCCCAGCTTTCCAAGCCGCCGAAATGCCTGTTGAGCTCGAAATGGCTTGTGGAGAAGAGCGTCTTCTTCTCGCCATAGGAGCGATTGCTGAGCTCGGGGTTATAACCCGTGAGGGTTAGGTTGCCGATAGTGTGCAGCCACTCTCCCTGGATCTCAGCGGCCTCCCCACCCAGCATCTCGTACCACTCCGGTGTAAGCGTCTGTGGCATGACATGCTCAATACTCGCTTCCGCGAAACTGACGACCTCATGATGGCCGTAGGATAGTTCAAGGCATTCCAGAATCACCTGGCACACACGGCTGCCGTAGACAGGAGAGCGGAGCCAGCGGTCGGCGAATTCAGAATCAGTAGGCCAGCGTCGATTCTTGCTCTCGCTCGCAAGTGCGCCGGATATCCAGCCGGATGGCGTTTCGGTCACCGGCTTCGACTTGCATAGTGCGATGAACACGCCGGACAGCGAATTGGAAGGAACACCCACTACATTACGTCGAATGATGTAAGAGAAAAGTATACCGAGGGTCGCTAGAAACTCAGCAAGCGCGAACTGCCCGTCGGCGTAATCCTCATAGAGGGCGAGAAGCAGGGGGTAGACGCTGCCGAAATCAAGGCGCCTGAACCGGTCAAAGTACTGGCTCAGATCTGGCTGCGGATCCGAGACCACTCCCGTAATTCGCGCGTACAGAGTTGATAGCCGCTCCATGCGAGTCATCAGGATGCGCACGGAGTCCGAGTCCGAATCTGTTACAAGTCGCCTGACCGCGGTATAGACATCACCCTTGCGCACTTCCACGCCTTCGGCTCCAAGGAAGTGCCGCATGAATTCAGTCAGGCCTTGGCCCAACCGGTTCTGCATTGGCAGCCACAGTCCGTCGTAGACGGCCTGCTGGTCTGATACGGAGAAACGCATCAGGAAGTAGTTGCGGACCAAATCCGACTGCTCCAGCGGAGCGCCTTTGAAGTTGAGGCTTTCAAATATCAGGTACGGGTCGTCGGTGTCGCTGAGGTTAATCATGACGACCATCAGACGCTTCTCGATGATTTCGAGGATGCGCTTGGGGTCGATCTTCTCGCCATCGTCGCTTTGCCCGCGCAACCGTCGCCGGAAATAGTCGTAGGCGTTCTTGAACTGTGAATCCGCTATGGGTTTGCCGGAATCCTGTACAAGCCCGGCATATGAGGCCCGATCACCTTGTGTGGGCAGAATCTTGAAGAATTCTGTGCCCTCACTTCCGTCGTTGGTCAGATAGAAGTGCTGTATCCGACGGCGCGCCGCCTGTTGCTCCGCTGAGAGGAGATCGCGCACCGCGCACATCAGGATAGAAATTGTAGTCAGGCGCTGCTGGCCGTCGATGATAAGAAATTTGTTGACGCCCACCGGTACACTTCTGGCCGGCATAGTGACCACCGCTCCCATGAAATGAGTTGCCTTGTCGTTGGTGTCATCCACAGGATAGAAAACCATGACGTCTTCCCATAGAGTCCTCCATTGCTTCTCCGACCAAGTGTACGGGCGTTGGAACAGCGGCACGACATTCTGCTTGAATCCGCTGTAGTAGTTGATGACGAGCGTAGGCGTCGCTTCCATAGAGAACCCCCAATTCTACCAATGAAAGCAGCGTCTTTCACTCGTTCTGCTTGATGAAAGAACACCGAGAATGTTATGGCTTTGGACTGGTGCGGTAGGGAACGGCACGCATGGAGGGGATGAAGGGCGGCTATTCGCTCGTGCTACCCCAGCCTATGTGTGGTGCTTGTTGCGAAGCCGCCACGGGGATGCGCGAACACCACACTGATAGAATTGAATGCGATGAAGCTGACTGCTGTGTTCCAGAAGGTGCCGGAGGGTTACATTGCGTTCGTCGAGGAGCTTCCTGGCGCGAATACGCAGGGGGCGACGATGGAGGAAGCCCGGGCCAATCTGGCGGAAGCGGTCACGCTTGTTCTAGAGGCGAACCGGCAGTTGGCGGAAGAGTCGCTGGGGAGCGCCGAAGTGATCCGTGAGCCGTTCGCGATCCCGGCTGCATGAAACGGGTCGAGTTGATTCGTCATCTGGAGCGGAATGGGTGCCAGTTGCTGCGAGAGGGCAACAACCATTCGGTGTATGTGAACCGAGCTTCGAAGCGCTCCACGGCGGTGCCGCGTCACCGTGAAGTGAACGATTTCCTTGCACGCAAGATCTGCGACGACCTGCAGATTCGGCGCCCGTAACCGGGCTGGAACTTCGCCCATGGCCGTTTGGGGCGGGCGGAGGTGTCCATTCAGGATGGGGGATGGAATTGGTGGTGGCGAGGTTCAGGGCGCGCTGGACCCTACCCGGCGATGCGGTCGTACTCGGCGTGGGTGCCGATCCAGAACCAGAGGAATCCGTCTGTGGCTTCGGCGGCAAGTGCGCGGTGATGCAATCCGATTCGCACGGACCAAACCTCATCGAGCTTCTTGAGTTGCAGGGAAGGATGGCGAGGGTCGCGCTTCAGGAGTCCGAATGCCTTGTCTGCCGTGCGCTGACTCTCGGTGGGGAGGCGCCGGTAGCAGGTCCAGAAAGACGGCGAGGCGCGGTGGGTCACAAGTCGGTGGAACGGCCGGCGCGATCGTCGGCGAGGGCCTGGTCGACCATTTGGCGCAACTTGCCGTTCTTGGAATCGTTTTCGATTTGGCGATCCCAGACCTCGGCATCATAGCGTTCGAACCAGGCACGCAACTCTTTCAACTCGGCAGCGTCCAATTCGGCGATTCGTTGTTCGAGTTGCTCTACGCGGCTCATGGCGGGCTCTTCCTTAGAATACCGCCCTGACGAGGGTGGGGTGCGCGGTGCGGAGTGAAGGAGCCATCGAATACCGGCGAGGATTCAGGGGGGGCGTGCGAATATGAGAGTCGCGGGTATGCGGAGAGCAGCCAGATTGCAGGGGCGCGTGGGCGGCGGGCGCTTGGGCGGGCAGGCGCTTGGGGTGGCGTTGCGCAGGCACGGGATTCGACCTTGAAGGACTAGAGATGCGAACTGGGTTTACGAGAAGGCCGGCGGCGAAGCCGCGCGTGGAGGAGGCGGCGCCGGGGAAGAACTACATCACGCCGGGGGGACTGCAGCGGCTGAGAGAAGAGCACCAGTTTCTGCTTACCCGGGAGCGTCCGGCGGTGACGAAGGTGGTGACGTGGGCGGCCAGCAATGGTGACCGCAGTGAGAATGCCGACTATCAGTATGGGAAGCGGCGGCTGAGGCAGATCGATGGACGGCTTCGCTTTCTGACGAAGCGGATCAATGCCGCCGAGGTGGTGGACCCGGAGCGGCCGCGAGCGGGGCAGGCGGCGGCGCGGGCGTTTTTCGGAGCGACGGTGCGCTTTGCGAATGAGGCGGGAGGGGAGCGGGTGGTGAGCATTGTGGGGACGGACGAGGTGGATCTGGAGCGGAACCACATCAGTTGGGTGTCGCCGCTGGGGCGGGCGTTGATGAAGTCGGCGGAGGGGGACCGGGTGACGGTGCACGCGCCGGGCGGGACGGAGTGCCTGGAGGTTCTGGAGGTGAGGTATCAGCGGATTGAGGTGGAGCCGTTCCGGGAGCCGCTGGGGGCGGAGGCTTCGGCGAAGGGGGCGGATCGGCGGACCGAGGGGGCTGAGGAGGGGTAGGGCGGGGAGGGCTGGAGGGCCGGGTTGTGATTGGTGGCGCGGCCGGGATGGCAGGGCCAGTGGTGGGGTTGCCGGGAAGCAGTCATGGTGGTGGGTAAGGTTTCCGTGCAGGTGCTTTGTGGTTGCCCCATGGGGGCGTTATTCTGAAGGCATGAGCCGGCAGACAACTGAACTCCTCGAGGCATTCGACGCGCTCCCGGCTGAAGAGAAGCGTGTCTTCACGGCGGAGTTTTTCCGGCGCGCGATGCCCTTCGATTCGGGGCCCCTGGACGACGAAGAAACCGCTCACGCAGCCGATGAGCTTTTCGCAGTGCTGGAGCGGGAAGAAGATGACGCCGCGACGCGGTGAGGTTTGGCTGCTCGACCTCGGCATGGCCGAGAAGGTCCGGCCCGCGCTGATCGTCAGTGTCGCGTTTGGGGATCACGATCGCGCGTTGATCACTGTGATTCCTCACACCACGAGCCTGCGGGGTTCGCCTTATGATATCCCGGTTCCGGTGACGTTTCTGAAACCGGGCGCCTTTCTTGTTCAGAATGTCGCCACCTGTCCGGTGGTGCGGGCTGTCCGGAGGCTGGGTGTATTGCGGGGAGAGCAACTCGCGGAAGTCACTGAGGGAATGCTGCGCTGGCTTGGGTGCTGACGAAATCGTCCCAGCCTTGGGAAGGCCACGCGGGGGCGCCGCGGGTTAGCGGCCGAAGGAGAGGCTGAGGCCGAGGGTGAAGTGGTTGCGGGGGGAGGCGCCGGAGAAGGAGCGGTTCCAGCGGAGTTCGGGGGAGAGGGTGAGGTGGTGGGTTTTGATGTCGAGGCCGGCGGAGGCGGCGGGGCCGAAGCGGGTGAGGGTGGATTGGCGGAAGCCGCCGGTGAGTTCGGTGGGGTATTCGGGGGGGCGGCAGGAGCCTTCGGGGCCCTGGCAGGAGTAGAAGGCCTGGAAGTCGCTGCGGCGGTGGGACCAGGCGGCGCCGGCGCCTAGGTAGGGGCGGAAGCGGCCTTGGGTGAAGCGGTATTTGAGTAAGAGCGGGAAGTCCCAGGTGTTGACTCTGTCGAGGGAGTGGAGGAGATAGGGGTTTTGCGTGGAGCCGAGGCGGAAGGGCATGGTGGAGTTTTCGCGGGTGGAGCGGAGGAGGGCGGAGAATTCGACGGAGAAGCGGTGGGGGAGGTGAAGTTCGACGAAGGGTCCGCCGGTGAGGGGGCTTTGGGTGGAGGTGGTGAAGGGGCTGTCGAAGGTGGGTTTGTTGGTGAGGGGTGTGGCGAGTTTGACGCCGTAGGAGAGGGGTTGGGCGGCGAGCGTGGCGGCGGAGAGGAAGAAGAGAAGAGTGCGGATCATGCCTTGGGGAAGGCACGGCGGGGGCCATTGGGCGGGTGTTGAGGAGACAGGGGTTTACGGGGCGGAGGTGTGACGGGGGTTCACGGTGTGAGGCCGGTGGTGGCGAGGAGGCCAGCGAGAGAGTCGTCGGTGAGGGCGTCGAGG
>JAFLBB010000218.1 GCA_017304135.1 Acidobacteriota bacterium | reverse complement strand
CGGAAGCGTGGAGGGGCACGGGGCGGGGCGGGAGGGCAGCACGGGGCAGGCAAGCGGGGCGGTGCGGGGCAAGCGGGGAGCGGGGGCGGATACACTGGAAGGACGCCCTCCCGCAATGCCCATCGGAGTGAGACAAATTCCCGACGTGATCGCCCTGGCGCTGGTGGTGTGGGCGCATTGGAAGTTGAGCGGGTGGGTGGTGGAGAGCGAGTGGGCGGCGCGGCGGCCGGCCTTACGGATGCTGGGTTTGGTGTGGCGCTGGGTGGGGATTGCGTGGGTCACCTTCGGGATCGTCTTCGGGATCGGGCAGATTGCGCGGCTCGTGCCATCGTCCACGGGGCGCGAATGGGTGCGCGGGATGGCGATCATCTACGGGATGTGCGTGGTGGCGGCGTGGATGTTGCACGAGATGCTGCGGCGTGCACCGGGGTTTGACCCGAAGAGGCGGGAACTGCTGCTTGCGGCGCGGGCGTCGGCGGTGGCGCTGCCGGCGGCGGCGTGCGGGTATGGCGTGTTCCTGGAGCGGAACGAGTTTCAGATGCGCGAGGTGGACCTGCCGGTGCCGGGTTTGCCGAAGGATCTGGATGGCCTGCGGCTGGCGCAGATTACCGACATTCACTATTCGGCTTACCTGGGCGACCGCGAGTTGGAGCGGGCGATTGCGATGGCCAATGAGACGCGGCCGCATGTGGCCCTGCTGACGGGGGATTTCATCAGCGTGCGGCGTGATCCGCTGGACCGCTGTCTGCGGTTGCTGCCGCAGTTGCGGGCCGAGGCGGGCGTGTATGGGTGCCTGGGGAATCACGAGATTCTGGCGGGGTGTGAGGACTACCTGGAAGCGGCGGCGGCGAAGCTGGGGATCACGATTCTGCGGGGCGGGGCGCGGCGGCTGCGCTTTGGCGGCGCGACGCTGAATTTGGCGGGGGTGGATTATCAGCGGACGCGCTGGGAATATCTGAAAGGGGCCGGGAGGATGGTGGAGACGGACGCGGTGAACGTGCTGCTGTCGCACAATCCGGATGTGTTTCCGGTGGCGGCGCGGCAGGGCTGGCAGGCGACGATTTCAGGCCATACGCATGGCGGGCAGGTGAATTTTGAGCTGCTGGGCGAGCATCTCAATGTGGCCCGCTTCTTTACACCGTACGTGTATGGGCTGTACCGTGAAGGAGGGTCGTCGATTTATGTAAGCCGCGGCCTTGGAACCGTGGGCGCCCCGATCCGGCTGGGGGCACCACCGGAAGTGAACTTGATCCGACTGTGCGCTATCTCATCCTAAGCGACATACACGCCAACCAGGAGGCGCTGGCGGCGGCGCTCGAACAGGCCTCGGGGGCGTGGGACACGACTCTGTGCCTGGGCGACACGGTGGGCTATGGAGCCGACCCGAACGTGTGCGCGGAGTTTGTGCGGACCAAGATCCAGCATGTGGTGCGGGGCAATCACGACAAAGCGTGCGCGGGGCTGGACGATTTGGAGTGGTTCAATGCGGCGGCGCGGGCATCGGCGCTGTGGACGCAGCAGGTGATGCGGCCGGAGAACATGGAGTGGCTGCGGCAGTTGCCGAAGGGGCCGATTGTGCTGGGGGAGTTTCAGATATTGCACGGCTCGCCGCTGGATGAAGACGAGTATCTGCTGCAGGCGCAGGATGCGCGGCAGTTGATCGGTTACCTGGATACGCCGGTTTCGTTTTTCGGGCACACGCATTTGCAGGGCGGGTTCATGCTGCACCGGAGCGGGGTGTTCCGGATTCCGGGGGTGCCGCGGGATGCGTCGTTTGTCGATTTCGAGTTGGAGAAGGACACGTTTTACCTGATCAATCCGGGGTCAGTGGGGCAGCCTCGGGATGGGGACCCGCGGGCGGCGTATGCGATTTACGACGACGAGCAGCGGGTGGTGCGGTATATGCGGACGCCGTATGACATTGCGGCGGCGCAGGCGAAGATCCGGGCGGCGGCGTTGCCGGATATTTTGGCGCGGCGGTTGGGGATCGGGCAGTAGGCGGGGCGCGCGGCGATTCCATGCGCTATAGTCGCTCGTTGGACGATTATGCGAATTGATCCGGCGGAGATACAGAAGCGGTTTGCGGCGATGGACGATGATGCGCTGCTGGATGTGGACCGTGACGAGCTTTCGGAGATGGCGCAAGGCATCTTCGATGAAGAGATCGCGCGGAGGGGGTTGGACGAGGGCGAGGATGCCGATGGCATTCCCGAGCTTGAAGTCAGCTACGGCGAGGACGGCGAGCCGGTGGATGTAGACGGGGAAGAAGACGTCGAAGCGCCGGAATGGATGGAAGACGCCGTGTGCGTGTGTACGTTTGAAACCACGCCCGGTTCGACCGCTGTGGGCGACGTGGTGAAAGCGCGGGCGGTGTTGCTGGCGGCGGAGATTCCCTGCACGATGGCGGTGAATGAGCTGCCTCCGGCGCGCGAGGGGCATCCGCGGCGCAAAGAGGTGGCCTTGTTTGTGCCGGGTCCGGTGCATTTGCATGCGGTGAGCATTCTGGACCGCGACCTGTTCAACGAGACGCACGAGGAAGAGTGGCAGCGGCACTTTGAAGCGATCTCGGATGAGGACCTGCTGGCGCTGCGGCCGGAGGTGTTTACGGCTGGGTTGCTGGACCGGGTGGCGCGGATGAAGCGTGTCTACGCCGAGGAAGTGGCGCGGCGCGATTTGAAACGGTAGCTCGCGGGGGGGCGTCGTGCTGGTAGGATCGACGCATGGAGTATTCGGAGGAAGCCTTGGGCGGGCAGCGGGCCTCAGTGTTTGTGCCGGTGGAGCTGCAGGAGCGCGGCTTTCTGAAGAACCCGATTTTCCGCGAGTTGAACCGGCGGGCGTATGTGCGGGCGCACGGCGGCATCCGGTTGGCGCAGCCTTGGATCCGCTGGCAGGGGTTTTCGGCTTATCTCGATTGCATCGCGTATGCCGACCGGGCGGCGCGGGCACTGCCGACGGGGCGGGGGTTGACGCTGAGCCATGTGACGCCGGGGCGGCTGTATTCGGTGAGCAGCGTGTTTTTGGCGCAGGCGCTGGCGGATAATCTGGCCGTCTGGCTGTGCCATGCGCTGCCGCTGCCGGTGGGGGGCGCGGACCGGCGGTTTCACTCGCGGCGATTTCAGGAAGAGCTGGTGCGGAAAGCGCCGGCGGCCGGGGCGTTGCTGGAGCGCCATGCGGGGTTCCTGGCGGAGATGGAGAGTTACCGGCAGGCGTGGGCGCACACGATGGCGGGCGGGGCGCTGCCGTTTTCCGATTTGGGGGAGCGGGAGAGTCCGGACCCGACGAGCATGATGCTGGGGGTGCCGGCCGATCCCTCGCTGGAGTTGCCTGGGGAAGAGCCCGAGGGGGGTGGGGTGAGCTCGGAGCGCTATCCGTTGGGCGAGTTTACGGCGCGGGTGTTTGAGGGGGCGGCGGGGTTCTTTTTGACGTGGCTGCGGTTTGCGCTGGATCACGTGCACGTTGCCGGGAAGGGCGCGGGGCATTAGACTGCTGGCATGAGGAAGTTACTGGGCCTTCTTGTTGTGTGCGCGGCGGCGGGGGTGTGTGCCGATGCGGTTGAGTCGACGCTGCGGGCGTTGCAGCGGGGCGGGCATGTGGTGGTGATGCGCCATGCGAGTTCGCCGAAGGAGCCGCCGGCGGAGGGGAAAGCGGTGGCGGGGAACGTGAACGGCGAGCGGCAATTGGATGTGGCCGGGCGGCGCGGGGCGGCGGAGATGGGGATTGCGCTGCGGGCGCGGGGGATTGCGGTGAGCGAGGTGTTGACGAGTCCCACGTTTCGCGCCCGGGAGACGGCGTTGTATGCGCAGTTGCCGATGCCCAAGGTGCAAGATGAGTTGGGCGACGGCGGGATGAGCATGCAGGATACGAGCGCGGGGCAGGCAAGGTGGCTGCGCGAATATGTGCGGAAGACGCCGCGCGGGGGGAATGCGATTCTGATCACTCATCAGCCGAATATGGCGGCGGCGTTTCCCCAGGTGAGCCCACAGGCAGCCGATGGCGAGTCGCTGGTGTTCCGGGCGGGAGGCAAAGAGGGCTACACGCTGGTGGGGCGGATTGGGATTGGCGAATGGGGGCCAGCGGAAGCGGCGCCGGAGGCGGTGACGTTTACGACGGAGGATGGGGCGGAGATTCACGGCGAGGTGTATGGCGGGGGCGAGCGCGGCGTGGTGCTGGCGCATGGCGGGCGGTTCAACAAGGAGACGTGGATTCCGCAGGCGCGGACGCTGGCGGCGGCGGGGTTTCGCGTGCTGGCGTTTGATTTTCGCGGGTATGGGGAGTCGACGGGACCGAAGGCGGAGGAGCCGGCGCTGTATCAGGATGTGTTGGGAGCGGTGCGGTATTTGAAGAGCCAGGGGGCGCGGACGGTGGCGGTGGTGGGCGGTTCGATGGGCGGCGGGGCGACGGGGGAGGCGCTGGAGCATCAGAAGGCGGGGGAGATTGACCGCGTCGTGTTTCTGGGGGCGCATCCGGATGGCGATGCGACGAAGATGGCGGGGCGGAAGCTGTACATCCTGTGCCGGGACGATGTGCAGGGGGAGAACACGCCGCGGCTGCCGGGGATTCAGAAGCAGTTTGAGGCGGTGCCGCAGCCGAAGGAGATGATTGTGCTGGAGTGCGCGGAGCACGCGCAGTTCATTTTTCAGTCGCGGCAGGCGGGGCGGCTGACGCGGGAGTTGTTGCGGTTTTTGCTGGCGCCGTGATCGGGGGGAGACGGCGCTGCGGGCCGAGGCTGCTCAGAAGCTGCCGCGCGGGGCGTTTTTCGTGATCTCGAGGTGGGTTTCCTTGACCTGTGCGGCGAATGACTTTCCGACCCAGTTCTGGACCTTGGCGGAGAGCTTGCTTTCGGCGATTTGTTCGGGCGTCTTGCCCGCTTTGACGCCGGCCTGGACGAGGGCGTAAAGCTCCTGCATGAAGGCCATTTCGCCTTCGAGGATTTCGGGACCGCCGGCGGGGCCGTGGCCGGGGAGGACGTGCTTGGGCTTGAGCTTGAGGGCGGCCTTCATGACGCTGGGCCAGTTGGCGACGTGGGCGTCGCCGAGGTAGTTGTACGCGCCGTTGGTGGCGGCGTCGCCGGTGGCGAGGACGCTGTCCTTGGGGAGCCAGGCGAAGCCGTCGCCCTTGGTGTGGGCCCAGCCGAAGTGGTGGAACTCGATGCGGCGCGTGCCGTCGTCCATGATGTGGGGGTTCTTGGCGAGGACGGTTTTGGGCGGCTCGGCGGTGGAGAGATTGAGTTCGGCGACATCCTTGCGCGACTTGGCGGCCGATTGCCAGGCCTTGGGTTCGCGCATCTTCATCATTTCGACGACGCCGGGGAAGCCGAGGGTTTCGGCGCCGTTGCGGGTCCAGAAGGCGTTGGCGTAGGCGTGGTCGCCATGATGGTGGGTGTCGAAGACGTAGCGGATGGGTTTGCTGGAAACCTTCTTCGCGTCGGCGAGGACCATTTTGGCGCCGCTGGGGAAGTTGGCGTCGATCAGGACGAGGTAGTCCTTCATCTCGATGATGACGTTGTTGCAGTGGCCCATGGAGGCGATTTCGCCTTCGCGGAACCAGACCCCTTTGACGATTTCCTTCACCGTGCCGGGCTGGGCTTCGGCTGGGGTGAGGGAGCCGGTGGTGAGAAAGCCGGCGGCGAGCAGGGCGGCAAAGCTGAAAAGAACGAGCAGTCGGCGCATGGCTAGCGATTATACTTCGGCTGCGGGCCGCGCACGGTGAGCCAGATGTCGTCGCAGCGCTTTACGACGTCGGCGGGGAGGGGGCCTTCCTCGGCGGCGTCGAGGTTGGCGGTGAGCTGGTCGAGGCGGCTGGAGCCGAGCAGGACGACGGTGGCGGCGGAGTGGTGGAGCAGCCAGTTGAGGGAGAGGCTGATCAGGGAGCGGCCCGCTTGCGCGGCCAGGGAACGGAGTTCGTCGACGGCGTCGAAGTAGGCGGGGTGCCAGTAGCGGTCGAGGTACATCTGGTTGCCGTCGAAGCGGGTGCCGGGGGCGGGGCGTTCGCGCTGCTGTTTGCCGGTGAGGAGTCCGCCGGCGAGCGGATTATACGCGACGATGGCGAGCTCGTATTTTGCCGCCATGGGGACGAACTCCTGTTCGAGGCCGCGGGCGACGACGTTGTACATCATCTGGGCGGCGGCGATGGGGGCGTAACCCTGCTCGTCGGTGAGGCGGAAGGCTTCCAGCGTTTGCCAGGCGGCGTAGTTGGAGAGCGCCGGGTAGAGGACCTTGCCGTGGCGGACGAGGGTGTCCATGGCCTCGAGCGACTCTTCGATGGCGACGGCGGTGTCCGGCATGTGGAGGTAGTAGAGGTCGAGGTAGTCGGTGCGGAGACGTTTGAGGGACTGCTCGGCATTGTGGAGGATGGCGGCGCGGGAGAGGCCGGATTCGAGCGGCCCATCGCCCATTTTGCCTCGGACTTTGCTGGCCAGGACGACGCTTTGGCGGCGGCCTTCGAGGAGGCGGCCGAGCATCTCTTCGGCCTTGCCGGTGTTGTAGACGTTGGCGGTGTCGAGGAAGGTGATGCCGCGGTCGAGGCAGGTGTCGAGGATACGGGCGGCGGTGGCGTCATCGGTCTGGCTGCCGAAGGTCATGTTGCCGTAGGAGAGGCGGGAGACCTTCAGTTCGGTACGGGGCAGAGGGACGATTTGCATGTGCGAGGCCAGCATACCGCATGGGGAATCGGGAGGGCAGTCCAAACGGGGTGGGGTGAAGACCGGGTGGGCGAACTCAGGTCTGATTCCTACTGTTTCGTCCGATATGGAGGGGAGTGCATGGGTGAAACACGTAGGTGGCGAATGCCGAACCGGCGGATGGGACTTGGGCTGGCGCAGTTTGCCGGGCTGCTGGCGGCGCCGCGTCTAGCGGAGTGGCTGCGCGTGCTTGAGCGCATTGGTGATGG
>JAFLBB010000217.1 GCA_017304135.1 Acidobacteriota bacterium | reverse complement strand
CGAGATGGGAGGGGATGAGGTCGCCGGTGCGGATATCGCGCGAGCCCCGAAGGGTGGAGTGGAACTCGGCGAGACCTTCTTCCTGCCAGCGGGGGAGGGTGGTGGCGGAGTGATGGAGGACGAGGTGGACGTATTCGTGGATGACGCCGCGGAGGGTGCCGTCGCCGGAGTCGAGCAGGGCGATGGAGTCGCGTTCGGCGCCGGCCTGGAAGAAGCCCTTGGTGGTGGCTTCGGTGCGGAGGGGGGCGAACTGGCGTTCGTCAGAGAAGAGGAGGACGCGGACGGGGAGCGGGGGGAGGGACCAGGGGCGGAAGTGATGGCGGGCGAGTTCGAGGCGTTGGAGGACTTCGGTGGCGCTGCGCTTGGGGGCGTCGGTGAAGAGTTCGAAGTGAGGCGAGGTGACGCGGCGCCAGGGGGCGGCATGGGCGGAGAGGACGCAGGCGAGGAAGAGAGCGGGCAGGCGTCCGGTCATATGGCTATTCGAGTCCGATGGCGCGGGCGGGGTTTCGTTTGGAAAGGAGGTCGAGTTCGGCGGGGGTGAGTCCGGCGCGGCGGAGGCCTTCGAAGGCTTGGAGCCAGCCGTCGGGGTGGAGGGGGTTGCCGGCCTGGCCGAAGTCGGAGGTGAGGATGACGTGGTCGAGGCCGACGGCGCGCATGTCGCGGGCGGCGTCTTCGAAGGAGGTGGATTTCTGGATGCCGAGCATGGTGTTGGCGGGGAACTCGATGTAAGCGCCGCGGGCGGCGGCTTCGCGGGCCTGGTCGATGGTCATGCCGACCTGGGGGTGGATGGGGTGGGTGACGATGATGTGGCGGATACCGCGGCGGGTGGCTTCGCGGACGAGCAGGAGGTCTTCGGCGGGGGAGGAGTGGCCGGTGGCGAGCACGAGGCGGTGGCGGGCGATGAGATCGAGAACGGCGAGGACTTCGGGGAGGAGTTGGCCGTTACGGCTGACGGAGACGTGAGGCTTTTCGGGGGTGCCGGCGAGGCGGGCCATGTGCTCGCTGTCGAAGGTAGGCATCCAGACGATTTTGCAGCGGGAGGCTGGGGCGGTGGGGGTAGAGGAGGCGGCGTTGGCGGCGGCGCGGGTTTTCACGCAATGCTCGACGGCGGCGGGATTGACGCCACCGACGGCGCGGTTGAGAGCAATGGCTCCGAAAACGGTGAGTTGGGGGGCGGCTTCGGCGGCGAGGACGGCGAGCGAGGCGGTGGATTCGTAGTGATTTTTGAGAACGATGGCGCGGAGGCCGCGCTGCTGGGCGAGGCGGGCGAGGGCGATGCCGTCGATGGAGCGGGCGGCTTCATCGGGGGCGGAGTGGGCGTGGAGATCGACGATGCC
The DNA here is from genome assembly GCA_017304135.1 of Acidobacteriota bacterium. Lineage (GTDB taxonomy): Bacteria > Acidobacteriota > Terriglobia > Bryobacterales > Bryobacteraceae > JAFLBB01. Next base: position 5,729 of record JAFLBB010000217.1, on the reverse strand, counting down.
GGAGAGGGTTTGTGCTTGGGACTGAAAGGTGGCCGCCAGGAGTAAGGCGGCGAGGAGGGGGTATGGGGGCGGTGGGGGGCGGAGCGGCATCACCCGATTGTGACAAAACGGCGCGTGTTTCGCCCGTATCCTGAACAGGGTAAACAGCGTGTGTGTGAGGACAAAAGTTCCGATCAGCGGCATAAGAAATTTCGATTGGACCCGCCGTCATCATCGCCCCTAGGCTGGATACATGACGGCCGAACGAGGCGTATCTCAGGTCGATCTGCTGCACCGGATTAGCCGGATTGTGAGCTCCGAGGTTTCGTTGGATGAAATGCTTGGGGAAATTGTCGGGCTCACGGCGCAGGTCACGGAATGTGATGCTTGTCTGGTATACCTACTGGACGAGCCGAATGGAGAATTCGTATTGCGAGCGTCGCAGGTTCCGCACGCGCGGGAGCTGGGGACGCTGAGAATCAAACTGGGCGAGGGTGTTACGGGCTGGGTAGCCGAACACAATAGCGTGGTCGCGCTGCCCAAGAATGCGGGCACGGATAAGCGGTTCAAGCGGTTCCAGACGCTGGTGGAGGACAACTACCAGGCGTTTCTCTCAGTGCCGCTGGTGAGCGGGGGCAAGGTGATCGGCGTGATCAACGTGCACCACCGCGAGGATCACGAGCACACGGCCGAGGAGATCGCGCTGGTGACGTTCGTGGGTGAGCAGATGGGCACGGCGCTGACCAAGGGACGGTTGGAAGAAGAGAATGCGCGGCTGTCCGAGGAGAAGCAGGAGATTGAGCGTGAGTTGATCACGCGCAAGCTGGTGGAGCGGGCGAAAGGCATTCTGCAGCGCAGCGAGGGGCTAACGGAGGAAGAGGCCTATTTGAAGCTGCGGAATGAGAGCCGGCGCATGCGGCGGCCGATGAAGGAGTTGGCCGAAGCGATTATTTTGACCGAGGAGATGCGGCGGCGGACGGGGGATGGGCCGGCGTAGGAGGGGGGGAGCTACAGCAGCTTTTTCAGGCGGAACATCACGCGGCTGGTGTTGGGGCGGATTTGGACGATGCCGCCCGAGCCCGCGCGGGTGGACGATTCGCGGTCGCGGGTGAGTTCGAGTTCGCCGTTGACTAACTTGCCGGTGAAGCGGACGATGCTCTCGTTGATTTCGTTGCCCGATTGTTCGACGGTGGCGACGGTGAAGGTGAGTAAGTCGCCGGAGACGGTTCCCTTGACGATGGGGCTGCTGGTGTAATCACCGTATAACTTGCCGGTAAGTTGCGGGCCTTTGTGTTCGAACTGAAAGGCGAGGTCAGTGAAGGTGTTGTTGCGGCCGGGGAGCTGGCCGATCCAGATGCCGGTGAAGTCGGCGGCGGGGAGCGCGGCGGCGCTGGCGAGCAGGGCGGCTAGGATCGCGAGGATGGGGCGCATGGAGGTTTCGTGGGGAGCCTATGTGTGCAGCAGGCCTGGGAGCGGGCCGGTGCTATCGGCGAAGCGTTCGACGGGGGTTCCGAAGGCATCGAGCATCGACACGTAGAGGTTGGCCAGCGGACTGTCTACTGAGTAAGTGAGGTGCTGGCCGGAGTCGATGCGGCCGCCGCCTCTACCTGCGAGCAGGAGGGGGAGCTTGTGGGGGTCGTGGCGGTTGCCGTCGTTCAGGGCCGAGGCGAACATGACCATCGAGTTGTCGAGGATGTTCGATTCGCCTTCCTTCATGCCGCGCAGCTTTTCGAGTAAGTAGGAGTATTGCTGGATGTGCCAGCGGCTGATGATTTCGTACTGGCGGAGTTTGTCGGCGTCGTTTTGGTGATGCGACGCATCGTGGTGGCCGATGCCGACGCCGTCGAGGAAGCGGAAGCTCACGTTGGAGACGGCGTTGCCGAACATGAAGGTGGCGACGCGGGTGATGTCGGTCTGGAAGGCGACGGCGATCATGTCGAGCATGAGGCGGACGTGTTCGGCGTGGTCGGCGGGACGGTCAGTGGGAATGCTGGCGTCCATCGCGGCGCGGGCTTTCCAGGGGGTGGCGGAGGGCTTGGTGGCGCGTTCGACGCGTTCTTCGAGGCCGCGCATGACGGAGAGGTATTCGTCGAGGCGGATTTTGTCGGCCTGACCGACCTGGTCGCGGACGCGGCGGGCGTCGGCTTGCACGCGATCGAGGAGCAGGGCATCCATCTTGGCGGCGTTGCCCTTGGGTCCGTTGGAGGCCCGGAAGAGACGCTCATACACGGAGCGCGGGTTGAGTTCGCGGGCAAGCGGCGTGGTCGCGTTGGCCCACGCGATGTGGGAGCCGTAGACGCGGGTGTAGCCGACGACGGCGTCGACACCAATGGCGACGGGGGTGACGCCGAGTTCGAGCGAAGGGAGCGGCGTCTGATTGGCGATGCGCTGGGCGGCGAGCTGGTCGACGGAGATGCCGTTGGCGATATCGGCGCCGGGAGTTTTCTTGATGGTCTGGCAGGTGAGGATGGCGGCTTCCTTCACGTAGTGGCCGTCGCCGCCTTTGGAGTTGGCGTTCCAGAGGTTGGAGAAGACGGTGAGGTAGTCGCGGAGGGGGGCGAGCGGTTGGAGGGAGGGCGAGAGGGCGAAGTTGCGTCCGGTTTCGGCAGGCCAGAAGCCGTGGATGTTGACGCCGTTGGGCATGTAGAGGAAGGCCATGCGGACGGGCGGTTTGGCTTGGGCGGGGGAGGCCATGGCTTCGAGCCAGGGCAGGCCGAGGGCGACGCCTGTGCCTCGGAGGATGGTGCGGCGGGAGAGTGGTTTCACTGTGTGACGCTCCTATGTTCCCAGCATTGATGTCTGAGGCTACAACTCATTGCATTTGCCGCCGGGCCAGTTTGAGTTCCTTGATGAACGCCTCATGTCCTTCGGTGTTCACGATCTCCCACGCCCGCCGATAGCCCGCTGGAGAGCGCGTTCGGTAGTGCTCATCCAGTTCCCGCAATTTGTCCTTTTCTCCAAGCTTTGTAAGGACAAACTTTTCGAGCGCCGCCACATGTAAGTGGACGAGCGTCACCTGGGGCTCAGCCGCATACTTCTTGCTGCGGAGTTCGGACACACGCCGCACTGGGAGGATGTACGTATGCATCAGTTCGTGAAAGACGACACGAGCAAGTTGCCAGTCGGGCATTGGGGTGTTCGCGGTACTCAGGTACGGGCGCACGTTTATAAGGAGTGGTGCGCTCATCGAATTGACTGTGGGACAGACTGTCAGCGTCACCTGCGCTTCCGTATACGGATACCTCATCCCGACTTCCCGCATCGCCGCCGCAAGATAGCGTGTACCTTCTTTGTCCCACCGGGTCTGAAACTCAGGCATTCTGCGAACGGTCTCCGCGATGTCCTGTTTGTGTCTGCCAGGATCGACCTGCTGTCTGAGAAATCCCGGGCAACCGAGATCGAATGCTGTCCCGTTCGGATCTGTGTAGACAAGCTGAATCTTCGGCAGGCGCTGCGCAGCAACCGCGCCCGCACCCAACAGTAGCAGAGCCGGTAGTAATGTACTTGTCATAGCAGTTCGAGAGGGCACCACTGTCGTTTCTTCATCGCACCCTGCTTGTTGCAGAAGGTCTCGCCGTCACGGCAGGCCGTCTTGCGCCCAGGTGGATCTCGGGTACGAGCGTGCGCCAGAACAGCGGAATGGAGAAGGTGATGCGCGCCTTCATAGCGTCCTCTTTGCAGCCGCATCCGGTTTGGGCGTGGGGGCCTGGTAGCGGAATGGCGTGCTCAACACGATGGCCTCGACGAGAGCGTGCGAGGCGTAATTCTTTGCCTTTACTGTAGCGACAATTTCCTCGACTGTACAGGAGTCGCGGAGGGTGAGTCCTCGGCCGAGGGCGAAGCCGAGCATTTTGCGGGTGAGGTTGCGGAGGAAGAGGTCCTGGCGGGCCATGAGCATGGCTTTGAGGCCGGCGGGACCTTCGAAGGAAGCGCCGTCGGCGAGTTCACCTTTGGCGTCGATGGGCTTGCCGGCGTCTTCGGTGCGCCAGCGGCCGAGGACGTCGAAGTTTTCCATGGCGAAGCCGAGGCCGTCGATGCGGCTGTGGCAGGAGTTGCAGACGGGGTTGGAGCGGTGGCGCTCGAGGCGTTCGCGCATGGACTTGGCGGCGGCGGGGTTGTGAGCATCCTCGAGGGCGGGGACGTCGGGCGGTGCGGCGGGGGGCGGAGTGCCGAGGATGGATTCGAGGATCCAGGCGCCGCGGAGGACGGGGCTGGTGCGGTAGGGATAGGCGGAGACGGTTTGGACGGCGGGCATGCCGAGGAGGCCGCCGCGGTTGGAGTTGGGCGGCAGTTCGACCCAATGAGGCTGGGTGTTGGCGTTGGGGTTGAGGGGGAGCTTGAGGTCCATGTGGCGGGCGAGGTGGCGCGTGCCGATGGTGTGGGTGGAATCGAGGAAGTTGAGCAGGGAGAGGTTGCGGGAGAGGATTTCGCGGAAGAAGTAGACGGGCTGGAGGCGGATGTCGCCGCGGAGGTCTTCGTCCTTGGTGTATTCGGGGAAGAGCTGGGGATCGGGGGCTTTGTCGCCCTGGAGGTCGCGGGTGTGGAGCCATTGCTCGATGAAGCGGCGGGCGAAGACCTCGGCGCGGTCGTGGCGGAGCATGCGGGGGAGGAGTTGGCGGATGACTTCGGGGTCGTGGAGTTTGCCGCGGGCGGCGACGTCGAAGAGAAGCTCGTCGGGCATGGAGCCCCAGACGAAGTAGGAGATGCGGGAGGCGAGCGAGTAGTGGTCGAGCGGACGCGGGGCGGCGGTGGGGTTGGGCGGCTCGATGCGGAAGAGGAAGAGGGGCGAGACGAGGACGCCGCGGATGGCATAGAAGAGGGCGGGTTCGTGTTCCTGGCCTTCGGCGCGGGCTGCGCGGTAGAGGGCGAGGTAGGGGTCGACTTCGGCGGCGGCAATGGGGCGGCGGAAGGCCTTGGGGAGGAGGGCGGTGAGGACGCGGCGGGCGGCGAGTTCGGGGGAGACGCCGGGGCCGGGGTGGGAGATGAGGACCTTTTGGCGCGACTTGTGTTCGCGGGCGGCGAAGTCGACGGTGAGGCGGGCGACCTCCATGTATTTTTCGGAGTGAAGGGGGGAGAGGAAGAGGGTTTCAGCGGCGTTGTCGAAGCCTTCGCCGCCGGCGCCGTCGAGGGGAAGAGCGGAGCCGATGTCGAGGTGAAGGTCAAAGAGGTCCTGGATGGTGGCGGTGTATTCGTCGCGGTTGAGGCGGCGGAGCGGGGCGTGGGCGGGGGTGAGGGTGGCGCCGGGTGCGCCGCAGGCTTGGGCGCGGAGGGTGGAGTTGGCCCAATCGGCGAAGCGCTGGCGGGTGTCGAGGGTGGGGGCGGGGGAGTTTTTGGGAGGCATTTCGCCGGCATGGACGCGGCGGACGGCGGCGGTCCATTTGTTGGCTTCGGCGGTGAGGGAGGTTTCGGAGGCGAGGCGTTCGATGTCGAAGCCGCCGACGGCGGATTTGCCGGAGTGGCAGGCTTTGCAGTAGGTGGTGAGGAAGGCTTGGGATTGGGCGAAGTCGTAGGGCGCGGGCTGGGCGCGCAGGGCGGGGGCGAAGGCGATCACCAAAGCTGCGTAGATGAGGCGGCGCATGCGGGTGAAGATCATCTTATCCCGCTGGCGCCGCGATCGGTTGGGGCAGTCTTTTCTCATGCAAGATGAGCCTGAAGGGGGGCACAGATTCTCACACGAGATGAGCCTGAAGGGGGACGGAGTCGGGATGCTGGGGATTGAACATCAGCATGGACGATTCGAAATGGTTGAG
>JAFLBB010000216.1 GCA_017304135.1 Acidobacteriota bacterium | reverse complement strand
CCACGCGCTGGCCCGTATCGGGGTCCACCCACTCGCGCGGGGGCTCCTCAGCCAAAGCCACCCATCCCAAACACAAGACAGCCACAAGGCGAGCAACCATGGCGTCATTGTATGACCGCCCCGGCCTCGATGGAATTCAGAGTGCAATCAGGCAGTCATGCCGCTCCTGCTCACCCGCCGCTCCGCGCTCCTCTGCACCGTGCCCGCGACTGCCCTCGTTTACCCCACCCTGGCCGCCCCCGCCTGGCAACCCCTGTTCGACGGCAAGTCGCTCGACGGCTGGCGCGCCACCGGCCAGGCCCGTTGGAGCATTGAAGACGGCCACCTCGTCGGCCGCCAGGGCCCCCAAGGCGAAGCCGGCGACCTCTTCACCACCGCCGAGTGGACCGACTTCGAAGTCCGCTGCGTGTGGCGCATGAAGTGGCCCGGCAACAGCGGCCTCTGGTTTCGCGTCGCCGGCCCCCGCACCGGCTACCAGGCCGACTTCCTCGACCAGCCCAGCCACCCCGGCGTCCTCTCCGGCTCGCTCTACTGCATGGGCAAGGCATTCATTGCCGAAAACCGCGATGCCGCCTCGGTCAAGAAGGATGGCTGGAACAACCTGCTCGTCCGCGCCGAGGGCGACCGCTTCCGCATCACCCTCAACGGCAAGCCCGTCATCGACGTCCGTGACACCGCCTTCCCCGGCCCCGGCGCCCTCGGCTTTCAAATCCACGCCGGCAACGCCTTCACCGGGATGGAAGTGCGCGTGCGAGAACTCTCGCTGCGAACACTCGCCCCGGCGCGTCCCTAGCCGCGTCCGGGGGCCATGGGAGGTGTGTGATGAACAGACGCCGTCTGTTGCAGACCGCGATGGGTGCTGTTGCGTTTCCCTACATTGCGCGTCCCGCCGTACGCGGGGCTAATGACCGTCTCCAAATTGGGTTTATTGGCGTAGGTGGCCGCGCCAAATGGCTCATGAAGAACGAACTCTTCGCCGGAGCCGACATCACCGCCGTCGCCGATTGCTGGCAGCAGCGGCTCGATGAGGCCGTCACCCTCCGCCCGGAAGGTTCCAAGTGGGCCAAGTTTGACGACTACCGCCAGATGCTCGACTCCTCCAAGCTCGACGCCGTCTTCGTCGAGACGCCCACCCACTCCCGCGCCCTCATCTGCATCCAGGCCATGCAGGCCGGCCTCGACGTCTACGCCGAAAAACCGGTCAGCCTCACCATTGAGGAAGGCCAGGTGCTGGTCCGCGCCGCCCGCCGCTACAAACGCGTCGTCCAGGCCGGCACGCAGCAGCGCTCCATGCCCATCAATATGTATGCCAGCAAGCTCGTGCGCGAAGGCAAGATCGGCAAGGTGAAAGAGGTCATCGTCTGCAACTTCCTCGCCCCCATCACCTGGAAGGAACTGCCCGGCGAGGCCATGCCCGCCGGCCTGAATTGGGAGCAATGGGTCAACCAAACCGAAATGCGGCCCTATCACTCCAAAATGCACCGCGGCTGGATGCCCTGGCGCGACTATGACGGCGGCGGCCAGTCCTGGGGCGTCTCCGGCTGGGGAACGCACTCGCTCGACCAGGTGCAGACCGCCCTCGGCGCCGACCTCACCGGACCGGTCGAGATTATCCTCGAGCCGAAGAAGCCCGGCACGGCCATGCCTGACGTCCCGGTGACGCTGCGCTACGCCAGCGGCACGCTTGTCAAACTGGAGCAGGAGAAGATCAACGACCATCAGCAGCTCGGCGGCATCTTCGCCGGCAGCGGTGGCAAACTGCAAATCATCCGCGGCGACTTCCTGCCTGAAGATCCTGCCCTGAAGAAGGACGCCCCTCCCGTGTTGCCCGAAGGCCCGGGCGAAAACGCCGCCCACATCGCCGACTTCTTCGAGTGCGTCCGCTCGCGCCGCCGCCCCAACGCCGACGTCGAAATCGCCCACCGCTCCACCAGCGTCTGCCAGCTCATCAACATCGCCCGCGAGCTGAACCGGTCGCTGAAGTGGGACCCCAAAGCCGAGCGCTTCCCCAACGACGCCGAAGCCAACGTGCTCCGCGCCCGCACCCGCCGCAAGGGTTTTGAACTGCCCAAGATCGGCTGAGCGGATCGGCTGAGTGGATCGGCTGAGCGGATCGGCTGAGCGGATCGGGTGAGAGAGCCGGCTGAGCGGGCCGATTCGGCACGCCGCTGGGCGGCCCACCCCCGCATCAGAGATAATAGGAAAGCTTGGATCTTGAAAAGACGTTACTACGCAAGGTCGGCGAGGCCATCCAGCGGTTCCAGATGATCCGCGACGGTGACCGCGTGGCGGTCGCTTTCTCCGGCGGCAAGGATTCGTTCACGCTGCTGGAAGCCTTGCTGCTGCTAGCCAAACGCGCGCCGGTGGACTTCACCGTCTGCGCGTTCACCATCGAACAGGGGAAATTTCTCCGCCCGATTCAACCACTTGGCGAATTCCTGCGGGCGCGCGGCGTGGACTGGACCTACTATCGGGATCAGCCGAGCCACCGCCTGCTCGACGAGCAGCCCGACCACGGCTGCGACCTCTGCAGCCGGTACCGCCGCCGCGCCGTCTATGAGGTCGTCAACGGCCTCGGCGCCAATGTGATTGCGTTCGGCCACACGGCTGACGATTTCGTCGAGTCGTTCCTGCGCAACGCCATGTTTACGGGCCGTCTCAGTGCGCTGCCGCCCGTCACGATGTCCAGCGATCGCGACTTCCGCCTCATCCGCCCGTTGTGTTTTGTTAAGGAAGAGATCACCACCGCCTGGGCAGCCCAGTCCGGCGCGCCTATCGTGCCCTGCGGCTGTTCGCAGAAAACCGGTACGGTGCGCCGCAAACTTCGCGACCTCTTCGCCGATCTCGAAAAAGAGCACCCGCACCTGCGGGAAACGATGTTGAGCGCCATGGGCAACCTGCAGCCGGACCGGCTGCTCGACCCGCGCTACCTGGATCCGGGCCTCCTGCCCGGCGGGGCCCCGGCCCCGCAACCGAAGGAGGCGGAGCTGTTTCCGATATTCACCGAATCGTAACAGTACTGTCGCACAGTTCCAGTTGACCCGCCGCAAGCCAGACTGAGAAGATGAAAGGTCCTTTCCTGGCCGGGAAACGAGCCGGCCCACACGTATGAGATTCCTGCCCCGCGAAGAAAAGTTCTACGCTGACTTTCTGAAACAAGCCCATTTGATCAGGGAAGCGGTCGGCGTGTTGGATGAAGGCGCCAAGAAGGGAAACTCGCACATGGTGGCCGCGGCCGCCAAGTTGCGCGAAATCGAATCGCGCGGCGACGAGATCATCCACGATATCTTCACCCGTCTCAACCAGACCTTCCTCACGCCGCTCGACCCGGAAGACATCCATCGCCTGGCCTCGCATCTGGACAACGTCCTGGATTGCATCGAGGAGTCGGCCTACCGCATCTCGGCCTACCCGCTGGAGCCGATTCCCGAGCCGGTCTCGAAGCTCACCTCCATCCTCGTCCAACTGGCCACCGAGCTCATCCACGCCTTCGAGGCGCTCAGCCACGACAAGCAGATTTTGCAGCACTGCATCGAGATCAACCGCCTCGAAAACGACGCCGACATCGTCTACCGCGCCGCCGTCGCCGAGTTATTCCAGAAGGAAACCAACGCCATCGAACTGATCAAGCGCAAGGAAGTCTACGAGGTCCTCGAAAAGGCCTCCGATTTCTGCGAAGACGTTGCCGATGCCCTGCAAGAAGTAGTTGTGAAGAACAGCTAAGCGCATGGACTCCTCAACGATTCTGGTGATCCTGGTCATCTTCGTTGCGTTGACCTTTGATTACATCAATGGGTTTCACGACGCGGCCAACGCGATTGCCACCGTAGTCGCCACGCGCGTGCTCACTCCGTTGCAGGCCGTCGCCTGGGCCGCCTGGTGGAACTTCGCCTCGGCGTTCACCTTTGGCACGGGCGTGGCCAGCACCGTCGGCAGCGGGCTCGTGGACCTGAACAAGATCGACCAGTGGACCTTCCTCGCCGCCCTGTTCGGCGCCATCGTCTGGGATCTCATCACCTGGTATTACGGCCTGCCCTCCAGCTCCTCGCACGCCCTCATTGGCGGCCTCGCCGGCGCGGCCATCGCCAAGGCCGGCTTCGCGGCCATCATCTGGGGCCAGAAGTGGCTCATGACGCTGCTCTTCATCCTGCTCGCCCCGCTGCTTGGCCTCGCCTTGGCCTGGTTGCTGATGATCATCGTCTACTGGTTGTTCCGCAAGTCGTCCCCCGTGAAGATGGACAAGTATTTCCGCTGGCTGCAGTTGCTTTCGTCAGGCATTTTCAGCTACTCGCACGGCACCAACGACGCGCAGAAAACCATGGGCATCATCACCGGCGCCATGGTCACCGCCGGCTGGCTGAAGACCTTTGAGGTCCCCGTTTGGGTCATCCTCTCGGCCCACGCCGCCATCGCCCTCGGCACCATGAGCGGCGGCTGGCGCATCATTCACACCATGGGCGGACGCCTCACGCGCCTCAAGCCCCGCAGCGGCTTCTGCGCCGAAACCGCCGCCGCCATTTCGATTCTCTTCTCCACCGAATTGAAGATGCCCGTGTCCACCACCCACACCGTCACCGGCGCCATCGCCGGCGTCGGCTCCATCCAGCGCTTCAAAGCCGTACGCTGGGGCGTGGCCACCAACATCATCTGGGCCTGGGTGCTCACCATCCCCGCCGCGGCGCTGGTCGGCTGGCTCACCATGCACCTCATTGAGCTGTTCCGCTAGGAACAGCTAGCGCCCGTCGCGCTTCATCCGCGTACGGAGCTCCTGATAGAACGGGTCGCTCGCCAGCCTCAGCTCGACCGCTTTTCGCCACCCGGCCACGTCTTCGTAAGGATACCGGCTTTCATGGATGCTCCACGCCTCGTTGTCCCTGCCGGCGTAGAGGTAGTGGAGGACGAGCCCGGTCACGTCTCCGCCAAGTTCCTCATACAAGCCACCAGCGGTCAGGTGCTGCTGCAAGGTGGGCAAGGCCTGGAGAGCCTTGCCGTAGCCTTCCTTCAGATAAGGGAAGAGCAGGTCATTCGCGGGCTCATACCGCTGTGTGGCCCGGTTGAATCGAAACCATGCCTGTGGTCGAGGAGAGTTTGCGTAGCTCCCGCCGAAGTAATCAAACGTCGTCGGGGCGAAACGAAGTTCAGGCAGGCCGTCGCCATCCAGGTCCACCACCTCGGAAAGGTCGTCGAAGTGGAAGCGCTTTGTGTCCAGGAGCACACCCAAGGAAGGTTGCGTTCCGAGCACCCAGTGGTAGTGGCAACAGTTCTTGCCGCCGGACCATAGCCGGATCACCACCTGCGGGCGATCTCCCGGAATCAACGAGTGGAAAGCGAACTGAAGATGGCTAAGGGTTGGCGTCCCAAAGAGACCAGATCCCTGCAGTTGCTGCGAGTACCCCGCAAAAATCCGGTGCACCACCTTCCCGCCCCGCGTCACCTCAACCACTCACTCCCCCTGCGGCAACCGCGCCAGCCGCTGGAACCGGTAGCCGTCCTGCTCCACCACATCGAGCGATTCCTGGAAGCGGATCGGCTCCTCCGCCCACAAATTAAAAGCGGACAGCAGCGCCACGCACGCCACTGTCCGCTTCATGCTCGATCTCCCCCCGTTACCGCGTCGCGCCTTCCGGCGGCAGCGCGCTTGGCCCCTGGCTCACCTTGCCGGCCATGGCTTCGTTGAGGTTGATGTTGTTGTTCTTCAGCGTCAAGCCCATCACTCGCTGCAATTCCACTTCAGCCTTCGCATACGAACCCAACGCCACCACCTCATTGGCCTGCGCTTGGGCCAGGTCGCGCTGATATTGAATGACGAAGAACACCGTCGAGGCGCCCAGCGCATACTTCTTCTGCTCGGCCTCGAGCGTCTGCTCCTGCAACACGCGCTCCTTCTGCGCTGCGTTGAAGCGCGCCCTCGCCTGCTGCAAGGCGATCATCGCGTTGCTGATGTCCACGCGCAACTGGTTCAACTGCTTCTGCTGCTGCAATTCCGACTGCCGCAGGTTCAGCGTGTCCAGCGTCATGTCGGCCTGCGCCGAACGGTTGCGGATGGGGATGTTCAACTGGAAGCCCACCGAGTAATCCGGAAAGTTGCGCCGGAACAACTGCCCCAGCACACGCCCGTAGTTGCCCACGAAGAACGGATCGACGCGGTCCGGAATCGGCGGCCGTCCACCGGGCAGCGGCAGCATGTTGCCCGTGCCCGCCAGGCCGTTGTTCTGCAGGTTGGCCTGAATGTCGAGCGACGGCAGCAGCTGGCTGCGGCTGCCCTTCAGGCCGATCTTGGCATTTTCAATGTTGATGCGCGTCTGCTCCAGGTCCGGCCGGTTCTGCATCGCCTCATCATAAAGATCCTTCAGCGGGCTCACCGGTTCGCTCTCCGGCAGCTTGATCTTATCCATCGGCACAATGCGCGCCTCGGCGATGGTCGGGCTGAGCACACCCGTGCGGCTCAGGGCGTTCTTCAGAATCGTCTCCTGCTGCAGCAGCACGGTCTCCGATTGCAGCAGCTCCTGCTGCCGCCGCGCCACCTGCGCCTCGGCGCTCACGATCTCAATCGGCGCCAGCGTGCCGATCTCCACCTGCTTTTTGTTGTCCTCATACAGCTTCTGCGCCAGCGCCAGCGCCTGCTGCTTCACCTTCAGATCTTCGTTGAAGCTCACCAGGTCCCAATACAGGTTCTGCACGGCGCTCACCGTCGTGATCAACTGCAACTGGAACTGCAGGTCGCTCACCTTCATATTGTTCTTGGCAATGCGGATGTTGCGGTTGTTCACGGCGATGCCGAAGCCCTGCAATAGACGCTGGCTCACCTGCAACTGGAAGTTGCCGCTGCGCGAAGGGTTGATGTCGTTCAACGGGTTGTTCGAGCTGACGCCGGTCATGTTCCAGCCCAGGCTGGCCGTGGTGCCCGTAAGCCAGCTCTTCTGCACCGCGTTGCTGAAGTTCTGCGAGTTGAACGCGATGGCCGTGAGGCCCGTGGTGATGGTGTTCGATTGCGGCCGTGTCGAGTGGCCGAAGCTCATCGTGCTCACCCACACCGGGTCGAGGTTCTGCAGCGCCGTACCTGTGGCCGTGATCACCGTGCCGCCCGTGCCGCCGCTCGCGCCGCCGCCGCCTGCTCCGCTGGCCCCCG
>JAFLBB010000215.1 GCA_017304135.1 Acidobacteriota bacterium | reverse complement strand
GCCCACGCCGCCGCCACAAACACCCCCACCGCCACCGCCAGAAACACCCACGCAAACCGCCGCGAGAGCAGCCCCGCCGGAATGTGCCGCGTCTTCGTCCGCGGATTCCGCCCGTCAATCGCCGCGTCCACAATCCGGTTAAACGTCATCCCCGCTGACCGCGCCCCCACCATCGCCACCACGATCAGCCCCAGCTTTCCCCACACCTCGCCCCACCCCATCCCGCCATCGGAAATCGCCAGCAGCGCTCCCGTCAACGCAAACGGCAACGCGAAAATCGAGTGCTCGAACTTGATCATGTCGAGCGTTAAGCGGAGTGTACCCAGGCCCAATCTTCCATTTTACGGCACCGCCCCAACTCCACCTCTCGCCCCCACCCCCCGCCGCCAAATCCGCCCCGTCACCGTTATCATGGAATTTCCACCCCAGCCACCCATGGACCAGACCCAACTCAAAGACCTCCTCGAACAGGTGCGCTCCGGCGCCCTCTCCCCCGACGACGCCCTCTCGCGCCTCAAACACATGCCCTTTGAGGACCTCGGCTTCGCCAAAGTCGACCACCACCGTGCGATCCGTGTCGGCATGCCCGAAGTCATCTTCGGCAAAGGCAAAGCCCCCGACCACCTCCTTCAAATCGCCACCCACCTCCTCGACCGCAGCCCCAACCTCCTCGCCACCCGCGTCGAACCCCGCGCCGCCGACCTCGTCCGCGAGCGCTTCCCCGACGCCGAGTTCCACCCCCTCAGCGGCGTCCTCCGCGTCTGGCGCGACAAAACCATCCTCGGCAAAGGCCCCCTCATCATCGCCTGCGCCGGCACCAGTGACCTTCCCGTCGCCGAAGAAGCCTTCCTCACCGCCCAGATCATGGGCAACGACGTCGAACTCATCGCCGACATCGGCGTGGCCGGCATCCACCGCCTCATGTCCAACCGCGAACGCCTCACCCAGGCCCGCGTCTGTGTCGTCTGCGCCGGCATGGAAGGCGCCCTGCCCAGCGTCGTCGGCGGACTCGTCTCCTGCCCCGTCATCGCCGTCCCCACCAGCGTCGGCTACGGCGCCAGCTTCCACGGCCTCGCCGCCCTCCTCGGCATGCTCAACTCCTGCGCCTCCAACGTCACCGTCGTCAACATCGACAACGGCTTCGGCGGCGGCTACGTCGCCAGCCTCATCAACCGCCTCGGTTAATCACCGCACACTCGCACCTCTCTCGTCCTCCCACACCCGGCAGTTTCGCGCGCCCACCCGGACGCGCCCACCCATAGGCGTGCCCAACCCTCCTGCCGTACATCACACCGCAAACCCCTCTTTACAATCAGCAAGTCATTTATTTCTAAGGATTTTCCGGCCTCACCCCAGCAGGAAACACCCTATTCAGGTACTTCTTGCCCGTACTTTTTACAAGCACGAGTGATTACCTGAGTACTACTAAGCACGCTTCAAGATCACTTTATCCTTTTTACTCATTCCACCTTTTTTCCTCCGAAACTTACAATCGCAACACTGGAGCTTGAAATGCTCTGTCCTCGGCACCATTCGGAGACAACCTTGATGCGACTCACAACCTGCCTGCTCCTCCTCCTCGCGGCGCTGCCCTCAGCCGCCGTCACCACACCGGCGACTCCTACCGTCGTCCTCAAACCCGGCTCGGGCTCCCTTGACCCCGATAAGACCCTCCAGTTCACCACCACTCTCACCAACGCCCCTGCCGCCAAACAGCTGCGCTGGTACGTCAACGGCGTCCGCAACGGCAACACCACCGTCGGCACCATCGACGCCAATGGCCTCTTCAAAGCCCCGGCCGTCCAGCCCGCCGGTGAAGGCAAAGTCACCGTGGCGGTCGAACTCTGGACCCTCGTCGCCGGCAGCGGCAGCTCCGCCACGCCCCCCAAGAAACTCGCCGCCGACGACACCCTCCTCGTCATCCGCAACACCGCCAAACTCGCCCTCGACCCCGGCTATAAAGAGGTCGGCCTCGGCGCCAGCTTCGATTTCACCACCGCCATCACCGGCGCTCCCTCCTCGCTCAAAATCCGCTGGTTCGTCGACACCACGCCCAACGGCAACGCCACCCTCGGCACCGTCGACGCCAATGGCCTCTACAAAGCCCCCTCCGTCCTGCCCTCCAATTCCAAAGTCGCTCTCAAGGCCGAACTCCTCGCCCCCGGCACGACCATTCGCGTCCTCGCCACCGACACCTCCTATATCCAACTGAAGAACCTCGCCAACATCACCCTCGCCCCCTCCACGGCCACCGTCGCCCCAGGCGCCAAGCTCCAGTTCACCACCACCCTCACCGGCGCGCCCACCGGCTACCGCCTCCGCTACTCCGTCAATGGAACCGTCGGCGGCAACGCCACCTTCGGCACCATCACCACCGCCGGGCTCTACACTGCCCCCGCCGCCACCCCCGCCGAAAAACCCATCGTCAAGGTCGAAGTCCTCCCACCCGGCGCCTCCACCACCGTCCTCGACTCCGATACCACCACCCTCACCATCAAGTTCCCCGCCGCCACCATCACCTCGGTCACTCCCGCCATCGTCCCCATCGGCGCACACACCCTCGTCATCCGCGGCACGGGCTTCCGCTCCACCTCCACCGGACAATTCAACGGCGCCGCCACCCCCATCACCTTCGTCTCCGACACCGAAGTCCGCATGCCCGTTACCATCACCCAGGACCACATGGGCAGCGTCCTCGGCGTCCGCATCGTCAACCCCGAACCGAACCCCTCCTCGGCCTCCTCCTACATCCGTGGCCGCTCCACCGCCAACCCCGTCCTCAGTAACTCCGACGCCTTCCGCTTCCTCCGCCAGGCCACCTGGGGCCCCCGCCCGCAGGACCTCGACAAGCTCTCCCGCATCGGCAAAACCGCCTGGCTCGACGAGCAGTTCGCCCTCCCCTCCTCCACCATCCCCGATCCCCTCCTCGACAAGTCCCTCGACTACACCCAGGAGCACTTCCTCCAACTCGCCCTCTCCAGCGACGACCAGCTCCGCCTCCGCGTCGCCTTCGCCCTCCACAAAATCTGGGTCGTCTCCGGCGTCGAGGTCGACAAATCCAGACAATACATCCCCTACCTCCGCATCCTCTTGAACCGCTCCTTCGGCAACTACTTCGACCTCATGAAGGACATCACCCTCACCCCAGCCATGGGTGACTACCTCGACATGGTCAACAACGTGAAGCTCAACCTCACCACCGGCGCCATGCCGAACGAGAACTACGCCCGCGAAATCAAACAGCTCTTCACCCTCGGCCTCACACAGCTCAACCCCAACGGCACCCCCAAGCTCGACAACACCGGCAAGCCCCTCCCCACCTACACCGAGGCCGACGTCCTCACCTTCGCCCGCGTCTTCACCGGCTGGACCTACAACGACGGCAAGCCCGGCGCCCCCACCCAGCTCAATTACTACGACAAGGGCGGCCCCATGGAAGCCGTCCAGAAGTACCACGACACCGACCTGAAGACCCTCCTCAACGGCACCGTCCTGCCCGCTGGCCAAACCGCTGAAACCGACCTCGACGCCGCCCTCCGCAACATCTTCAACCACCCCAACGTCGGCCCCTTCGTCGCCAAACAGCTCATCCAGCAACTCGTCACCAGCCACCCCTCCGACGCCTACGTCCAGCGCGCCGCCGCCGTCTTCAACAACAACGGCCAGGGCGTCCGCGGCGACCTCCGCGCCCTCGTCCGCGCCATCCTCCTCGACGCCGAGGCCAACGCCGTCACCCCCACCTCCGGCAAGCTCATGGAACCCGCCCTCTATGTCACCAACATGGTCCGCGGCCTCCAGGCCCCCGTCACCGATACCCCCTTCATCGCCGACCACACCATCGACATGGGCCAAAAGGTCTTCTACCCGCCCAGCGTCTTCAGCTACTTCTCCCCCGGCTTCCGCATCGCCGGCGGCACACTCCTTGCCCCTGAATTCCAGATCTACACCACCGCCACCGCCACCGCCCGCGTCAACTTCGTCGCCGACCTCATCGGCGGCCGCTTCGGCAGCGATGTCAAAATCCCCTGGACCAACCTCCAGGCTCTCGCCGCCGACCCCAACCTCCTGGTCGACTACATCAGCGACGTCTTCCTCGGCTCCACCATGTCCCCCCAGATGAGAACCCTCATCCAACAGGCCATGCTCGCCACTTCCAGTTCCAAGGAGAAGGCTCAAACCGCCCTCTACCTCACCCTCGTCTCGCCCCAATACCAGGTGCAACGCTAACCGGCGGCCTCAACCCGACCCCATACGAGCCCATTGAGAAAAGGATTCCCCATGAAAACTCGCCGCGACTTTCTCCGCAAAATCTCCTCCCTCGCCGCCGCCGGCGCCGGCTTCACCCGCCTCGGCTCCATCAGCGCCAACGCCCAAACCGCCGGCGGCTACCGCGCCCTCGTCTGCGTCTTCCTGTTCGGAGGCAACGACGGCGGCAACATGGTCGCCCCCCTCGACCCGGCCCGCTACGCCCAATACACCCGCGGCCGCGGTCCCCTCGCCATCCCCGCCAACCAGTTCGGCGCCGTCACCGCACGCGGCGGAGCCGAATCCTACGGCATCCACCCCTCGCTCGAACCCCTCCGCCAGCTCTATCTCCAGAAGCGCATGGCCATCACCCTCAACGTCGGCACCCTCGTCCGCCCCGTCACCAAAACCGACATCCGCAACGGAGCCCCCGTCCCCTCCAACCTCTACTCCCACTCCGACCAAACCCAGCAGTGGCAAACCTCCAACCCACAGGGCGGCGGCCTCGGCTGGGGCGGCCGCGCCGCTGACCTCCTGCTCAGCTACAACACCGGCATCCTCCCCCCCGGCATCTCCGTCAACGGCAACAGCCTCCTGCTCACCGGCGCCCAAACCCGCGGCCTCAACGTCAGCCCCGGCTCCCGCCTCGGCCTCAACGGCTTCGGCTCCGACACCGGCAACGCCGCCCGTGAAGCCGCCATCCAGCAGATCCTTACCTTCGACTCCGGCGTCACCATGATCTCCCAGGCCAGCGGCGTGCTCTCCAATGCCATCACCGCCGCCGTCGAGGTCAACAACGCCCTCAACAGCGCTGCCCCCCTCACCACCGTCTTCCCCCAAACCGGACTCGGCCAGCAGCTCGCCCAGGTCGCTCAAATCATGGCCGCCCGCAACAACCTCGGCGTCAACCGCCAGATCTTCTTCGCCGGCATGGGCGGCTTCGATAACCACAGTGACCTGCTGCCTTCCCAAACCA
The DNA here is from genome assembly GCA_017304135.1 of Acidobacteriota bacterium. Classification (GTDB taxonomy): domain Bacteria; phylum Acidobacteriota; class Terriglobia; order Bryobacterales; family Bryobacteraceae; genus JAFLBB01. The sequence continues at coordinate 1,918 of JAFLBB010000215.1, read as the reverse complement.
ACCTCTTCAACACCCTCGGCCCCGCCATCGCCGCGTTCTACAACGCCACCACCGAACTCGGCATCACCGACCAGGTCACCACCTTCACCGAAAGCGAGTTCGGACGCACCTACAACTCCAACACCGGCAACGGTTCCGATCACGCCTGGGGCAGCCAGCAAATGGTCATCGGCGGCGCCGTCAAAGGCGGCGAGGTCTACGGCAACCTCCCCATCCTCGACCTCAACGGCCCCGACGACGCCGGCTCCCGCGGCCTCTGGATCCCCTCCACCGCCCTCGATCAGTACGCCGCCACACTGGCCCAGTGGTTCGGCGTCCAGCCCATCGACCTCCCGGTGGTCTTCCCCAATCTCCCCAACTTCTCCTCGCCCACCCTCGGCTTCCTGTAAGACGCCGGGGCAAGCGAACCCAACCTTCCCGCTCCCTCAGGGGCGCCCGCGCGGCCATCCATCACCCCGCGCCCGCGCCCCGGCGGGAACCCTGCCACACCCGCGCGCCGCCGGCCTCCACGCGCCCTCTGCACACACCTCTCCCCTACGCCCTCATCCAACCGGATCCAACTCAGCCCCTACGCCGTAGCCGTCGCCATCGGCCTCACCGCCGCCACCTCGGCCGCTAAATAGAACCCAAACAACGGCGCCGGCGTCCCACGCCCCCACCGGCCCATCTTGTACTGCGCCCGGATGTACTTCACCCCTGGTTCACCGCTCAAATCCAGCACCATCGCGTACGTTCCGCAGTAAAACTTCTGCGGAAAGCTCAGCAACGGCTTTGTTCCCCATGTCTCGCCGTCTTCCGAGCCATGGATGCTCACATCCAGACTCTCCTGCTCAATGATGCGCGTGATGCCCAGCGTCAGCAGCAACACCTGCCCGCTTTCAGCGGACACAGCGAGCACTCCGGATTGACCATCCTCGTGCCGCAGACCATCTTCCAAGAGAAACGTTGGCAACATGACCACGACCTGCTTCCAGCCGAATGCCACCGTCGGCGCAGCCTACGAACGCAACCGCAACAACCGCCGTCCGGCTTCCTTCAGCGTCTCATACTTCTTACAGAAACAGAAGCGAACCAGCCCCGCTCCGTTACGTGGGTCTTCAAAAAAACTTGACCCCGGCACGCACGCCACCCCCGCCTTCTCCATCATGTGCAGCGCAAACCTTTGATCGTCAGCAAACCCAAACTTCCCGATCCCCGCCATGATGTAATACGCCCCTACCGGAACATAAGGATCAAACCCAGCCTCGCGCAGCGCCGCCAATAACAAGTCCCGCCGCCCCACGTAGTGCGACGACAAATCCCCATAAAACGCCGCGTCCAACCCCAGCGCCATCACGCACGCCTGCTGCATCGGCGCCGGCGAGTTCACAGTCAGGAAGTCATGCACCTTGCGGATCGAATCCGACAGGTCCGGCGCCGCCACCACCCACCCCACACGCCACCCCGTCACCGAAAACGTCTTGCTCATGCTGTTCACCAGCACCGTCCGCTCGCGCATCCCCTCCAGCGTCATCAGCGGCACATGCTCGGCCCCGTCATAGAGAATGTGCTCGTAGATCTCGTCCGTAATGGCCAGCGTGTCAAACTCCCGGCACAACGCCGCAATCTGTTCCAACTCCGCCCGCGTGAACACCTTTCCCGTCGGGTTATGCGGCGACGTCAGGATGATCGCCTTCGTCTTCGCGCTGAACGCCGCCCGCAGCTCATCCGGATCAAACGTCCAATCCGGCGCCCGCAGCTTCACCAACTTCCGCGTCGCCCCGCACAGCCACGTGTCCGGACCATAATTCTCATAAAACGGCTCGAAGATGACGACCTCATCACCCGCATTCGTCGTCGCCAGCAGCGACGCAATCATCCCCTCCGTCGACCCGCAGCAAACCGTGATCTCCGCATTCGGATCCAGCTCCAGCCCGTA
>JAFLBB010000214.1 GCA_017304135.1 Acidobacteriota bacterium | reverse complement strand
GGTTTGAAGAGGCGGCGGGGCCGCGCACGCGGCTGCGGTTCCTCACCGAAGGCGTGTTGACGCGGCGGCTGCTGCACGACACGACGCTGCGCGGCGTATCGACCGTGGTGCTGGATGAGTTTCATGAGCGGCACCTGGATGGCGACGCGGCTCTGGCGCTGTTATTACGCCTGCAACAGACCGCGCGGCCGGACCTGCGGCTGGTGGCGATGTCGGCGACGCTCGATGGCGACCGTTTGGCGCGGCACATGGGCGCCTGTCCGGTGGTGAAGAGCGAGGGCCGTCTGTTCGAAGTGGCCGAGGAGTACACGCCGCACTCGGCAGCGGCGCTCGAAGAGCAGGTGGCGCAGGCGCTGGAGCGCGCGGCGGCGGGCGGGCTGGATGGCGATGTGCTGGTGTTTCTGCCAGGGGCGCGTGAGATTCGCGCGGCGATGCGAGCATGCGAAGGGACGATCGCGCGGCTGGCGGCGGAGGGGCTGCCGTTGTATGGCGACCTGCCGCCGGAGGAACAGGACCGGGCGCTGCTGCCGTCCACGCGGCGCAAGGTGATCTTCTCCACCAACGTCGCCGAAAGTTCGGTGACGATTGACGGCGTGACGGTGGTGATCGACTCCGGGCTGGCGCGGGTGGCGCGGGACTCCGTGCACACAGGCCTGCCGGAGCTAACGGTGACGCGCATCAGCCAGGCCAGCGCGGCGCAGCGGGCCGGGCGCGCGGGGCGGACGCGGCCGGGGCGGGTGGTCCGGCTCTACCCCCGCGAGGACCTGGTGCGGCGCGCGGCGCACGATGCGCCGGAAGTGCTGCGGCGGGAACTAAGTGCGCTGTGTCTGGAGTTGCAGGCGATGGGAATCAGCGAGCCAGCTTCCCTGCCCTGGCTCGATGCGCCTCCGGAGGCTGCCTGGCAGGCGGCGGACGAACTGCTGAGGCGGATTGGGGCTTGCGGGGATGACGCGGCGCGGATGGCGCGGCTGCCTCTACATCCGAGACTGGCCGCGCTGCTCGTCGAGGCAGGCCGGCGCGGGGCCGGTGAGCTGGCGTGTGAAGCAGCGGCGCTGCTGAGCTCGGGCGACTATGGGCGCGAGGCGCGGGGCGGCGTGGATCTGCTCGATGCGCTGCACGCCCAGCCGTCGTTTGCGACGCGGCGCATTCGCGACCAGATTGCGCGCATCGCGGGGCCGTCGCGAGGCTCGCGCGACGAGCCGGGACTGTTGCTGGCCGTGCTGCGCGGCTATCCGGACCGGCTGCGGCGGTTGCGCGATGGGAAGCTGGCCGTGGCCCTCGATATCGAGGAGCGCAAGGACCGCGCCGAGCCGCTGCTGCGGCTGTTCGCGCGGATCGAGCCGGAGTGGTTGATCGAACTCTTCCCGGACCGGATTGAAGAGCGCGACGGCGTGGAGTGGCACCGCATGGGCGAGCGCGTGGAGAGCGTCAGCGCGCTGGCGTATGAAGGCGTCGTGCTGGAAGAGACACGGGGGCGGGCCGTGGATCCGGAACAAGGAGCGGCGCTGCTGGCGCGGAAAGCGTTTGAGACGGGGCTACACCGGTTTGTCGATCACGAGGAGTGGGCGGCGTACCGGCTGCGGCGGGCGTTTGCGGCGGAGTCGTGCGGCATTCCGGCGCTGGATGAGAACGAGGTGTTGGCGGCCCTGCGGGAGATGTGCTTTGGGCTGACGAGTTTCACTGACCTGATGGCGGCATGCCGCGATGGGGCGCTGATGGCGGCGTTGGACGCACGGCTGGAGGGGGGCGCGCGAAGGCGGTTCGACGAGATGGCCCCGGCGCGGCTGCGGCTGCCGAGCGGGCGCACGGCGGCTGTGCGCTATGAGGTGGGCAAGCCGCCGGTGGTGGCGGCGCGGCTGCAGGAGTTCTTTGGGATGAAGGAGACGCCGCGCATTGGCGGGACGACGCCGCTGTTGATCGAACTGCTCGCTCCGAACATGCGGCCCGTGCAGACGACGACGGACCTCAAGGGCTTTTGGGAGCGGTTGTATCCGCAGTTGCGAAGGGAGCTGTCGCGGCGCTATCCGAAGCACTCCTGGCCGGAAGACCCGTTGACGGCGCAGCCGCCGGCACGGAGGTAGGGGGAGCGGCGCGGAGGTAAGAAGGCGCGCGACGGAAGGCGCGGTCACTCAGGCAGCAGGCCGGCGAGAATGTCGGCGATTTCGAAAACGGCGCGGTTGTGGATGGCGGCGGCGTTCGCGCGCATGCGGTCGAGCGTGCCGGGTTGGAGCAGTTGTTCGATGGCGGGGCCGATGTGGCGGAAGTTCTTGAGCACGATGCCGGCGTCGCGTTCGAGCAGCCAGTCGCAGTTGTAGCGCTCTTGCGGCATGGTCCAGGCGTTGCGTTCGACGATGACGGGCAATCTCATGGCCATGGCTTCGGAGATGCTGCCCGGGCCGGGCTTGCCGATCATGAAATCGGAGATGGCCATGAAGCGGGGCACCTCGGTGGTGAAGCCCTCGACATGAATGGGGATGCGGGTGGGCAGGGCGCGCAGGCGCGCGGCGAGGGAGTCGTTGTGGCCGCAGAGCAGGATGAGCTGGAGGGGACGGGATGCGGTCTGGAGGCGGCGCACGAGGTCGGCCATGACGGGCGCTCCCTGGCCGCCAAAAAGCGCGAGTCCGGTGGGGCGCGAAGGGTCGAGGCCGAGTTTGGTGAGTTCGGCGGCGCGGTCCCATTGCGGGAGTTCGTAGAAGGCGGGGCGGAGGATCATGCCCGAGACGGCGTGGATGCGGTCAGGCGTATGGCCCATGGCGCGAGCCTGTTCGATGGCTTTGGCGGTGCCGCAGATGACGTGCTGCTCTTGCGGTTCGAGCCAGAAGTGGGGCGGGAAGTCGGCCATGTCGGTGAGGATGGTGACAAAGGGCGTGCGCGGGGTGATGCGGCGCAAGGCCTGGAGCATGGCGCGGTTGAAGTTGGGGATGAGCGAGACGGCCAGGTCGGGGGTGTCCTGCCTCCAGAACTGCTCGATGAGGGCGACCTGCGGAGAGTGGTAAAGGCGGATCAGGCCGTGCATGATGGGCAAGGCCTGGCGGGTGCCCAGCGTCCAGCCTTTTTTGAGAAGGAGGTTGTAGATATCCTCCAGGCCCCTGCCGGTGAGCTTGCGGAACATGTCGGTGGGGGCCATCACGTCGTTGAGATTGACGAGGCGGATGTCCCAGGGACGCTGCTGCTGCTTGAGCACAGCTTCCAGGGCGAGCGTGGCGCTGCGGTGGCCTGCGCCGGCGTTGAAGTAGACGAGATCGACTCGGGGACGGGGCAAACTCATATGGTAGGGAATCGCGGGGCTCGAAACAAATGAATTCATCTTTGTTTCTTCGCCTTTTTAACGCGTTGTCACAAAGGGACCGCATGATGAGAAGGGGGAACTTTGGCCCCCTTCCCGGCGTACCTTGTCATCGACGGGAGGCGGCCGGCGGACCGTCCGCCCTCCAGGAGCGCTATGCTGGCAGTTACGGTGAAAGATTACATCGCCAGCCGAGATTACCGGCTCATGCGCCGGGTGAATCGCTGGAGTGCGCCACAGTGGGTGCGTGCGTGGATGATCTGCGCCACCCGTGGCGGCGACGGCTGGCTGTGGTATGCGCTGATGGCCGCCTTGATTGCCGCGGGCGGCGAGGAACGGTTCCGCGCCGTGGCGGCGATGCTGGTGGCCGGAGCGCTGAGCATCACCAACTTTCTCTGGATGAAGCGGGTGACCAACCGCAAGCGCCCGTGCCATGTGGAACCTCACTGCTGGGCCAAACTGCTGCCGCCCGACCAGTTCAGCTTTCCTTCCGGCCACACCATGACGGCCGTCGCCCTGGCCGTCGTGGTGAGCCTGTTCTATCCTTCGCTGATGATGGGCGTACTCTTCTGCGCCGTCTCGATTGGCGCCTCGCGCATTTTGCTCGGCATGCACTTCCTGAGCGATGTGCTGGCGGGGAGCCTGCTGGGGGCGGCCATCGGCTACCTCACCTACACGCTGTTCCGCTAAGCGTGGAGCAGGGGGGGATTCTTCACCGTACCCGGGCTTAGCGCAGTTGGGCCGTGGTGTGGCGGCCGCCGCTGATCAGCTTCTCCAATTCCGCCTCGGGCAGTTGGGCCGTGAACTTGACGATATTACCCGACGTGGTGACGTTCATGGAGCCGATGAAGGACTGCAACTGCGAAGCGGCCGGACCGGCCTTGGGCGCATTCATCTGAATCATCGACAGCAGGAACTTGTAGACGTCGACCAGGGCGGTGGCATCCTGGGCGCTACGCATCACGGCTTCGCCACCGACCTCGACATTGGCTCCGAAGCGGACGCCGCCGGAGGTTTGCGTGATGCCTTGCAACACGTCGCCCTTGAGCGCGCCGCCGACGTTGGGGTTCTTGATCGCTCCGGCAAACTGGGCGGGCGAACCGGTGCTGACGGCCCAGGCGTCCCACTGCACGGAGGCGAGGTTGGCCTGGGTGGTGATGGCGGCGGGGGTGGATTGGGTGGCCTGCAGGCGGTCGAGCGCGGCGCGGACGTCGGCGTTCGGTCCGGCCAGCACGAGGCCGGAGAGCAGGGCCACGATGTCGGTGCTGGTTTGAGACTTACTGAGGTTGAAGATGGTGGCGCCCTGGTAGGAGTCGAGCACCGCGCCGTGGGTGGAGGCGGTGGCGGTGAGTTTCGACACATCAAAGGTGCCGCGGGCCATGACGAGGCCGGAGCCCTTTCCCTGCGGAGTGCGCGAGGCCATGAGAACTTCGCGCAGATCGCGGCGCGGGTCGAAGCCGGTCATCTCGATGAGCTTCTGGAGGTTCTCCTCCTCGGCGCGCATGCGGTCGAGCATGAACTGGCCAAAGGGAGAGTTCATGACGCGATCGACGTCGGCTCCGGCGACCACGACGGCGTCGGGCATGACGGCGCGGAGCATGGCCTGGTCGGCGGCGGCGGCCGGCGAGAGGGAGAAAACGGCCGTAGCCAGGAGGGAAAGGGCGATTCTGCGGTTCATGGGTTGCCTCACATTGCTCCTTACGGGCGGAACAGGGGTTGTGTTCCGGATTTTTCTTCCGATTCGGCACGGATGGGGACCTGGTCGACGATTTCGATGCCGTAGCCTTCCAGGGCGACGATTTTGCGCGGGTGGTTGGTGAGCAATCGGATGCGGGTAAGGCCGAGGTCGGAGAGGATTTGCGCGCCGATGCCGACTTCATGCTGCAGTTTACGCTGGCCGTCGGGGGTGGCGTAGTGGAGGAACTCGCGGCCGTGGGGTACCAGTTTGGGGCCGCCCTCGGCGGTTTCGTCGATGTGGATGCCGGGCGAGGTCTGGTGGAGGTAGACGAGCACGCCGCGGCCCTGTTCGGCAATCTGGCGCAGCGAGCGGTGGACGAGGCTCGAACAGGCGCAATCGAGCGAGCCGAAGAGATTGCCGTAGCAGCAGTGGGTGTGCATGCGGACCAGAACGTCGGCGCCGCCGGTGATGTCGCCGTAGACGAGCGCAGTGTGGCGTTCGGTGTCTCCCGCGCCCATCAAGGCGGTGTAGGCGATGGTGCGGAAGGTGCCGGCGTGGGTGCGGATGGAACCTTCTCCAAGGCGGCGGATGATGCGCTCATGCTGCATGCGGTAGCGGATGAGGCCGGCCACGGAGATGAGCCGCAAGTCAAACCGTGAGCAAAACTCCTGAAGCTGTGGCAAGCGGGCCATGGTGCCGTCGTCGTTCATGATTTCGCAGATGACGCCGCCGGGACGGAGGCCGGCCATGCGGGCGAGGTCGACGGCGGCTTCGGTTTGGCCGGCGCGGACCAGCACGCCGCCGGAGCGGGCGCGGAGCGGGAACATGTGGCCGGGGCGGGAGAGGTCCTGCGGGCGGGCATGGGGATCCATGGCGACGCGGATGGTGTGGGAGCGGTCGGCGGCGGAGATGCCGGTGGTGACGCCTTCGCGGGCGTCGATGGCCTCGCAAAACGCGGTGCCGAACATGGAGGTATTGCGGGGGGACATGAGCGGGAGCTGGAGGGAGTCGCAGATCTCCGGCGCCAGGGCAAGGCAGATGAGGCCGCGTCCTTCGCGGGCCATGAAGTTGATGATCTCGGGAGTAATGCGTTCGGCGGCGACGGTGAGGTCGCCTTCGTTTTCGCGATCTTCATCGTCGACGACGACGAGCATTTTTCCCTGGCGGAAATCTTCGATCGCTTCGGGGATGGTGGAAAAGCTCATGCAGGTGGGCCCAGTTTGATTATCGCGTGGCCCGGCGTTGCGTGTGGCGGCCGGGGCGAACCGCGCGCGTGGTGCGCAGCGGCGGCGGGTGACATAATCACGGTCATGAACTTACAAGGCAAAACGGCGCTCGTTACGGGCGCCAGCCGTGGTATCGGCGCGGCGACGGCGATCAAGCTGGCGCAGGCCGGGTGCGCGAACGTCATCATTCAATACAACTCGTATGCCGAGGGCGCCGAACAGGTGCTCAAGGAGATCGCCAAGGCCGGCGCGACAGGGTCGGCGATTCAGGCCGATTTCACGACAATGGAGGGCGTCCGCACGATGTTGAAGACGCTCGACGGAGCGGGGCTGACGGTGGATGTGCTGATCAACAACGCCGGTTCGCTGTTGAAGCGCGCCAAGCTGGCCGAGCTGACCGAGGCCACCTACGACGCGGTGATGACGCTGAACACAAAGAGCGTGTGGTTTGTGACGCAGGCGCTGGCACCGGCGATGATCGCCAGGGGCGGCGGGATCATTGTGAACCTGAGCTCGATTGCCGGGCGCAATGGCGGCGGCCCGGGGGCGACGGTGTACGCCGCGGCCAAGGCGGCGGTGACGGCGATGACCAAGGGCCTGGCCAAGGAACTGGCGCCGCATGGGATTCGCGTGAATGCGATCAGCCCAGGGACGGTGGACAACTACTTCCACGAGGTATTTTCAACGCGCGAGATTTTGGATGGCGTGGTGAAAATGACTCCGGCGGGACGGTTGGGTACCAACGAGGAGATGGCCGACCTGATTCTGTTCCTGTGCTCGCCGCAAGCGGATTACATCCACGGGCAGACGATCGAGATCAACGGCGGCTTCTTCGCGCCGTAAAGGCGCGGCGTAAAGGTGTGGGCGGCGGCGCGAGGCGCATGATAGTATCCCTAGCCATGCGATTCGTGTTGCTGGCGGCGATGATGGCGTTAGTCTCCTGCGGCGGGAAGCCTCCGGCGGCGGTGGCGCCCGCGCCCGGGGCGGCAGCGCCCGAGGCCGCCGGGCCTGAGAC
>JAFLBB010000213.1 GCA_017304135.1 Acidobacteriota bacterium | reverse complement strand
GGGCGGCCCGAACGCGCTGGCGGCGGTCATCCCGGCTCTGCCCGCCGGACTCAACGCTCCCCTGCTCATCGTCCAGCACATGCCGCCCATGTTCACCCGCATGCTCGCCGAACGGCTTAGTGCCCAGTCGTCGATTCCCGTGTGGGAAGGCGCCGCGGGAATGCGCGTTGAGCCGGGCCACGGCTACCTGGCTCCGGGTGGTTTTCACATGGAGGTGCGGCGCGACGGAAGGGGCGAGTACATCCACCTCACTGAGGATGCTCCGGAGAACTCCTGCCGTCCCGCCGTCGACGTCCTGTTGCGCAGCGCGGCCTCCGTCTATGGACCCGATCTGCTCTCGGTGATCCTCACCGGCATGGGCCAGGACGGCATGCGCGGCTGCGTCGCGGCGAAGGCCGCCGGCGGCGGCGTGCTCGTGCAGGACGAGGCCAGTTGCGTGGTGTGGGGCATGCCCCGCGCCGTGCACGAGGCCGGCCTGGAGGACGCCATCATCCCGTTGCGCGAGATGGGAACGGAGATCGCGGCCCGCGTGCGCCCTGGCCCAGCGGCTCTGCCCCGGGAAGGAACCCTGGTTCGATGAAAGTGACAGCGGCGGATTTCAGCTACATTGCCGGGTTGGCGAAATCGGTCTCAGCCCTCGAGTTGGACCAAGGGAAAGAGTACCTCGTCGAGTCGCGACTGGCCCCGGTGGCGGCCCAGGCCGGCTGCACCAGCCTCGAAGCGCTGTGCGTGCGGCTCCGTGCCGAAAACGGCCGCGGCCCCCTGTCCGGACAGGTCATCGACGCCCTCACCACCAACGAGACGCTCTTCTTCCGCGATTTCCATCCCTTTGAGACACTCCGCCTGCACATCCTGCCCGAGCTGATCGAACGCCGCGCCTCCCTGCGCCGGCTCTCCATCTGGTCGGCGGCCTGCTCCACCGGGCAGGAACCCTACAGCCTGGCCATGATGCTGCTCGAACACTTCCCCCAACTGGCCGGCTGGAACATCCAGATCCTCGCCACCGACATCTCCCCCACCGTGCTGGCACGCGCCCGCCTCGGCCGCTATTCCAAGCTCGAGGTCAACCGCGGGCTGCCCGCTTCCTACCTCATTCGCTACTTTCAAGCCGACGGCAAAGACTGGGTGCTCCAGGAGCGCCTGCGTAAGCTGGTCGATTTCCGCGAGCTGAACCTCATCGGCTCCTGGGCCGGCCTCGGCCTCTACGACGTCGTCTTCATCCGCAACGTACTCATCTACATGGAGCAGGCCACCAAGCTCGCCATCCTGGCCAACGTCAAGCGCCACATGGCCTCCGACGGCACCTTGCTGCTCGGCTCGGCCGAGACGCTGCTCGGGGAATCCGCGCTGTTCCGTTCGCGCGTGGTCAACAACAGCGTCGTCTACGAACCGGCCTCCTGAGCGGACCCGCCTACCGCAGCCCTGACAGCATGCGCGACATGTTCGCCCGCAGGTGCTCGGACTGACGCGACAGCTCGTCGGCGGCCTGCAGCAACTGGCTCGCGCAGTCGCGCGTTTCGGCGGCCACCGAACTCACCGACTGCACCGTCCGCGCCAGTTCCTTGGTCCCCTGGGCCGCCTGGGTCATGTTGGCCGAAATGGCCCCGGCAATCTGGTCAATGTCGGCAATCTGGTCGCAGATCGTCTGCAGCGCCTTGGTCACGCCTCCCGTGGCACTATGCATGCGCCCGATTTCGGTGGAGATCTCCTCGGTCGCCGAGGTCGTCTTCCGGGCCAACTCCTTCACCTCGGCGGCCACCACGGCAAACCCGCGGCCGGCCTCTCCCGTGCGCGCCGCCTCAATGGTCGCATTCAGCGCCAGCAGATTGGTTTGGTGCGCAATCTGCGAGATCATGCGCACCACGCCGCCCACGCGCGACGACACCGCCGTAAGCTGCTCCATCACCGGACCGGCTCCGGTGGCGTGCCGCGAGGCCTCCTGCGCCAGCGTCGCGCACTCCCTGGTCTGGCCGGCCACCTCGCTGAACGAGGCGCTGATGCGCTGCGTGGCCTGCGCTACGCTCGACATGCTCACCGAGGTTTGCTCGCTGGCCGCCGCCAGCAGGCTCGCCTCGTCGGTGGTGTGCCCGGCCATGCCGGACAACTGCTTGGCCGTGGCCCGCATCTCGGTGGCCGACGAGGCCAGCGTGGCGATGATCTGTTCCAACTCGCCCGCCAGCTCCCGCCGCTGCCGTTCGGAGTCCTTCAGCGCCGCCGCCTGCCGCGCCATCTCGTCGGTGGCGGCGTTGATCACGCCCGAGGCGTGGCGGAAACTGCCGTGCATGCCGCGCAACAGGACGCGCCGGAAGAACTTGCCGTGCGCGGCATGATCCAGCGAAGCCCGCGATTCGCGCACAAACGCATCTGTCATGTCCAGCATCTGATTGATGGCATGGCCCAGCCGCGCCGCCTCGCCGGTTTCCGGCAGATGCAGCATGCGCGGCTCCAGATCGCCCCGGGCGGCGCGTTCGCACACGCCCGCCGCCTCCTCAAACCAATGCCGGTAGTAAGCCAGTTGCTCGTTATCGTCGGTGGGTGTCACGGCCTTCGGTTTCATAGCGCAAACACAAACTCCTCATACGGTTTCCCTGCTTCGGCCAGGGCCGCTTCCATCAGCCGCCGCGAGGCCTTCATCCCTTCTCCCGCGTTGGCGTGCCGCTGCTCTTCGGCCAGCAGCAGCCGGTATAGCTCCTCGCACTGCTCCACGGCTTTCCGCTCCGGCACGCGGCGGTTGGAGTGATACCCCGTGATCCTCCCCCCATCGTCGAAGGTCGGCGTCACGTGGGCCAGCACCCAGTAGTGATCGCCCGAGCGGCACATGTTCTTCACATACGCAAAGATCTCCCGCCCGGCCCCCACCGTCTCCCAGAGCAACTGGAACACCACCCGCGGCATATCGGGATGGCGGATCAGATTGTGCGGCTGGCCCAGCAGTTCCTCTTCGCTGTAGCCGGAGATGCCGACAAACACCTCATTGGCGTAGGTGATGACGCCCTTCAAATCCGTCTTGCTGACGATGATCTGGTCCTCGGCGAAAAACCGCTCCACCCCTGTGGGCGCCGGCCGTGCCTTGATTCGTTCGGACATTACTTGCCTCACACTGAATAGTGCCGGAGCCGCGGGGAAATCTCGCCCCGGCGGCGTGCAACACTCCCCTCCCGGGCCCACACCTGAATCCGCACACAACTGAACCCGATCTGTCCGCGCCTCCGCCGGTTGATACCGCTCGCCGGCTCCCCGGCAGCGTCGTATCCTGGAGGATCGCTCCCCCCACTCCCTATGTCCCCCCAGGGTAGTCCCCCCTCAGGCTCGTCCGGCTCCCCACCGCACACGCCCCCCGTCCCCCCGCACCTACTTGCCCCGCAACCCGGCCACGAGTCCGCCTCCCTCTACCCAGGCACTCTCAGCCCAGAAACCCTCAGCGAAGAGTCCCGCACAACCCTCCGCCAGGTGGCCCTGCTGGCCGCCCAACGTGTTGTGCAGATCGGCGCCGGGTTCCTCTATGTCGCCCTCATACCGCGAGCCATGGGCCCGGAGGTCTATGGCCAGTTCACCACCCTCCAGGCCATCTCGCTCTGGTTCAGCATGCTCAGCGGCCTCGGCGCGCTGTCGATGATGACCCGCTTCGTCCCCGAGTTCATCCAGCGCAACGACCTGGCCGGCCTGCGCAAGCTCTGCGCCTCGCTGCTCACCCTCCGCCTCGGCACAGCCACGGCCGGCGCGCTGATCTACTTCACCCTCGTGCCGCTCTGGTTTGACGATCTGGACTGGCTCGCCATCGCGCTCGTGGCGGCCACGGTCTCCTTCCGCGTCGCCTCCGGACTGCCCTTCACCCTCCTCCTCGGTCTGAACCTGGCCTCGCGCTGGGGCGCCGCCGAGATGCTGCGCCGCCTGCTGCTGTTTCCCCTAACCTACGGGGGGTATCACCTGGCTGGCCTGGCCGGAGCCTGCGCCGCCCCGCTGGCAGTCGAATTCCTCCTCCTCCTGCTCGGCCTGTGGTGGACCCGCGGCTACATCCCCCCGCCCACCCTCTCCCTCGACCGCCCCTTCCTGAAACCGTATCTCTCCTTCAGCGCCGTGTTCTTTGCCGGCAACCTCCTCATCATGGCCTTCCAGCAGGGCGGCACCCCGCTGGTCCGCCTCATCTCGGGCCACTACGCCGAGGCAGGCTATTACTCCATCGCCTTCGGCGCCTACCTCGCCGGCTCGGCCACGCTGTGGAAGCTCATCAGCGGATTCGGCGCCTTGTTTTCCTCGCTCCAGATGCAAGGGCGAACGCAGGAGCTGGCCGCCTGGACCAATCGCCTTCTGGTCGGCCTGGCCATCGCTGGCGTGCTTGCCACGGCGCTCCTCTATAGTTGCGCCGATCTGGCTGTCGCTCGCCTCCTCGGTGAAGCCTACCGCCCCGTGGCCCCCCTCCTGTGGCCCTTGAGCATCGCCGGGCTGCTCTCCGGCCCCACCACGCTGGCTCGCGTCCTGGCCGTCAGCTACAACCTCGGCCGCGTCGCCAACATCGGAGCCGCCACGCAGTTGGTGCTCTTCGGCTTGCTCAGTTGGCTGCTCGTCCCCTCACAGGGAAGCATGGGCGCGGCCTGGGCCGTGCTCGTAGCCGGGGCTGTCTACAGCGCCTACACAACCTGGCGCGTCCGCGCCGTCTTCAGGTTCGACATCCTGCCCTGGGCGGAGACCGTTGCCTGGGGACTGGCGCTCTCGCCCGTTCTCTGGCTCTGGTCCGGCGCCGAACCGCTTCGCTTGCTGGTGTTCGTGCCGGTGTACCTGGCGGCGTTGCTGGCCCGCCGCCTGGTGCGCCTCTCCGATGCGCGACTGCTTGTGTGCGCCCTGCGCTCCCGGCGGGCGTGACCGCCAGCCGTGGCCGCCGCTGGCAGGCGCAACTGGAATTCACAAAACTCTGGCACTGGCCGAAATGATCGTAGGCGCAGATTCCCTGCGCGTGCACTCTCATGCCGTCCCTGACAGGGCCACATCCCGTTGCCTCGAACTTCCGGCCGCTGGGGCCGCCCGCGCCACCCGTCCCGGGAACCTATGCTGACCGCGTCGCCGAACTGCTGCGTGCGCTCGGCGAATTGACGCGCCTCCATCCCATCGCCCCCAGCCCGACCGCCCCCAACCCCATCGCCAACGGCCCCATCGTCAACGGCCCCGGCGTCAACGGCCCCGGCGTCTACGTCCCCGGCGTCAGCGGCCCCATCCCGGCGGGGCTTGAGCCCTTGGCCGAGGCGTTTTTGCGCAGTGAGCACGCCATCGTGGAGATCCGCGACCGGCTGGGCGCCGAACTGCGCTATGAGAACGACCGCGCCTCGGCCCTCGAACTGGTGGCCCGCCAGGAGCCGCAGGATGTGGTCACCGACGCCATCCTGCAGATGATCGTCCACCAGGACCCGGCTGCCTCGGTCGTCTTGTTTGCTCTCGACGAGGCCGGGCTGCGGCTCGCCGCTTGCCGCGGCATCCCCGGCCAAATGGCCGCCGCCCTCCAGGCCGATCCCCCCGAGGCCGACTCACCGGCGCTGGCCGCCGCGGCGTCCGGCGGAAAAGTGGTCCTCACCCCGTCGGCGGCCCAACTGCCCAACCTTGACCCGTTCCGCCAGTTGCTTCTGGCACACGGCTTCCGCGCCTGCGCGGCCTGGCCCGCCGTCTGCCGCGACGGCCAGGTGCTGGCGATTCTCTGCCTCTGCCTGCCACTGGAGGGCCCACCGCCAGACCACGCGCGGCCCCTGCTGGAAGGCGCCGCCCACACCGCCGCCATCGCCCTGGAAAGCCGCCGCACCTATACCGAACTCGCCTACCAGGCCCAGCACGATACCCTCACCTCGCTGCCCAACCGCCTCTGCTTTCACGACCTCACCCGGCAGGCCGTCGGCTCGGCCCGGCGCCGCGCCCACCGCCTCGCCCTGATCCGCATCGACCTGGATAATTTCAAACACATCAACGACATCTTCGGCCATCGCGGCGGCGATGCCCTGCTGCGCGAAGTGGCCCGCCGGCTTCGCTCCGCCGTCCGCGCCGCCGACTCGGTGGCCCGCATGGGCGGCGATGAATTCGCCGTCCTGCTGCATGAGGTCGATGGCCCCGACGGCGCCGCCCAGGCCGCCCGCAAACTGCGAGCCCTGGTCGCCGTCCCCGTCCTCTACCAGGGGCTGGAGATCTCGGCCACCGGCAGCGTCGGCGTCAGTCTATTCCCCGATCACGCCTCCGACGCCGATTCCCTGCTCAGCCGTGCCGACGCCGCCCTCGATACCGCCCGTGCCCACGGCCGCGACTGCTTCCACGTCTTTACGCCCGAAGCCAGCGCCGGCATCCACGAGCGCATCACCCTCGAGTTTCAGCTCCGCCGCGCTCTCGAACTGAACCAGTTCCACCTCCTCTACCAACCGCAGTTTTCCGCCTCCACCCGTCGCATCACCGGCGTGGAGGCGCTGCTGCGCTGGAACACCCCATCAGCCGGCCTCGTCCCGCCCGACCGCTTCATCCCCATCGCTGAATCGCTCGGCGTCATCGTCCCCATCGGCCGCTGGGCCCTCGAACAGGCCTGCCGCCAGGCCGCCCGCTGGGCCGCACTGGGCCACCGCCTGCGCATGGCCGTCAACGTCAGCGCCATCCAGTTCGCCCGCCCCGACTTCACACAAACCGTGCTCGAAGTCGTCGGCTATACCGGCATCGATCCCGCCCTGCTCGAACTCGAACTCACCGAATCCTGCCTCATGTGCGACCCGGCCCTGGTCCGCTCCCAGATGGACGCCCTGCGCGCCGCCGGCATCCGCCTCTCACTCGACGACTTCGGCACCGGCTACTCCTCGCTCAGCTATCTCCACCACCTCCCCGTCGATGCCATCAAGATCGACCGCTCCTTCATCCGCGACCTCGGCACCGACTCAGCCAACGCCCGCCTGGTGGAGGCCGTCGTCCGCCTCGCCCAGTCGCTCCAACTCACCGTCGTCGCCGAGGGCGTCGAAAACCAGTGCCAGTTGGATGTCCTCAGCGATTTGGGCTGCGAGTACATTCAGGGCTTCCTCTTTGAGCGCCCCCACACCCCGGAGTCGATCGAACAGCTGCTTTCCGAGCGGCGCTGATCCGCCGCCCGCCCCGCTCCTGGCTCCCCTCCCCAGCACCGCCGCCCCACTGTCGCCAGCACCTCCGCCTCACCACTCCTGCCCTGTCATTGCCGCCCCACCACCCCCGCGCCGCCTCCACCGTCCCC
>JAFLBB010000212.1 GCA_017304135.1 Acidobacteriota bacterium | reverse complement strand
GAAGAAACCGGCCCTCAGCCCCGTCTACCCGGTTGAGGAACGAAACATGGGCACGGCGCTTCAAACCATCGCCACAACATCACCGGCTCTCGTGAAACCACCCCCCGACATCGAAGATCTCTACGCGCGCTACGCGGACACCGTCTACCAGGCCGCCCTCCGCGTCGCCGGCAATTCGGCCGATGCCGAAGACGTCCTCCAGGTCGTCTTCCTCCGCCTGCTCAACAACCGCCCCACCACCACCGCCGGCTCGCTCGAAAGCTACTTCCGCCGCGCCGCCATCAAAGCCGCCATCGACATCCTCCGCCGCAAAAAATGGCAGTCCGAAGTCGAACTCGACCCGGCCCGCGAATACTCCGCCAAGGACAGCACCGCGCTCCTCAAGGAACGCATCCGCCGCTCCCTCGCCAAACTCCCCACCGACGACGCCGAACTCTTCGTCATGTGCTACCTCGAAGGCTTCTCCTACGACGAACTCGCCACCCACATGAACGTCGAACGCGGCACCATCGGCAGCCGCTTACACCGCATCCGCGCAATTCTCAAAAAGGACCTCAGCAGATAAAGGAGACGGGCCATGACCGACCAACACTTTGACGACCTCCTCAACGAAATGCGCGACGAACGCGCCCCCGAAGCCCAATCCGCCGAGGCCCGCCACCGCGTCTGGCAGCAGATCGTGCACACCACCTCGCTCGCCTGCGCCGGGTTCCGCCCGGAATTCGGCGCCTATCGCGCCGGTGAACTCTCCCCCGCCCGCCGCCTCCTTCTCGACGACCACCTCGCCCGCTGCGCCGAATGCCGCCACCTCTTCGACGGCTCCGCACAAGCCCCCCGCGTCGTCGCCATGCCCGAACCGCGCCGCCGCGTCGTCCCCACACGCTGGCTCACCTACGCCGCCGCCGCCGCCCTCGCCACGTTCGGCCTGTACATGACGCGCGACAACATCGACCGCGCCCTGGCCCCCTCCGGCCCCCGCGCCACCATCGCCTCCATCGACGGCACACTCCACCACATCCCCGGCGACGCCCTCTCCGCCGGAGCCACTCTCTCGGAAGGCGAAATCGTCCGCACCGGCGCCGGCTCGCGCGCTATCCTCACACTCGCCGACGGCTCCCGCCTCGAACTGAACCAGCGCACCGAACTCTCCCTCTCCGCCGCCTGGAGCGGCCAAACCGTCCGCCTCCACCACGGCGACCTCATCGTCCAGGCCGCCAAGCAACGCAACGGCCACCTCCGCGTCGTCACCCGCGACTCCGTTGCCTCCGTCAAAGGCACCATCTTCGCCGTCTCCAGCGGCGCCGCCGGATCCCTCGTCTCCGTCGTCGAAGGCGCGGTCGATGTCTCCCAGCCCGGCAAACACTCCCTCCTCACCGCCGGCAAACAGTCGGCCACCAACCCCGCTCTCTCCGAGGTCCCCGTCCGCCAGTCCTTTGCCTGGAGCCAGGAAGCCGAGAAGTACTTCGCCCTCCTCGCCGAATTCGCCGGCATCGAACAACAGCTCGCTTCGCTTCCCACCGCCTCCCCGCGCACTCAAGCCAAGCTCCTCCGCTATCTCCCCGCCACCCCCGTCATTTACTTCGCCATCCCCAACCTCGACGGCACCCTCCGCGAAGCCCTCCGCCTCGTTGAGGACCGCGCCCGCGCCAACTCCGCCCTCGGCGAATGGTGGAACTCTGACCACGGCCGCCACGTCCGCGATGCCCTCGACCGCATGCAGACCCTCATGCCCCTCCTCGGCGATGAGATCGTCTTCGTCCTCTCCGCCGCCCCCGATGGCAAACAGTGGCCCCTCATGCTCGCCCAGGTAGCCCCCGACCGCGAAGCCCGTCTCACCGAGGCCCTCAACCGCCTCGCCACCGACCTCAAAGGCACGCTCCCCTTCAAGATCTCCAACGGCCTCCTCCTCATCTCCGATAACGACGCTCACCTCGCCCTTGCCGCCTCGCAACTCGGCGCAGGCGCTTCCTCGCCCTTCGCCACCGAAATCGCCACCCGTTACCGCGCCGGCGCCGGCTGGCTCCTCGGCATCAACTTCGCTGGCGCAGCTCCGCATCGCTCCGCCTCCGACACCGCCGCCTTCAGCACCCTCGGCCTCTCCAACGCCCGCTCCGTGTTCTTCGAACAGCGCCAGTCCGGCGGCGATTCGGAAAACTCCGCCACCCTCTCCTTCCAGGGCGCGCGCACCGGCCTCGCCTCGCTGCTCACCGCCGCCGGCCCCGCCGCTTCCGCCGAGTTCGTCTCCAGTGAAGCCGTCTTCGCCCTCTCGGCCTCCACCCGCGACCCCCGCCAGGCCCTCGAAGAGATCTTTGCCGCCTTCACCGGCATAAAGGCTGACCTCGCCAAGTTCGAATCTGAAACCGGCGTCAGCGTCACCGCCGACATCGCTGGCTCCCTCGGCACCGACTTCACCTTCGCCATCGAGCGCCCCTCCCTCCCCATCCCCGGCTGGGTCGCCGCCGTCGAAGTCGTCCGCCCCGCCGCCCTCGACGCCGCCATCCGCCGCCTCACTGACGCCTTCAACGCCAAACTCACCCCCGAGCAGGCCGCCAACCGCGTCACCCTCAAACAGGAGTCCGTCAACGGCCGTACCTGGATGTCGCTCCAAACCAGCCTCGCCCCCGTCGCCCTCTCCTGGACCTACGAAGGCGGCTACCTCATCGCCTCCACCGATCGCGCCCTCGCCGCCCGCGCCATCGCCACCCGCAACACCAGCGCCTCGCTCCTCCGCTCCTCCCGCTTCCAACAGCGCTTCCCGGCCACCGGCGCCCTCCACCATGCCGCCTTCGTCTGGCTCAACTCCACCGGAGCCCTCGCCGACGTCGCCTCCCTCATCCAAAACCCCGCCATTAAGTCGCTCCTCGAAAACCGCGACCCTGTTTTAGTCGTTCTCGACACAGAAACGGAACGAATGCGCGCTGTCAGTCGTACTCGATTGACGAGCCTCATCCTCGACGCCATGCTGGTAAGTGGCCTGGAAGGGGGCAAGGGCACGCCCCGCGCCAACCGCACCGTGTCCAGGAAACTGAACTCGCGGCTATGACCCCAGTCATCGAACTCGACAACCTGCGCGTCAAACTCGGCCGGCGGGAGATCCTCAAGGGCATCTCCTGCCGCCTTGGCGCCTCCGGCTCCGGCAAAGCCATCGGCCTCCTCGGCCCCAACGGCGCCGGCAAGTCCACCCTCATCCTCACCCTCCTCGGCTTCCACAAAGCCTCCGCCGGCTCGGCCCGCATCCTCGGCCTCGACTGCCACCGCCAGTCCCGCGACGTCAAATCCCGCGTCGGCTACATGCCCGAAAACGAAGCCCTCATCGCCGACATGAGCGCCGTCCGCCTCCTCCGCATCATGGGCGAACTCTCCGGTCTTCCCTCCCGTGTCGCCCTCGAAAAGGCCCACGAAGTCCTCTTCCACGTCGGCCTCGGTGAAGCCCGCTACCGCCCCCTCGGCACCTACTCCCTTGGCATGAAGCAAATGGCCAAACTCGCCCAGGCCATCATCCACGGCCCCGAACTCGTCATCCTCGACGAACCCACCAACGGCCTCGACCCCGCCGCCCGCGCCCGCATGTTGAAGCTCGTTCTCGAAATGAAGAACGACCACGGCATGAACGTCGTCCTCTGCTCCCACCTCCTCCGCGACGTCGAAGAGGTCTGCGACGAGGTCGTCATCCTCAAGGACGGCGCCATCGTCCACCACGCCAACCTCGAAGAGGAACGCCGCGCCAACCGCCGCTTCGTCGAACTCGAAGTCTCCGGCGACGACCGCAACTTCGCCGCCGCCCTCTCCGAACACGGCGCCGAAGGCGTCAACGAAGGCGCCGGCAAGTGGCGCATCGTCCTCCCCCCGGAAATCGAAATCGACACACTCTGGCGCATCGTCGGCCGTGAATCGCTCGACGTCCAACGCCTCACCCACCGCCGCGACTCCCTCGAAGAGATCTTCCTCAAGGCCGTCGGCCACATCCACCGCACCGCCGGCGACTCCGCCGCTCCCCCCCAGGAGGTCGCCACCAATGGCCGTCTATAAGCGTGGCTACCAGCGCTACCAGGGCCCCCTCACCAGCCCCGCCAGCCGCCTCCTCGTCCTCCCTCGCTTTGCCTGGGAACGCCTCATGCAACAGCGCCTCATCTCCATCCTCTTCATCGTCGCCCTCTTCTGGCCCACCGGCTGCGCCCTCTTCATCTACCTCTCCCACCACCTCGACCTCCTCCAGGGCATGGGCGGCGCCGCCACCGCCAAGATCTTCGACATCAACGCCGAGTTCTTCTTCATCTTCATGAACGCCCAGGCCACCTTCGCCATCATCCTCGCCGCCTTCGCCGGACCCAGCCTCATCGCCCCCGACCTCTCCAACGGCGCTCTCCCCCTCTACTTCTCCCGCCCCATGTCCCGCTCCACCTACGTCCTCTCCCGCATGCTCGTCCTCGTCGGCGTTCTCTCCCCGGTCACCTGGATCCCCGGCGGCCTCCTCTTCCTCATGCAATCCGGCATGGCCGGCTGGGACTGGTTCTCCGCCAACTGGCACATCGGCGCCGCCATCGTCGCCGGCTTCTTCTTCTGGATCCTCCTGGTCAGCCTCGTTGCCATGGCCAGCTCCGCCTACGTCCGCTGGCGCATGATCGCCGGCGCCCTCGTCCTCGGCATCTTCTTCATCCTCGCCGGAGCCTCCGAACTCGCCAACGCCGTCCTCCGCGTCGAATGGGCCTCCGCCTTCAACCCCACCCGCGCCACGCTCCAACTCTGGCGCGCCCTCCTCGGCCTCGAACCCTTCCCCGGCCCCGACGAGTACGAATGCTTCGCCGCCCTCGTCCTCATGATCGGCCTCCTCGCCGCCATCCTCAATCGCAAACTCCGCCCCGTCGAGGTCGTGTCATGAGCACCCCTAACTCACCCATCGGCCCCGCCGCCGCCACCCCCATGAGCACCGCCGCCACCGCCCCCGAAGTCCTCTTCGACGACGTCTCCAAGTTCTACGGCGAAGTCCTCGGCGTCAATCGCGTCACCCTCCGCATCCCCCCCGGCATCACCTCCCTGGTCGGCCCCAACGGCTCCGGCAAAACCACCCTCATGAACCTCATGGCCGGGCTCATCCATCCTGACCGCGGCGTCATCACCATGCGCGGCCTCTCCCCACGCCACCCCGAGCGCCTCATGCGCATCCTCGGCTACGCCACCCAATACGACTCCGCCCCCCGTGGCTCCACCGGCCTCGACTTCGTCACCACCGGCCTCATCCTCACCGGCTTCTCCTCCGCCGAAGCCTCCACCCGCGCCCAGGCCGCCCTCCACCGCGTCCGCATGGCCGAAGCCTCCCGCCGCAAAGTCGCCTCTTACTCCAAAGGCATGCGCCAGCGCATCCGCCTCGCCCAGGCCATCGCCCACGACCCCGACATCCTCGTCCTCGACGAACCCCTCAACGGCCTCGACCCCCTCGTCCGCGCTGAAACCATCGCCCTCTTCCGCGAATACGCCGCCCTCGGCCGCCACGTCATCCTCTCCAGCCACGTCCTCCAGGAAGTCGACATCATCTCCGATCAGGTCATCCTCATCGCCAACGGCATGATCATCGCCGAAGGCCAGATCCGCAGCGTCCGCGAGGAAATCCACCAGCACCCCAGCCAGTTCGTCATCCGCTGCCGCGACGCCTCCCGCATCGCCTCCCTCCTCTTCGAACACGACCACATCACCCAAATCAAAATGCAGGACGACCGCCTCGGCCTTCTCGTCATGACCCGCAACCGCGCCGACTTCTCCCGCGCCCTCACCCGCATCTCCCTCGCCGGCCACACCGTCGAATCCATCGTCCCCGCCGACGAAAACATGGGCGCCCTCTACGAATACCTGATCGGAGGTGACCGGTGACCAACGCCGCCCGCCTCCGACAGGTCTGGACCATCGCCCGCCTCCAGCTCACCCGCGTCTTCTTCTCCAAACGCAGCTTCTGGGTCTACCTGCTCGCCTTCTTCCCCGCCGTCATCTTCTTCGCCCACGGCGTCGAAGTGAAATTCAAACGCGACCGCTACACCTCGCGCGTCACCCCCTCCTCCGTCCTCGATGCCATCCGCGCCGGCGACTCCGAAGGCGACGTCCTTCGCCAGGCTCCCGGCCCCGTCAGTGATGAACGCTACCGCCCCCGCCGCCGCCGCCGCGGCCCCGACGCCGAACAGCAGCGCACCCCCGACCGCCGCTTCCTCGCCTACTGGGACGGCTCCAAACGCTGGGAACTCAACTTCGAAGACGGCATCCTTCAAACCAAACGCGCCCGCCCCCTCAACGATTTCGAGGAGGACCGCCAGGTCTACGCCGGCGTCTTCCAATACTTCTATCTGCGCCTGGCCATTTTCTTCGGCTGCCTCGGCATCTTCATGAACCTCTTCCGAGGCGAAATGCTCGACAAAACCCTGCACTTCTGGTTCCTCATCCCCGCCCGCCGTGAAGTCCTCCTCGCCGGCAAATACCTCGCCGGCCTCATTGCCGCCGTCGTCATCTTCGGCTCCGGAGCCGCCCTCTCTTTCGCCCTCATGCTCTGGCCCCAGGACCCCACCGCACTCCAAACCTTCTGGGCCACCGACGGCCTCTCCCACGTCTTCTGGTATTCCGCCGCCGCCGCCCTCGCCTGCGTCGGCTACGGCAGCGTCTTCCTCGCCTCCGGACTCCTCCTCCGCAACCCCATCATCCCCGCCGTCACCATCCTCTTCTGGGAATCCATCAACGGCATCCTCCCCGCCATGCTCCAAAAGCTCAGCGTGCTCTACTACGTGGAAGCCCTCTGCCCCGTGCCGCCGCCCATGGACTCCAACGCGCCCCTTCTCATCCGCCTCCTCGCCGCCCCCGCCGAGCCGCCCACCGCCGCCTTCGCCGTCCTCGGCCTGCTCGCCCTCACCGCCCTCGTCCTCTTCGTCGCCTCGCGCGCCGTCCGCAACATCGAGGTGAACTACGGCGTCGAATAGGCCCTACCGCCCCCACTCCGCATACCACTTCAACCACCCCTCCCCTCGGAACGCAATCACAATCCCCGCCGCCGCCAGAAACGTCCCAAACGGCAGCTCGTAGCTCTTCGCCTCATGCCGCCGCGCCCAAATCCACACCATCCCCAACACCGACCCCGCCACGCATCCCACCAGAATCGCCGCCATCACGCCCATAAAGCCCAGAAACGCCCCCAGCATCCCCACCATCTTCACGTCGCCGAAGCCCAACCCCTCCCGGCCACGCACCTTCGCATACACCTCGGCCACCGCCCAAAACGACCC
>JAFLBB010000211.1 GCA_017304135.1 Acidobacteriota bacterium | reverse complement strand
GGGTGCGTGCGGCGGCTGGCGCGGGGCCGTGCGGTTGGCGCGATGGGATGGACTCGGCGGCGCCATCGGATGATCCGGGGCGCGGGATTCTGAGCGCGGGTCCGCACCTGGACTATGCCAACAGCGCGGCGCGCGGGCAGGCGCCGCGGCTGTTTGCGCGCAGGATGGCCTCGCTGCGCGGGTGCCTGGGGCGCGAAGGCTATGCCCGCGTATATGCCGATGTGTCGGCGAAGTTGGGACAAGTGGGGCGCTCGATGGCGGGTTGGGTGGACGCCATGGATGGCGCAGCGCCGAGCGATGACCCGGGGCGCGGGCTGTCGAACTGGCGGACGCACTTTGACCATGTGAACTCGGGCGCGGGCGAGAGCACAGTGGCAGCGCTGGTGGAGCGGCGGTTGGCGGCGTTGCAGAGTAAGATCGGCGTCAGTGCGTTTGCGAACCTGTATGCCGAGTTGTCGATGACGCTGGCGCGGTATGGTGTGCGCGGCAGCGGCAGTTGAGCGGTCCGCTGCAGGCGCGGCTGTTAGGGCTGGCGCTCGAGGGCCGAGGCGACGAGCGCCAGTTCGCCGAGCAGTTGCTGGAAGGCTTCGGGGGCGAGTTCGGGATGGGGATGATCGTAGACGAGGACGGTGCGCGCGTCGGGCAGCACGGCGGGGTCGAGCGGGCCGGGTTCGATGCGGGCTCGGTCCTTCAGCCAAAGGTTGCGTGTGCCCGGGGAGGCGCGGAAGGTGGCGCCTTGGATGCCGGTGGGGTAGCCTCGGGCGACGAAGCCGAGCATCGCCTGGCGCGCCTCGGAGCCGAGGCGGGATTCGTTCTCGAGGGCGAAGGCGTCTTCGAAGCGCTGGAGGCTGCTTGTTGCGCCGATGGGGCGGAAGGCCATCACGCCCAGCGGTTGGGGCACGAGCACTTCCATGACGATGCGGAGGTAAGGGGTGCGGCGCGGGCTGCCGGTGGCGCGTTCGTTGCGGAGGGCGACGAGCTTGATGGCGACGCGGCGGCTGTGGGCGGAGCCGGCGTACCAGGTGCCGGCGAGAGCGCGGCCTGGCGTGAGAGCGGGCCAGGCGAGATGGTGGGCGAGTTGGAACGGGGCGTTGCGCGTCTTGCTGGCATGTGAGAGCATCCACGCGATGGCCGCGACGATGACGATGCCGGCGGTGAGCAGCATGAGCACGAGGACGATGGAGATGCCGAAGGACATTCTGTTCACGATATCCCGCGCGGCGGCGGCGGTGGAACTGGTCGATAGGAGTTAGTTCGATGATGATGCGTTGGCTATGTTTGCTGGCGATGGCGGTGGCGGCGTTTGGGGCGCGGAAGGCGGGGAGTCCGCTGGATGCGCTGCCGAAGGGGCACGAGGTGATCACGCGGTTCGGCGAGCGGGCGGACTTTTCGCCGGACAACCAGCGGATTGCGTTTATGGCGAAGAGCTTCGGCGATGCGTTCGTGATTGACCTCAAGACGCGCGTGATCCGCTGCCTGACGTGCGGCGTGCCGGGGGCGGCGTTTCTGCGCATCATGCACTTGAGCGATGGCAACTACATCCTCATTGGGCCGGAGCGGTTCAGCGACATCCGCACGAGCCGGTCGCGCGACAACGAGCTGTGGTTTATGAGCAAGGAACCGGGGTCGAAGCCGGTGAAGCTGGGGCGGAAGATGAGCGAGGGGGCGGCGATTTCGAAGAAGCGGTTGCGGATGGCGTGGTCAGAGACGGAGTCGCAGTTTCCCGAGTTGCCGCGCGGGTATTCGCGGCTGGTGGTGGGCGATGTGGAGGTGGGGGGCGGCACTGCACGGCTCGTCAACGTGAAGACGGTGTATGAGAGCAAGAGCCCGAGTTGCCGCATCGAGGCGCAGGACTTCTATGACGACGATACGAAGATGACGTTCACCTGTTACCGGCCGAAGGGGCTCGGCGGGGTGATGGGGATCGATCTGAAGACGGGCGCGGTGACGGACTTCCTCTCGCAGGCGGCGGAGATCTACAACGAAGTGGAGGGGATTTTCCCGGATGGGAAGTACACGCTGGTGGAGTCGTCGAAGCAGGTGGAGACGCTGGGCGGCGTGCATGGGTCGCGCGAGATCGATGTGTGGAAGCTGCGGATGGACGGGACGGGGAAGGACTTCGTAAGGGTGACGCACTTCAATGATTACGAGGGGTGGAAGGCGTCGAATCCGGTGGTGTCAACCGATGGGAAGTGGATCGCGTACCAGATTGCGCGGGCCGCGGATGAGGCAGGGGTGGGGTATGGGATTGTGGTGATGGGGGTGAAGTAGGGGGGCGAGTTGTTGGTGCGGGTAAAGTACCGGATACTGTAGGTGAGGACTGGTATGTCACTGGAGAAGGCCATATTGGAAGTGGTGCGGCAGCTGCCGGCGGACCAGCAACAGGTGATCCTCGATCATGCGACGGAGTTACGGGACCACGCGGCTCCGCAGCAGCGGCGGAAGAGCATCAAGGGACTGTGGGCGGACCTGGGCGTGTCGCTGTCAGCGGAGGAGATTGAGGCCAATCAGCGGGAGATGTGGGGAGGCTTCCCGAGGCAGGACTTCTGATGGCGGACGTGGTGGTGGATACGCATGCCATCGTCTGGTATCTGGGACGCGATCCGCGCCTCTCGGCGCGGGCAGAGGCGTTGTTGGACTCGTTTGAGAACTCGGGCGACTGGATCTGGATTCCGTCGGTGTGCCTGGTGGAGCTGACCTATCTGGTGGAGAAGGGCCGCGTGCCTGCAGTGGCGAGGGACAGGTTGATCCAGGCGCTGGACGATCCACTGTCGCCCTGTCGGCTGGCGCCGCTGGATCGAGGGGTCGCGGATGCGTTGGCGTTGGTGGGGCGGGATGAGGTGCCGGACCTGCCGGATCGGATTGTCGCGGCCACGGCGTTGGCGAGGGGAGTGCCGTTGATTACACGGGATGGGAAGGTGCGGGCGTCTAGGGTGGAGACGATTTGGTAAGTTGCCAGTGAGGGCGGCTATGCGTCTGCGACGGGATGAAAGGTACGCGGGTCGGCATAGATGGTGCCCACCGGTGGCCAAGGCCACGCTTCCATACGGCTCCAGCTTCGGTCTGAGAACTCGGTGGACCAGTATCTACGAGTCCGCTCCCGTTCCGAATGCTCATCATACTGTTCTGGATTAGGCAGAGAGTTCAGGGCTCTGTGCTGAACAACCACTTCTTTACCATCGAACTCGCGGATCTCGGCGCATCGAGGAGCCACTGGGACTCGTTGAAGCAGCCAGTCTGTCAGCGCGGCCGAAAGCTTGCCGGTGGCCTCTACAAACTCCGTGATATGGTGCCGGAGAAAGCCAGCGCTGGGGTCATCGTCAATGCGCAGCAGGTCCTCACGATATGGTTTGAGGCACTCTTTGAGTTGCTCAGTAATTCTGAATTCATACCAAGCAAGGCCCAAAGCATCTATGACGTGGTAACTCTTCAGATCGTACTCCTGAGGTGGAAGGAGGAGACCGTAGGCATGCTGCCGTATCGGTCGCTCGCACCAAGCGTGGGCTGAGAGGTCAATGAGCGGATTGGCGCGTGGAGTCCGGGGCATTGGCAACACACAAATCCTGCCCACCTCGTGGGGGCCTGCTATTGCGAATCCGAGCGCGACATTGAGACTATGGGTGAAATCGACGACATTCGTCGGAAACCCGTAATGCTGCAACAGGCCGATAGCGCTATCAGTGGTCATTCCATAGTCAGGCTCACAGAACCTCCAGACTAGATTTGCACTCAACTCTTGGAGTCGAGTCCGGTCACTCGCCGAAAGGCCCTGGAACGTATTCAGACGACGCAAGGACGAAACGGTTGTGGGATACGGGCCGTTCTCTCCACGAAAAAGATAGTTGGGGGAGGGCTGCATCGTGAGCAAACCGGATCCCCCCGTTCGCCATTCGTATCGGGGCAGTTGCAGCAAGTACCTGTGGAATAGGAACTCCCAGGCGGATTGATCCGATTCAAATGTACGAATTGAGGAGAAGGCTCCTCCAATTAGCCTCATAAAACATTCACCAAATGCTCAGTTTACCAGTCGTAGGGCGTCCACGCATCGAATGTCAGTAGCGACTTATTGGTGCCTTACATCCGGTACAGCATCCAATAGACGACGACGCCGGTGAGGGAGACGTAGAGCCAGATGGGGAAGGTGTAGCGGGCGATTTTGCGGTGGGCGGGGAAGCGGCGTTGGAAGGCGCGTTGGAGGGTGAGGATCGACAAGATGGGGACGGCGGCGGCGAGGATGGTGTGGGTGAGGAGGATGCCGAGGTAGAGAGTGCGGATGGGGCCGGTCTTCTGGAAGCGGACGGAGCCGACTTCATAGTGATAGACGAGGTAGGAGACGAGGAAGGCGATGCTGACGCCGAAGGCGGAGAGCATCGCGGCGCGGTGAGCCTGCACGTTCTTCTGGCGGATGAGGACGTAGCCGGTGACCAGGAGCAGGGCCGAGAGAGCGTTGAGCGTGGCGTTGAGAGCGGGTAGTGAGCGGTAGTCCATGGCTGTGTAAATGGGAGTGATTAGTTAGCGGATTCGGTGGCTAATTGTTGGATGCCGGCGATCAAGCTGGGGATGTCGGAGTCGTCGGCGGTTCCATAGAAGCCGCGGATGTGGCCGCGGGCATCGATGAGGACAAAGCGGGTGGAGTGGTTGAGGGAGCCGTCGACGTTGCCGAGCTTAAAGCCTTCGCGCTTGAGGGCGTTGAGGGCTTCGGTGGAGCCGGTGAGGAAGCTCCAGCGGGTGGTGTCGGCGGCATAGCGCTTGGCGTAGGCGGCGAGGGCTTGGGGGGTGTCGTGGGCGGGGTCGACGGTGATGCTGACGTAGCGGACGTTGGGGAGGGTGCGGGTGGCTTCGGCGATGGTCTTCATGAGGCGGCTCATGCGGGGGCAGGGGCCGGTGCAGGTGGTGTAGATGAAGTCGGCGACCCAGACGCGGCCGGTGAGTTCGGTGGCGCTGGAGAAGGCGCGGCCGTCCTGGGCGGTGAGCTGGAAGGGCGGTACGGCGTAGAGGGTGGGCAGCGGCTGGGGCGGCTTGGAGCAGGCCGTGAGAAGGGGGACAGCGAGGAGGAGAGTGCGGCGTCTCACCGGTCGATGAGCATGAGTCCGTAGAGGACCGGGAGGTAGACGACGGAGGCGAGGAGGACCTTGCGGGCGCGGGCGACGGTCTTCTCGGAGGCGACGCGGTAGGAGGCGTAGAAGAAGAGCGTGCCGGCGGCGAGGGCGCCATAGAGGTAGAGGTTCCCGGTCATGCCGAGGAAGGTGGGGGCGAGGCTGACGGGGATGAGCAGGAGCGAGGTGAAGAGGATGTGGCGGGCGGTGGAAGCGCCGTCGGGTTCGACGACGGGGAGCATGCGGATGCCGGCCGAGGCGTAGTCGTCGCGGTACATCCAGGCGATGGAATAGAAGTGGGGGAACTGCCAGAGGAAGAGGATGGCGAAGAGGGCCCAGGCTTCGGCGGTGAGCTGGCCGGTGGCGGCGGCGTAGCCGATCATGGGGGGCATGGCGCCGGGGATGGCGCCGACGGTGGTGGAATGCGGGCTGCGGCGCTTGAGCGGGGTGTAGAGCAGCAGGTAGCTGGCGAGGGTGAATAGGCCGAGGGCGGCGGAGAGGAGGTTGACGCCGAGGGCGAGTTGGAGGAAGCCGGCGATGGCAAGAGCGATGCCGAAGACGAGGGCGTGGGTGCGGGGCATGCGGCCGCCGGGGATGGGGCGGTTGCGGGTGCGGCGCATGAGGGCGTCGGCGTCCCACTCATACCATTGATTGAGGGCGGCGGTGCCGCTGGCAAGGAGGCCGGTGCCGGCGAGGGTGTGGAAGAGGACGATCCAGGTGAAGTCAGGGCGGGTGCCGAAGAGGCAGCCGATGGCGGTGCTCATGAGGATGAGCCAGGTGATGCGGGGCTTGGTGAGGGCCACGTAGTCGCGCAGTTGGGGCCGGGTGTGCGAGGTCATCGAATGAGGGGTCGCTAGAAGCATTTAGTGTGACATATTCGCTGCTGATCTCATAGGAGCGACGGCCACGGGATGCACGTGGCGCGCGGATTGGATGGCAAAGAGCGCGCTGGTGGCCATGGTGAGGGCTCCGGTGGCGACGTGGGAGACGGTGAACCAGACCATGACGGGCATGGGTTGGGGGGCTTCGGCGGTGACGACGCGGCTCATGTAGGCAGCCACGCCGAGGAAGACCTGGGCGAAGGTGATGCCAAGGAGGACGATGGCGAAGGTGCGCAGGATGCGGTGTTGGGGATAGCTGAGGAGGGCAAAGACGGC
Source organism: Acidobacteriota bacterium (assembly GCA_017304135.1). Classification (GTDB taxonomy): domain Bacteria; phylum Acidobacteriota; class Terriglobia; order Bryobacterales; family Bryobacteraceae; genus JAFLBB01. The sequence goes on along the minus strand of JAFLBB010000211.1, from coordinate 1,025 downwards.
AACGAAGAGCACTGCGGCGGTGACGATGACGGCTCCGGCGACGTGCCAGATGAGGTCGAGGGCTTTGTGGCGGTAGGCGGCTCCGAGGAAGACCTGTCCGAGAACGATGAACGGCAGCCAGAGGCCGAGGGTGCGGAGGCTGAGCGAGCCTGTGGCGTCGACCATGTGGGGCGGGTTGCGGAAGGAGGGCGAGGTGAAGAGGGCTATGGCGACGGTGGTGGAGAAGAAGATTTCGGCGAGGCAGGCGTGGGAGACGCTGATCCACTTGGGGAGGAGGAAGAGGACGGTGAGTCCGCCGAGTGTGCCTTGGAAGATGACGGCGCCGAGGGCGGCGAAGCCGAGTTTGCGCATCCAGGGGCGGTCGTCGGCGCGGTAGAGCCAGATGGCGAGGATGATGGTGAGGAAGCCGACGGTGGTGGCGACCATGCGGTGGCCGTGTTCATAGAAGATGTTGCCGTACATGGGCGGCATGAGCTGGCCGTAGGAGAGGGGCCAATCGGGGACGGAGAGGCCGGCTTCCTTGGAGGTGACGGTGGCTCCGGCGACGACGAGGAAGAGGGTGCAACAGGCCAGGAAGATGGCGTAGTAGTGAAGCGCGCGGCTAGGGTTGGCGTTACGCGGCATGGCTGTCTACAGAGATGGTTCGGATCCGGCCCAGGAATCGAACTCTTATTGTAGCGCAGGATTTTTTATTGTCTAGCCGCGAAGCGCCTCCTAGCCGCAGCCCGCCTCCGGCGGCTCTCCGCAGCCCGCCTCCGGCGGCTTTCCGCGGCCCTGGCGCGCGGGGCTGTTGCGCTTCGAGCGGAGGTGTGTCGCCGACTCCCTTACGGTCGCGGTTCAGCTACGGGGCTTTGTGGTTAGGGTTTGGTGGGGTGGGTTTGGTGGGGTGGGTTTGGTGGGGCCTCCTTTTGTTTCGCCGCCGATGAACGCTGATTTCGGAGTTTTTTATCTGAAATGGCTAGGCGGCCTTGGGGAGCGGGGTTTTGCCGAGGCAGCAGTGTTTGTATTTGCGGTTGGAGCCGCAG
>JAFLBB010000022.1 GCA_017304135.1 Acidobacteriota bacterium | reverse complement strand
GGTGTGGCGGCGGCTGGCGGTTGCGGCGTGGGGGCCGGTTCGGGCGCCGGCGGAGGTGGCGGTTCAACGGCGCTCGGGGCGGGCTGCGGAGTGGGTTCGGGGGTAGCTGTGGCGGCCGGGGCGGGCGGTTTGGGACCTGGCATGAGCTGGCCCATCAGGTTCTGCGGCGGCGGAGCCAGCGGCTGACCCGTGCGCTGCGCGGCGGGCTCCTCCTCGCGCGGGGCGTAGGTGAGCTTGACGACCTGTTCCGAACCGGCGGCGACGCCTTTCAGGTTCTGCTCATCCACATTGAGGCTGCGGATGATGTGCGGGATGAGGACGATCATCAGTTCGCTCTGGCCGCGCTCGATGGACTCGCTGGAGAAGAGTCGGCCGAGAATCGGGACCTGCCCGAGGCCGGGAATGCCGCTCACTGTCTTGGTGTCCTGGTCCTGCACGAGGCCGCCGAGTATGCTCATTTCGCCTTGCCGCAGGCGCACGTTGTGGCTCAGCTTGCGCTGGCCGATGACGGGCTGCGTGAGGCCGCCGACGTCAATCTGGTCGCGGATGTTGGAGACGTCGATTTCCACCTGCAGGCTGACCTCGTCGGCGGTGTGGATCTTGGGCGTGATGTCAACGTTCACGCCGACGTCGGCGAAATTGAACTGAGTGGAGACGAGGGGGGAGACGCCGACGCTGCCGACACCGGGCTGAAAACTGCCCGTCGCATAAGGATATCGATCGCCAATCTTCAACGACGACTTGACGCTGTCGACGGCGCGCACCTGGGGCGATTGCAGCACGCGCGTGCCGCGGTCGCTCATCAGCGCCTGCAGTAGTGCGCCGGGCAGGGTGAGGGAAAAGTCTTTCGACGTGATGCGGTTCAGGTTTGAGAGGGGGATGTTGGTGTTGGTGGAGGTGGTGGTGTCATCGTCGGAACTGGCCGCGCCCGGCGAGGTGATGGAGGAACGGGGGCTGAAGCCGACCGGGATGCGGATGCCGGAGGTGCCGCCGTTGACGATGCTGGCTGCCAGGTCGCGCGTGCGGGTGCGGTTGGCCTCCATTACGAGCACGTCGATGACGACTTCGCTCTTCGGTTTGTCGAGGTCGGCGACCACCTTTTCGGCAAGGGCGACCTGATCCACCGTGCCGCGGACCATCAGCGCGCTGTGCGTGTTATAGGTGAGCACGCGGCGGATGTCGGTGAGGGTACGCAGGGCGGTGGCGATCTCCTGAAGCTCCTGGGGGGTGGTGACGTTCTTGATGTAGAAGGTCTTCACCACCATGTCCTGGAAGTCGCGCAGCTTGGTGACGTTGTCGTTGGTGACGAAGATCGTAGTGTCGCTGAGGGGCTTCCAGTAGGTCTTGGTGAGGACGGCGAGCTGGTCAAGCGCCTGCTCGAGGGAGATGCGGGTGACGTCCATTGAGTAGTTCTTGCCGGGGTTCTGGAACTCGGGGTCGAAGACGACGTTGACGCCGGTGAGCTTGCCGAGGGTTTCAAAGAGCACCTTGATCGGCTGGTTGTTCATGCGCAGTTGGGAGACCTGGCGGGAGAGGGGTTTGAGGACCGGCACGTCCTGGATGGCGGCGATGCGGCGTTCGGTTTCTTGCTGCGCCTGCTCGGCCGGGGTGAGGACGCCGGCGGCGGGTTTGCCACCCTTGGCGCGTTCAATCATATCGAGGGTACGCTTGAGTTCGGCGCGGGCGAGGACGCTGGAGGGGTCGATGGCGACAGCTTTGCGGTATTCGGCGGCGGCTTCCTCGAGCTTGCCTTCGTCGCGCAGGGCTTTGGCGGCGTCGGCATGCTTGAGGCCGGCCTGGAAGCGGACGCGCTGGGCCGACATCTGGTAGGCGGCGTCCTGGGGGTCTTCGGCGAGGGCCTGCTCGAACAGCTCAAGAGCCTTGTCGTAGTCCTTTTTGGCTTCGGCCAGTTTGCCGTCCTTGAGGAACTTTTCGCCCTTCTTTGTGCGGGCGTCCAGCGGCGAAAGCGTAAGCGTTACGCTCAAAAGTATCGCCAATGCATTGATGATAAATGGCTTAGAGTTCAACATGCGCGCACGTGTTAGGATGGACCTCGGGCCCATCTAATCCATTGACGGGCAACCCCTTGCGAGCGTGCAGGGGAACTTTCACCATATGGCCGCCACCGAGCACAAGCAGTTCAAGATTCTGGCCGATAACCGGCAGGCACGGCACAACTACTTCCTTTCCGATTTCCTGGAGGCGGGGTTGGCGCTGACCGGCACGGAGGTGAAGTCGGCGCGCGAGGGCAAGGTGCAGCTCGTCGACTGCTATGCCGAGATCGTGGGCGGCGAAGCGTGGCTGGTGAATGCCCATTTTTCGCCGTACTCGCATGGGAACCGGGCCAACCATGCCGAGCTGCGGAAGCGGAAGCTGCTGTTGCACAAGGGCGAAATCGAGAAATTGGGGGCGAAGACGCGCGAGCGGGGCTTCACGCTGGTGGCGACGAAGGTCTATCTGAAGAACGGGCTGGTGAAGGTGGAAATTGCACTGGCCAAGGGCAAGCAGCACCACGACAAGCGGGAGTCGATCAAGCAGCGGGAGAACGAGGCCGAGGCCAAAGCGGCGGTGGCGCGTTCGCGGCGGAAGTTTCAGGAGGGGTAGCCACGAGGAGGGGCGATGGCGAAGAAGGCGCTGAAGCTGCGGTTGGTGTGCTGGAAGCCGGAGGTGGCGGCGGAACGGGCGGCGGGGTTGGAGGCGGCTGGGTTTGTGGTGAACGCAGAGCCAATGACGGTGACGAAGTTCGTGGCGCACTTCAAGAGCGTGAATCCCGATGCGCTGGTGATTGACCTTGATTTGCGGCCTTCACATGGGCACATGATCGCCAAGGCGCTGCGGTTGCATCCGTCGATTTGCCGCATTCCGGTGGTGTTCGTGGGCGGGGCGGCGGAGAAGGTGGCCAAGGTGAAGGCCGAGTTGCCCGATGCGGCGTACACCGACTGGGCGAAGGCGCCGGCGGCAATCCGGGCGGCGATTCGCAACGCGCCAGCGGAACCGGTGAAGCCGGAGCCCTACATGAAAAAGTTCGAGGGCACGCCGCTCACCAAGAAGTTGGGTTTCAAGGAGGGGATGAAAGTGGCGCTGCTGGGTGCGCCTGATGGCTTTGAAGAAACGCTGGGGGAGTTGCCGGAAGGGCTCACGTTTACGTCGAGGGTGAACGCGGCGACTCAACTGGTGATGTGGTTCATCCGGTCGAACCGGGAGTTGGAAGGGGAGACGCCGTTTCTGGCGGCGCGCATGCCCGAAGGCGTGTCGGTGTGGATGGTGTATCCGAAGGCGGCCGGGCGTATCAAGGCCGATGTGAACCAGAACACAGTGCGCGCGGTGGGGCTGGCCAACGGGCTGGTGGATTACAAGATCTGCGCGGTGGATGCGGATTGGACGGGGATGAAGTTTGCGCGGAAGAAAGCGAAGTAGGGCGGGGGACTCACCGGCGCGCCGCTGAGTCCCCGCGATGGATCTGTGAGTTAGTTGCCGATGATGTTGAACGCGGCCACGGGGGCCTGTTCGCCGCCGGGGACCTGGAGGTCGGGCATCGGTTCGGCGGTGAAGAGCTTGCGGCAGGGCTTGGCGATCCAGCGGGCCCAGCGGTTGGAGCTCTTGCGGCGGGCGCTGTCGGCGGCGATGCCGGTGTTGGCGTACATCTGGCGGTAGAGCTTGGAGATGAGCACGAAGGCGAGGCGCGCCTTGAGGCTCTTCACGCAATCGGCGCGCTTCCAGATGTTGGTGAAGCTGTAGAAGTCGTCCCACACCTTTTGCGTGCGCATGCGGATCTCGTCAGCGCTCATGGTGGGGTGGGGCATGTAGAGCTTGGGGCGTTTCCAGCCGGGGATGCGCCAGTAGCGGGTGAGCGGCACGCCATCCACCTTGGCGATGGAGTCGCCTTGCTCCTTTTCCCAGCGCTGGAAGTCGACGGTGCCGGGGAAGGGGGTCATCATCACAAACTGGGCGAAGGTGACCTTGGCCTCCTGCGCGAGCTTGGCGGTGGCTTCGAAGGTGTCGGCGCGGTCGGTGGGCAGGCCGAAGATGAAGGAGCCCAGGACGTGGACGCCGTGGTTCTTGAAGGTCTGCAACTGCGCGGTGAGGTTCTCACCGGACTGGTTGAAGTCCTTGAAGACGGCCTTGAGGCCTTCTTCGGTGACGGCTTCGACGCCGACCAGGGCGCCCTTGATGCGGGCCTTGCGCATGGCGTCGAGGAACTCGGTATCCTCGGCGGCCTCCATGGTGATCTGCGTGAAGAAGATCATGTCGGAGGGCAGGTCGGCCATGCGGCGCATGAGGTCGAAGCGCTCTTCGCGCATGGAGGTGAGTTCGTGGATGCGGTCCTGGTTGCCCTGGCGTTCGGCGAGGCGGATGTCGGTGAGGGTGACCGGGTAGAAGTTGTCATCGGCGAGGGCGATGAAGCGGTAGCCGATGCGGCGCAGTTCGACGATTTCCTGAATGACGATGTCGTTGGTGCGCTGGCGCGGCTTCTGGCCGTCGGTCTTCCACACCGAACAGAAGGAGCAGTGCTTGGGGCAGCCGCGCACGGTTTGCACGGAGGCCCACATATAGCTGTCCTTGGGGATGAGGTCCCATCGGGCGGCGCGAAGGTTGGCGCCTTCCACGCGGCCGCCATCGTAGAGCGGCTGCGGGTTGCCGGCGGCGCAGTCGGCGATGACGCGGGCCCAGACTTCATCGCCATCGCCTTTGACGACGGCGTGGGCGCCGCCGAGTTCGCGCAGTTCATCGGGATAGAGCGTGGCGTGGATGCCGCCATAGACGACCCAAGCGCCTTTTTCGCGCGCCAGACGGCCCACTTCCATGCCGCGCAACACGTTGGCGGTGTGGACTCCGATGCCGACGATGTCGCCGGCCTGCACGGTGTCGAGATTGATGGAGGTGATCGTCTCGTCGACGATGAGCGGATCACCGTACTGACGAGGGGTGGCGGCGGCCAACACGAAGAGCCAGCGAGGGGTGATGACCGCGGTCCCGAACGCAACGTCGCTTGGATTGACAAGGTGAATGCGCAATGAGTTCTCGTTCCTTTCAGAGTTGAACGCCAGTGCAAAATCGGCGAGCGGCGCCGTGGGTCACGAGCGATGACTGTGGATGATTGAGTGTAACAGAGGGAAGGCCGGAAGGTGTGACGGTAACTTGGGGAACTTGTGTCGGGCTGGCGACTATGGTGTAATCCCGGCGATGGTGTTGGCGGCGCAATTTCCGAGCCCGTGGGTGAGTTCGGAGAATTTGCGCGCGATGATGACCAACTACGCGCTGGCGACCAACGACGGGGCGGTGCGGGAACAGGGCGGATTGACGCTGGTGAATTCCGGCGTTTCCTTTTCCGCATTCAACGCGGCGCTGCTGAGCGGTCCGGCGGTGGAGCGGCCTTCGGATTTGCAGGCTCGATTGCGGGCGGCGCAGCGCTATTTCCACAGCGAGAAGATGCCGTGGAGTTTCTGGATGCCGGATGAGATTGTGGCCGCTCCGGTGCGGGAGTCGTCGAGCGTGGCCATCCGGGCAAGCGGTTTGCGCTGGGTGGCGCAGCATGAGGGGATGGTGGCCGGCGATCTGGCCGCACCACAGCGCGAGCTGCCGGCGCTGGAGTTCCGGCGGGTGTTTGACCGGGCGACACGGGCCCACTTCGCACGCTTATCAAGTTCGGTGTTCGATTTGCCTGCGCTCATTTCGACGGCTGTGTATGGCCAGCAGGGCTTCTGGCGCGGCACCATGTCGGCCTGGGTCGGTTACTGGAACGGCCACGCCGTGTGTTGCGCGGCCACCGAGCCGGCGGCGGGTGTGATTGGCGTCTACAGCGTGGCCACGCATCCGAGCTTCCGGGGACGCGGGTTCGGCGAATCAATCACGCGCCATGCGTTGTGTGAGGCGCGCACGGCGACTGGGCTGCAGCCGTTTATTCTGCATGCCACGCGGGCCGGGCAGCCGCTCTACCGGCGGATGGGCTTTCGCTACTCGACACGACTCGACGTCTACGTCTCTTCGTAAACTGAGAAGTTGCCACTGCCAGTTTGCGCCGTTCTCGACAACATCCGCAGCGTCTACAACGTGGGGAGCATTTTCCGCACGGCTGACGCGGCGGGCGTGGAGCGGTTGCTCCTGTGCGGCATCACCGCCGCACCGCAGCCTCTCCTGAGCAAGGCGTCGCTGGCACTGCGCAAAACGGCGCTGGGGGCCGATGAGCGCGTGGCCTGGGAGCAGTCGCGCAATGGCGTGGCGGCGTTGGCGCGGTTGCGTCTGGCGGGCTACCGCGTGGCGGCGATTGAGACGGGCGAGGGGGCGGTGGATCTATTCGACTGGCAGCCCGAGTTTCCCCTGGCGGTGGTGTTCGGCAACGAGGTGGAGGGTGTGTCGCCTGCGATGCTGGAGATGTGCGATGTGCGCGTGAGTTTGCCCATGCACGGCATCAAACGGTCACTGAACGTAGCCACTGCGGCGGGCGTGGTGTTCTATGAGATGCTGCGGAGGCGGCGGTTAGTCGTACAATCTCCCGTATGACCAGACGGTTCGTCAACACGTCCTTTGTCCTCCTGCTGAGCGGCGCATGTTTCGCCCAACAGCTGATGCACTGGCCGGTGCGCGGCACGCGCGAGATGGTGGGCGCGGCCAACAATTTTGAGGTGGAGGCCGGCTTCCGCATGCTGGCCCAGGGCGGCAACGCGATTGACGCCGGAGTGGCGGCGGCGCTGGCGGCGGCGGTCACCGAGCAGGCGCGCTTCGGGCTGGGCGGCGAGATGCCGCTCATCATCAAGATGAAGGGCAAGCCGGTGCGCATCGTGAGCGGCGTGGGCATTGCGCCGAAGCTGGCGACGCCGGAGTTCTATGCCAAGCGTCCGCCTGAGGCCTGGGAGGATGCGCAGCGGATGAGCCCGATTCCCGCTGTCGGTATTCTGGCGGCGATCACACCGGGCGTGTTTGACGGGCTGATGCTGGCGCTGGAGACGTACGGGACGAAGAGCTTTGCCGATGTGGTGGCGCCGGCCATCGAGTATGCCGATGGGTTTCCGATCGGCGAGGAGTATGCGAACTTTATCTTCACGCACCAGCGCCTCATCCAAATGTGGCCGACTTCGCGCGACTATTTCTTCGTGAACGGGCAGCCGCCGCCGGTGGGATCGCTCTTTCGCCAACCGGTGATCGCCAAGACGCTGCGCGAGTTGGCGGCCGTGGAGAAGAAGGCGCGCGGCAATCGCGCCAAGAAGATCATGGCGGTGCGCGACTACTTCTATAAGGGGCCCATCGCCAAGCGCATCGCGCAGTTCAGTGAAGGCAACGGCGGCTTGATCCGCTATGAGGACATGGTGGCCAGCCGGGCGTCGTTCGATGAACCGGTGACAGGGACGTATCGCGGCTACACGATCGTGAAGCCGGGCTTCTGGACGCAGGGGCCGGTGATGATCCAGGCGCTGCAGTTGCTGGAAGGCTATGACCTGAAAGCGATGGGCCACAACTCGCCGCAGTATCTGCATACGGTGATCGAGGCGGTGAAGCTGGCCTTTGCCGACCGCGACCGCTACTATGGCGATCCCAAATTCAGCACGATTCCCGCCGAAACGCTGCTGAGCGCGGGCTATGTGGCCACCAGGCGGCGGATGATCGATCCGGCGCGGGCGTCGATGGATCACCGCCCGGGAGTGATTGCGGGCGTGGCTCCGCTACCCTCCGCGGCGCGGCGTTCGAGTGACCAGAAGGACAACGAATACGCCACCGACACGACCTCAGTGGATGTGGTGGACCGTTGGGGCAATGCGTTTTCGGCCACCCCGAGCGGGGCCTGGCTGCCTTCGGTAATTGCCGGCGACACAGGGATTCCGCTCAGCACGCGCGGGCAGAGTTTTGTTGTCACGGAAGGCCACGCCAACCGCATCGGGCCGGGCAAACGTCCGCGCGTGACGCTGAGCCCGACGATGGTGCTGAAGGATGGCGAGCCGTTCCTGATCATGTCCACACCGGGCGGCGATAACCAGGACCAGGCGATGGTGCAGGTGTTGCTGAACATCATCGAGTTCGGCATGAACGCGCAGCAGGCGGCCGAGGCGCCGCGCTTCCAGACCGAACATTTCTACACCTCATTTGCGACGCACGAGTTCGCGCCGGGGCGGGTGAACCTGGAGCGGCGGATTCCCGCGCAGACGATTGACGCGCTCAAAGCGCTGGGCCACCAGGTGGAGGTACGCGGCGACTGGAGCAACGGCTCGGCTCCGGTGATGATCATGATCCGCGATGGTGTGCTGGATGGCGGTGCGGACCCACGGCGCGGGCGTTACATCTTCGGGCGGTAAGGGCGCAGCAGCCGGGGGGGGGCGCGTTCAGCCGCGCCAGCGCTGGGCCATCTCGACAAGGCCCTTCCACTTGCGGTCAATCAACTCGGCGATGTTGAAGAGCACGGCCAGCAGCAGCAGGCCGGGCCACAGGCGCAACGTGGAGGGCACGCTGCGTCCGGCGTCATCGAACGCTTGCGCAAGAGCAGGCTGGAAGCGGCCTCCGGTGAAGGTGGCAACCTGGCGCAACAGCGCTTCATTGGAGCCGTATTCGTTCAGCTCGCGCTCTTCGAGATAGAGTCCCACTTCGGGGAAGGCGCGCGAGTCAGCCAGCGGGCGGGCGCGGAAAAGGCCCTTGCGCGCGCCCACTGGCACCGAACCCTGCCATGTGGCAGCGGCCACCTTGCGCAGCGGCAGCGGGCGCTGGAAGCCGCCGGGACCGAAGAGGAAGACCTCCGGCGCGCGATCGGGTTCCGGCATGCCGCGGCCGAGGCGGTAATGAGCAATCACCTCATTGGCCGCGCTGTCGTGTTCGAGCCAGGCTTCGACAGGCTGCGCGTGAGGCAGCAGGTCGCGCGTGACGTTGGCCCAGAAGCGGTCGAAGCCTTCCCAGCCGACCCAATCGGCGGCCCAACGCGCTTTGGCGTCGGAGGTGAAGACGGCGGCGCGGCCGAGGCCGTACTGCCAGCGCACGAACAGCGGGTCCTTCTCTTCCACTTTGAGGATGGTTTCGGCGGTGGGCTTCGAGGTGAAGCGCACGTAGCCCTTCAGCGGCGGGGCCTTGGCCATGGGCACGCCTTCGAGCACCTCGGCTTCGCGGGCAATGATGGGTACGATGGGCTTTTCGACGGCGGTGGAACCGGTGTGCTCCATAACGTCGCGCAGCAGGATCTGCTCGAGGCCCGAGGGGTCGGTGAGGAAGTACGACTTGCCCTTGGCGAAGGTGGCGACCTTTTCGAGGTAAGCGCGGTTCACATCCTGGCCGAGGCCGACGGTGGAGATGGTCGTTTTGTTGATGGCCGCTTCTTTTGCCAGCGCGATGCTGTCGCCTTCCTCGGAGATGCCGTCGGTGAGCAGCACGATGTGTTTGAAGGTGGCCTGGACGGGCGCGATGCGGCGGTAGCCTTCGGTGAGCGCGGGAGCGATCTGCGTGCCGCCGTCGGGCGTGATGCCGGCGACGAGGCGCTTAATGAGCGGTTTGTCTTCGGCCTTGCGGATGGGCACGGCCCATTGGAAGGAGTTGTCGAAGATGAGGACGCCGATGAGATCGATGGGGCGTACGTTTTCGACCACGCCGATGGCGGCAATGCGGGCCAACTCCATTTTCTTGCCTTCCATGGAAGACGACTTGTCGATGATGAGAACGACGGTGGTGCCTTCGGGCGAGCGCGGCGGGGCGACCTTGGCGGGCAGGACGCGGTCAAGCGCATCCTCGATGCCCTTCTTGTCGACGTAGACGTTGCGTTCGCCACCGATGACGAGCAATCCGCCCCCGCCCTGGACGTAGGCTTCCAGATCCGATTTCTGCGAAGGGTTGAGCGATTCAAGATCCCAGTTGTTGAAGACGAGCACCTGGAACTCGTCGAGCGGCGTGGTGGGCCAGGCGCGCGCTTCGGCGGCATCGAACTGGGATTGCTGCATGGCCTGACGCCAGTGGGAGTCGACGCCGGCCGGGTCCTGGCTGAGCAGGAGCAGCTTGGGGCGGCGCAGGGTGACGGCCTGGGTGAAGCGCACCTCGCCCATGCCCTCGGCGCTGAGCGAGCCGCTGAGTTCCACCACGCCGGCGGCGGCAAGGCTGGCTTGCAGGGCAAGCGAGTTGGCCCCGGCGGTGAGTTCCGTGCGCGTTTCGCCCAGTGTGCGGCCTTCGGCGACGAGCTTCACGTTGGCGCTGACGGCGCGCGGCGATTGGACCGTGAGTTCGATGGGGAAGCGCTCGCCGGTGAAGACGATGGAGGGCATGCGCACGCTCTCCAGGCGCAGTTCAGGACGCTGGCGGCCGTTGAGCTTGTACGTATCCACCGGCACGCCGAGCGATCGCGCCTGCCACACGGCGCGCGTGATGCTGCCTTCGTTCTCGTTGCCGTCGCTGATGAGGGCGACGCGCGGCACGAGGCCTTCGGGCGTGGCGGCCACGGCGTCGCGGAGGGCGGCTTCGATGTCGGTGGCGCGGCCGGCTGAACCCGAGGCGAGGGTGAGCGGCGACTTGCCGGTCTCCTCGGCCGTGCTCCAAGGCCGCACGCCGCGGGCGAAGGGCAGCACACGGACTTCATTGCGCCCGCGCGCCCGTTGCAGCGAAGTGATGAGCGAGGAGGACTGCTTGAGGTCCTGTTCGGAGATGCTCGCCGAGGTGTCGGCCAGCACGGTGAGGGCGACCTTGTTTTCGCTCACGCTCATCACCGGGCCGGCCAGGGCCAGCGCGATCAGGGCGAAGCAGATGGTTTTCAACACCAGCGCGCGTTTGCGTGTGACGTGACGCCACTGCCACCACATCCAGGCAAAGGGCAGCGGTACGAAGAGGAGACACCAGGCGCGCTCGAACGTCACGACGCCCTCCTCTGCAAGCGCTGCAGCGGCGCCCAGTTGCGCAAGCCGAAGCTGTGGCCTGAGCCGGCGGGGGCGAACAACAGCCAGTCCAGCAGCAGGCCGAGGGCGCCTAGCACGGCCAGCCAGACCCACAGGTCGCGCGCCTGGGCAAAACCGGCGGCAGCGGAGGGTACGCCTCGGCGGGCTCGCTGTGGAGGCGTCCAGACGGCTTCGGGAATTTCAGGCAGGGCCAGCGAGTAGGTCTGTTCGCGGCCATCCTGCATCACGCGCACGGTGCCCATGCGGGCGCTGTAAAAGCGCACCTGCTCATCGCGCAGCGTGTAGGGCAGGGCCTGGCCGCTTTCATCGATCACGCGCAACTCGCCGCCGGTGTGCACGGGTGAGGTGACCGCGCCGACGGTGCCCGCGAAGACCTCGCCTCGACGGAACGCCTCGGGCGCGAACCAGCGCAGGATGTTGGCAAAGAGCAGCGGCGTGGCCAGTTCGAACTTAAGCTGGCTGCGCAGCGGATGGAAACCAGCGACGACGAGTTTGGGCTGGCCGGCGGCTTCACGCGCAACCAGCACAGGGCCGGAAGCGGAGAAGGCGATGGGCGTGTCGCCCTGGGCTGGGCGGAAGACGAGGGCCTGGGTGAGGCGGAAGTCCTGCGCACGAAGCCCTGCGGCGAGGGGATGGCGCTGCTCCCAGCGTTCAATGCGCTCGTTGACGCCGGACTTCGCAAAGGGAATGGGCGAACGGTCCACGGGCGGCTCAAGCAGCAGCGACGGGCCTTTGAGCGCGCCGGGCGGAACGAAGCGGTCATAGACGGCGACGCCTTGGGGCGATTGGGCGAGGCACTGTGCGCGTGAACGGGTGGTGACGGCCAGCACGGGCAGGCTGCTCAGCAGCGGGCGCAGCAGATCGGGTTCATCGGTGCAGACGGTGACGGCCAGTTCCGGTTGCGCGGGGAGTTCGAGCACGGCGCGGTCGTCGGCGCTGAAGCGGTCGCCGCGGGTGCGCAGGCGGGCTTCGATCAAGCCGGCGGCGCGGGTGCGGTACTCAAAGGCCGTTTCCACCTCCTGGCCGGGGTTGAGTTGCAGCGTGCGGCCAGCGGCGGGGGCTCCGCCGAAGGTGAGCGTGAGGTCGGCGGCGTGAGGGCGCAGGCCGAAGTTGCGGACCGAGACGAGGATGCGCCAGAGGCCGGGGTCGTCAGGCGAAGGGCGCAGGCCGAGTTTGCGGATGCCGACGTTTTCGGGGCTGCCTTTGGGGGTGAGCAGGCGCAGGTTGGCGGGCCATTCCTGGGGCAGGGCAGTCTCACTGGTGAGGGCGCGTCCGCCGCCGGCGAGCACGATTTCCCCAGCCGCGCGGGCATGGCGGGTGAGTGTGCCGCGGGCAAACTCGAGGGCCTGGGCGAGGTTGAGGGCCGAAGCGCCGGCGGTGGCGCGGCGGATGGCCTCCTCCACTTTGCGGTGGTCGGATTCAAACGCCGTGGCCGGCGTGGCCAGCCCGTCGGCATAGACGACCATCACGCGGTCCACGGCGGGCAGGGCGCGCGTGTAGGCTAGGGCCAGGCTTTTTGACTGATCGAGCAGCGATTCGGTGGCGCCGGCGGAGACCACCAGCGCGCCGCCCCAGGCCGAGGTGTCCACCAGCAGCACGTGATCACGCGCTCCGGTTTCGCGGCTGCCCCAGCGCAGTTGGCTGACGGCGAGCAGCAGCAGGGCGATGCTCAGCAGTTGCAGCAGCAGCGAGGGCCACTGGCGGATGCGGCGGCGCTGGGCCGATTCGACGGGCCGCTGCGCTTCGTTCCAAAAGCGCAGCGTGGCCACCCGCACGGTTCGGCGCGAACGGTCGAGCAGGTAGAGCGCGACGACTACGGCGGTGGCCGCCGAGAAGAGCGTGAAGAACTCGGCGAGGCTGAGGTTGAGCAGATGCATGGCGGGGGCTTACCTGACTCCTTGGACGCGCACGAGCGGTCCAAAGACAGCCTCCTCGACAGGCAGAGATGTGGAGATGGCGGTGAAGCGGCCGCCATGGCGCAAGGCGGCGCGGCGCAACTGTTCGCTCCATTCATCGAAGGCCGCTGTGTAGCGCTGGCGGGCTTCAAAGTCGAAGTCCATCTCCAGGCGCGCACCGGATTCGGCTTCTTCGAGCTCAAGTTCACCATCCCAGGGCGGCACGCGGTCCTCGTCGGCGTAGACCTGCAGCAGTAGCAACTCGTGGCCGAACTCGGCGAGGTAGTCAAACGACTTCGTGTTGTCGGCGTCGGTGAGGAAGTCGGAGATGATGATGAGCAGGCCGCGCTGGGAGTAGCGCTCGACGAACTGCTTGGAGACGGCGAGAAAATCGGTTGTTCCGCGGGCTTCGGCGGTGCTGAGAAAATCAGAAACCGGGCCGAAGCGGTGGCGGCCGCCGGAGCAGACGCGGGCATCGCCGAGAGAGTTGGAAAAGGTGTTCAGGATGATGGTGTCGAGCCGCACGAGGCCGACATAAACAAGCGCGGCGGCCAGGCGGCGGGCGGCGAGGAACTTGGCCGGCGTGGGCGCTTCCATGGAGGCGCTGGCGTCGAGCAGCAGGCGCACCGGGACGCGGGGCTCGATCTGGAACATCTTCAGGAACATCTTCTCCAGGCGCATGTAAGCGCGCCAGTTGACGGCGCGCAAGTCGTCGCCGTGGTGGAAGTGGCGGTGGTCAAGAAACTCCTGGCCGGGACCGGAAAATCGCGACGTGTTGTGACCGCCGACAATGCCGCCGAACGACTTCTGCCAGTGGATGGCGAGCCGCTCCAGGCGTTCCAGAAAGTGTTTGTCGATGAATGGACCTTGGGCCAAGTGTGCTGCCGCCTTCGCCTTCCGCTTAGTTCGCTGCCGGCTTGGAGGCGGCCACGGAGTTGATCACATTCTGCAGCAGCGTCTCGGTGCCCATGCCGTCCGCGTGCGCGTCGAAGTTCAAAATGACGCGGTGGCGCAGGACCGCCGGGGCCACCTGGCGCACGTCGTCGACGCTCAGGTGGAAGCGCCCGCGCATGAGGGCCAGCACACGGCCGCACTCCACCAGGGCCTGGGCGCCGCGCGGCGAACTGCCATAGCGGATGTATTTTCGCGTCGAGTCGGGGGCGTTCTCCGAGGTGGGTTGGGTGGCCATCACCAGGTCGATCGCGTAATCCTGCACATGCTGCGCCACCATCACCTGGTGGCAGACGCGGCGCAATTGCAGGATCTCATCGCGGGAGAGCATCTGCGTCACCGAGGTCTCTTCCTTGACGATGGTGCGTTCCACGATTCGGTAGAGTTCATCGCGCGACGGGTATTCGACGAGGATCTTCATCAGGAAGCGATCCAACTGCGCTTCCGGCAACGGATAGGTGCCTTCCATTTCGATGGGATTTTGCGTGGCCATGACAAGGAAGGGCGCTTCCAGTTGATGCGTCGTGTGGCCGCTGGTGACGGTACGCTCCTGCATGGCTTCGAGCAGGGCCGACTGCGTTTTCGGCGTGGCGCGGTTGATCTCGTCGGCGAGCACGAGGTTGGAGAAGATGGGGCCGGGCTGGAAGCGCAGGGCCTTCATGCCGCGCTCGTCGGATTCCATCATCATGCTGCCGACGATGTCGCCGGGCATCAGGTCGGGGGTGAACTGGATGCGGGAATATTTCAGGTTCAGGACGCGGCCGAGCGTCCGTAGCAAGGTGGTTTTGCCCAAGCCGGGGACGCCTTCCAGCAGCACGTGGCCTCCGGCGAGCATGCAGATGAGCACGCCGTCGACGACCTCGTTTTGGCCGACGATAATCTTGCCGATCTCGCGGCGGACTTGTTCCAGTTGCGCAGTGGCGGACTGCATGACGGCTTCGGTGGGCACGTGTCTATTGTATGCAACGGGGCGGGGCAGGCGGAAGGGTTTCTCTCAGGCAAGTGTGCCGGGGGGGGCCGGTGGGATGGGAAAAGAAAACGGCCCGCTGGCGGCGGGCCGGGATGAATCTGGGGGAGGCCGGCGCGCGCTTAGCAGCGCTGCGCGGCGAGGGCTTCGCCAAAGGCGTTGGCGTGGTGTTCGACGATCTGCGACATCTCCAGCAGGGCCGCGCGGGCGGTACGCTCGGAGAAGCGGGAGGCGATCTGATATTGCACGTTGAGCCAGCGGAAGCTCATGCCGAGCATGGCGCGCTCAAGCATATAGCCGTCGCCGTTCTCGTCGGAGCCGTGGCGGATGGTATCGCTCAACAGGCCGCTAATGCGGCTATAGTCGCGCTGCAGTTCGCCGCGAAACTGGTCCAGTTGCGCCGGCTGGCCCTGGGCCAGGGCGCGCTGTACCTCTAGAAAATTCAGTTCCTTACTTTGCGCCACGTCGGCCGCATAGTTCTGGATTGTCTTTGTGTTCAAGATCAATACGCAGCTGTACCGGAACCAGTAGACGAACAACGCGGCTGAAACCGCGATGATGATGATGCTGGCAAGCATTCGTTCGTTCCTAAGCTTCCTTTACGCTGACTGGCCACTCACGCTGTTACAAGTGGATTTCTTCGTCACAGGCAGAATAGCATCGGAGTGTGTGCAGACCCAAGCAACTTCGTGGTTCTAAGTGCGTTTCTAAGTGCGTACTAGGGAGCGCTTCGTTGCCCCCGCCTGCGGCGGGCTAGTTGCCATCGCAATGCGCTTGCTCTCCACGGCCCCCATTGTCATCGTCCCATTCCTTGGAAAACACCATATCGGACACCGCAACGCCCCGCCTCAGGCAATCCTCCTGGTTCAGGCTGAGATAGCTCTGGGTGAGGTAGTCGGCGACGTGGAAGCCCATGGCGGCGGCGCAGCGGTCGATCCATTCGGGCGGCCCTTCCAGCTCCAGGAACGGGCCGATGGGGGTTTCGTCCAGTAGCGCCAATCCGGGTTCGCCGTCGCGGACGAACACTGTGCGGTACTTTTCATAGCGCAGTACCGGCCGCAGGCCGGCCGCGTGGAGGACGGCAACCAGGGGGGCTTCGTGCGCCACAACGGTCTCCATCTCCGGGCGATGCTTGTGAAGACTGCCGGCCACACTGCCCGCCACCTCGCCGCCGCGGCCTTTGAACGTAAGCACCACCTGCTCCCCGTAGTGGCGGACCCGCACCAGCTCGCCGCGCCGCCGGAGACCCTGCCGTTCGTCGTCATATATAGTGTTGCGTTCCAGGCAGCGGGCGGACTGTTCCACGAAGCCGGCGGCCGCCAGTTTCTTCAGCCCATCGCCTGCGCTTGCCAGGCGCAGCTTGATTTCGATTTCCGGCGCGCCATGAGGGGCCTGCATGAGCCCATGCTATCAGGCGTTGAAAGCGGGGCCGCAGGGAGCGTGCCCCTGTGGTGCGCACGAACACCCGCCCCGTGGCATCCCACCCAGGGGGGCTCGCGCCACAAGACCCACAGGTTTGGTGGGAGCCGGGCCGGTTGCGGGAAATATAGACATTACGGCGCGATTCCAGTTTGGCACGGTAGCTGCATAGTTAAAGGCATCATGCATCGGTCGCAACGACCGGTACATTCCCGGCGATGAAGCCCAGTTCATCGCCTGCCCCTCATAATGAGGTCCCGGGTTGCCCAGGCCCGGGACCTCGCGTCATTTATGGGGACATTTTTCGCCTATCCGTCCCCGCCCGCCAGCTAATGTCACCAGCCAGAGTGGTTCTGAATCATGTACTTCTAAGTCAACTCAAAGCCGTGACCTTCGCAATATGGATACACCGTTAACTCTGCATCGACTTCATTTCGCCTTCACCATTACCTATCACTATCTGTTCCCCCAATTGACCATGGGCCTGGCGCTGCTCATCTTCTTTTGGAAGACGCGGGCGTGGCGCATGGCCGCCCGCGACCCGGTTGCCGCCGCGCACCTGGACGATGTGGCGCGCTTCTGGCTGAAAATCTTCGGGCTGAACTTCGCCATGGGTGTCGTGACAGGCATCCCGATGGAGTTTCAATTCGGCACCAACTGGTCCAAGTTCTCCGAAGCCGCGGGCGGCGTCATCGGCCAAACGCTGGCCATGGAGGGCATGTACAGCTTCTTCCTCGAATCCACATTCCTTGGCATTCTTCTGTACGGCGAGGGGAAGGTGAGCCGCTTCGTCCACTGGCTGGCTTCGCTCGGCGTGTTTCTCGGCTCGTGGCTGAGCGGGTTCTTCATCATCGCCACCGACGCCTGGATGCAGCACCCGGTTGGCTATCGCATCGACGGCGAGGGCAGGATCGTCCTGGAGAGCTTCGCCGCGCTGCTGCTCAATCCCTGGACCTTCTGGCAATACCTGCATAACATGATCGGCTCGGTGGTGACGGCCAGCTTCGTGGTTGCCTCCATTGGCGCTTACTATCTGCTGGCCCGCAAGCATGAGGCTTCGGCGCGTACCTTCCTGCGCACGAGTGTCGTGGCTGGCTGCGCGGCCAGCATCCTGATGCTGTTTCCCACCGGCGACGGACAGGGGCAGATGATCGCCAAGCACCAGCCGATCACACTGGCCGCCATGGAAGGGCTGTTCGACACCGAGTCCGGCGCGCCGGTGGCCATCCTCGGCCAGCCCGACATGAACCGGGGCAAACTCGATAATCCGCTCACCATTCCTGGAGCCCTCAGCTTCATCACCTACAAACGCTGGGGCGCCGAGGTGCGCGGGTTGAACTCGTTTCCGCGCGACCAGTGGCCTGACCAGGTGCCGCTGCTCTTTTATAGCTTCCACATCATGGTCGGGCTGGGCACGATCTTCATCGGCATCATGAGCCTGGCGGCGTTTTTGTTATGGCGCGGCATGTTGTTCCGCTTCCGCCCCATTCTGTGGGTGTTGATGCTGCTGCTGCCGTTCCCCTACATCGCTAATACGGCGGGTTGGATGACGGCCGAGCTGGGCCGCCAACCGTGGCTCATCTATGGCCTCATGCGGACCGCCGATGGCGCCTCGATGCAGGTTTCCAGCGGCAATACGCTCTTTACGCTGCTGGGGTTCATGGGCATCTACCTGCTGCTGGGCATCCTTTTTCTCTTTCTCGTACACCGGGAGATTGAACATGGTCCGGGCGGCGCGGCCGGCGAGGGAGCTCACTAGGAGGTGATCACCATGGAGACACTTTGGTTCATGATTGTCGCGGTGATGATCGCCGCCTATGTGGTGTTGGACGGCTTCGATCTGGGAGCGGGGTTTGTGAGCGCCTTTGTCGCCAAGACACCGGGCGAGCGGCGCGCCGTGATTCACGCCATCGGTCCGTTCTGGGACGGCAACGAGGTCTGGCTGCTGGCCGGCGGCGGCGTGCTTTACTTCGCCTTTCCCAAGCTGTACGCCTCGAGTTTCGCGGGATTTTATCTGCCCCTGATGATGGTGCTGTGGCTGCTCATCCTGCGCGGCATTTCGATTGAATTTGGCAGCCATCTGAGCAATCCGCTGTGGCGCAGTTTTTGGGACACCGGCTTTGCTTTCGCCAGTATTCTGCTGACGATCTTCTACGGCGCGGCGTTGGGCAACGTGGTGCGCGGAGTGCCGTTGAACGCCGAGGGCATCTTTTTCCTGCCGCTGTGGACCGACTTCCAGATCACGGGCGAGCTGGGGATTCTCGACTGGTACACGATTCTTGTGGGTGTGCTGGCGGCGGCCACGCTGGCCCTGCACGGGGCGTTGTGGGTCAGCTTCCGCGTTGCGGGAGAATTACAGGAGCGGACGGTGGCCTTTGCGCGCCCGTTGTGGATGGGCGTGGTGGCACTCACCGCTGTGGTAACGGCGGCGACGTTCGCCGTGCAGCCGCAAGCGCCGGCGAGCCTGTCGGCACGGCCCTGGAGCGCGGTGTTTCCGCTACTCTCATTGGTGGGGATCGCGCTGATGTGGGTGAACCTGCGCCGGAAGGGCGGGGAACTGGCCGCCTTCCTCAGCTCATGCCTCTTCATCGTGGGCTTGCTTACGAGCGCGGCCAACAGCGTCTATCCCTATGTTTTGCCGGCCCGGCCCGACGCCGCACTGAGCCTCACCATCAGCAATACGAGCACTTCGCACTACGGCCAGGCGGTGGCGTTGTGGTGGTGGTTGCCGGCGCTGGCGTTGACCACGGGCTACTTCGTCTTCCTCTTCCGCCGCTTCAGCGGCAAGGTGACGGTGGGCGAATAATCAGGAGGGCTCGGTGGCGGCTCAGCCCGCCACCACCTTCTCGGTCTCGACCACACCGGCCACGGCGTGGATCACAGCGGCAATGCGCACGGCGGCGACCACCTGTTCCTGGGTCAGCCCCTTTTCCTTCACCACCGCTTCATGCGAACCGACGCAGGCCTGGCAGTTGTTGATGGCCGACACGGCGAGGCACCACAGTTCGAAATCGGCATGTTCAACGCCGTGCGTACGAATGACATTCATGCGCAGGCGGGCCGGGATGGTCTTATACTTCTCGTCGCTCACCATGTGCAGGAAGCGATAGTAGATGTTGTTCATGCCCATCACGGTGGCGGCCGATTGCGCGGCGGTGAAGGCCACAGGCGTGAGCTTCGTTCTCGACTCGGCGGCAATGGCGGCCAGCAACGTGGGCGAGCCCGAGGCCATGGCGCAGGCCAGCGCCGTGCCCCACAACTGCTGTTCGTTCAGCTCCTGCTGGGCCAAGACGTTGCCCAGGTTCAGCTTCATGTCTTTTGCGTAATCGGGGAGCGCGTCTCTCAGTTGTTCCAAATTCATTAGGGGGTCCTTACAAGAAAATGGGGACAGCGGTGACTGTCCCCATTTGGGGGGGCGGGGTGAGGCTAGACCTTGAGGGTGTCCTGGCCCTTGGTCCAGTTGCAGGGGCACAGCTCGTCGGTCTGCAGGGCGTCGAGCACGCGGATCACTTCGTTCGGGTTGCGGCCCACGCTGAGGTCGGTGACCATCACGAAGCGGATGATGTTTTCCGGATCGACGATGAAGGTGGCGCGCTGGCAGACGCCGGCGTTGGGGTCGAGGATGCCGAGGGCGTTGGAGAGCTCATGCTTGATGTCGGCCAGCATGGGGAAGGGCAGGTCCTTCAGGTCGGCATGGTGCGTGCGCCAGGCGTGGTGCACCCATTCGCTATCGGTGCTGCCGCCAAGAACCTGGCAATCGCGATCGGCGAACTCTTTGTTGGCCTTGCCGAAGGCGGCGATTTCGGTCGGGCAGACGAAGGTGAAGTCCTTCGGCCAGAAGAAATAGCACTTCCACTTGCCGGCGTAGGTGTCCTGCGAGATGTCGCTGAACTCCTTGCCTTTTTCCAGGCTCACGGTGGCGGACACTTTGAAGTCCGGAAACTTGCTTCCAACACTCAACATGATTGTGATTCTCCTCGGTGGTTAGACGGATGCTGTGGCTTGCTTGGTTTTTCCACGGGCGCACCGCTGGCAGATTCCATGCAAGGTGATCTCCACTTGTCTGACGGACCGTCCGCCGGCGGCGGCCTGCATGGCCTTCGACGGCAGATCGAACCAGGTGAGATCCTCGATGGAACCGCAGCGGTCGCAAATGAAATGATGATGACGGTCAAGCGTGGCGTCAAAACGCGCCGCGGCCCCCTCGCCGGCAACAGGACGAACGAGTCCGCTTTCGACCAGCGCATGCAGGGCGTTATACACGGTAGCCCGCGACAAGCGCTGGTTGGTTCGGTTCACGGCGTCGAAAATCTCCTCGGCCGTGGCGTGCTTCCTGTGGCGCACCAGCCAGGCCAGCACGTCGTACCGCTGCGGGGTTTGCCGCAGGCCGGTCCGCTCGAAGGCCTCCTGAAGTTGCGCTTTGACGTCGCTCACACTATTTAGACTAAATCTAAAGTTGGAATCCGTCAAGGGGCGGGCGGGAATGGGCCGGAGGGCGGGCAACGGGGTTGGCTGGCGTAAACCTCGTCGTACCGCCGGGCACCCAGACCGGTGGCGGGTGGTAAACTGGAATTTGTCTAAGTCCTCCCCTTTTCCCGCCACGGGTGCGCCCGGCCAAGCCGAACGCCCGCCGCGCGTGGCCGCCGTGGGCTATTTGAACACGGTTCCCCTTGTCTGGGGCATGCTCCACGGCCCGCAGCAGGACCTGTTTGACCTTCATTTCGACCTCCCCAGCCTGTGCGCCCGCGAACTGGCCGACGGCCGCGCCGACCTTGGCATCGTGCCCGTGGCCGAGGTGTGGCGCAACGGGTGGGACACCGTGCCCGGCGCCTGCATTGCCTGCCGTGGCGAGGTCCGCAGCATTCTGCTGGTTTCGCGCAAGCCCTGGAACCGCGTGGAGACGCTGGCCGCCGACCGCGGCTCGCGCAGCTCCGTGATGCTGGCCCGCATTCTGCTGGGCGGCCGCTACGGATCGAATCCGCGCGTGGTCGAGCGCGCCCCGCAGCTCGATGCCATGCTCGCCGAATGCGATGCCGCGCTACTGATCGGCGACGCCGCGTTGCGGCTGGACCCCACCTTGCTCCCCTATCCCGTGCTCGATCTCGGCGCCGAGTGGTTGTCCTGGACGGGCCTGCCGATGGTGTTTGCCACCTGGTCCGGCCCGGCGGCGGCGATTGAACGCTATGGCCGCGACCGGCTGGCCGAGGTATTCGACGGTTCGCTCGCCTACGGCCTCCAACATATGCCCGAACTGGTGGCCAGCGAGTCGGCCTCGCGCGGCTTTGACCCGGCGTTGGTGGAGCGTTACCTGACGCGCAACGTCGTGTTCACCCTGGGTCCCGATGAACTGGCCGGCCGCGACCTGTATCTACGGCATCTGAAAGAATGGGAGACTTCGGCCGCCGAGCCGGCCGTTTCCATGGAGACCTCGCGATGAACATCACCCGCAGCCAGGCGCTCGATCTGTTTGCCAGCAACGATCTGATCGGGATCGGCATGGAAGCCGACGCCCTCCGCCGCCGCTATCACCCCGAAGGCGTGGTCACCTACATCATTGACCGCAACATCAACTACACGAACTTTTGCACCGAATACTGTTCGTTCTGCGCTTTCTATCGCCCGATGGGGCACAAGGAAGGCTACATCCAGCCGATCGAAGTGATCCTGGACAAGATCCGCGAGACGATCGAGCTGGGCGGCACGGGTGTGCTCATGCAGGGGGGCCTGCATCCGGAGTTGAAGATCGAGTGGTATGAAGAGATGATGCGGGCCATCAAGGCACGCTTTCCCAGCATCTGGCTGCACTGCTTTTCGGCGCCTGAGATCACCAACATCGCCGAAGTGAGCGGGCTTTCGCTGCACGACACCATCGCCCGGCTGCGCGACGCGGGTCTGGATTCCATCCCCGGCGGCGGGGCGGAGATTCTCGACGACGATGTGCGCCACCGCATTGCCCGCTTGAAGTGCCGCTCGCAGGAGTGGGTGGACGTGCACCTCACGGCTCACCGGCTCGGCATGCGGACCACGGCCACCATGATGTTCGGCTGCGGCGAGACCATCGAGCAGCGTATGAACCACCTCGAGATCATCCGCAACATCCAGGAAGAGACCGGCGGTTTCACGGCCTTCATCCCGTGGAGTTTCCAGCGCGAGAACACCTCGCTGGGGCGGTTCGTGAAGGAAGAGGCGACGGCGGTGGAATACCTGAAGACGCTCGCCATTTCCCGCCTTTACCTGGACAACATTGTGAACGTTCAGTCCAGTTGGGTCACCCAGGGGCTGAAGACCTGCCAGGTTGGGCTGCGTTTTGGCGGCAATGACGTGGGCAGCATCATGATTGAGGAAAACGTTGTGTCCGCCGCCGGCGCTCGCAACCACGCCAGCGAAGAGGACCTGCGCCGTATGATTCGCGACGCCGGCTTCCGCCCGCACCAGCGGGACACGCTTTACCGCACCTATTTTCTGAACTAGGCGGGAGATCGGACGTCTTGGCCGCGGGCAGGCAGGCCGCGGGCAGGCAGGCCGCGGGCAGGCAGGCCGCGGGCAGGCAGGCCGCGGGCAGGCAGGCTGGGAGCAGGCTCAAAAAAAGCCGGGATGGTTCCCAGCGAACCATCCCGGAGTGTGTTCTGTCTTGCTTCGGAGGAGACAGAGGGGACGCCTTAACCGGCCACGGGGACCGCGGCGGGGGCGTACAAGAACTTGATCTGGGCCTGCATCCAGATAGCGGCGTCGACCAAACGCTCGGAGTCCGCCGGCCGCGGGGTGAGGGCGGGCAGGCCAAGCGGCTCAAGCGCCAGGCCGAGGCGGATGCGGAACAGGTTCAGGCGGAACTCAGCGCCGGTGCGCACCAGGGCCAGAACCAGTTCCGGCCGGTCCTGCTCCTGGTCGCGGACCAGGGTGCGGGCGACAAGGTGGAGTTGCGTGAAGTCCATTTCCAGCCGGTTGAGAAACCGTCGCTGAATGCGGCGGCGTTCCCGGCGCAGCTGGTTGGCAATTGCCGGCTCATACCCAGGGAGACGCCGCAGAAACTCGTAGTCGTTCCCGGATAACAGCCGCACCAGGGGCCGGTAGGTGTCACCGCGGAAGGCCTGGACGCGCTTCCAGTCAATGGAATCGCGCAGGCGAGCCGGCCGCAAATGGTTGTGGATGAGGAAGAGGATGCCCAGCAGCGCGGTCCCGCACAATGTGACCGCCACTACCAGGACAGGGTTGGCGAACAAGGCGCTCATAGAGCAACAATACTCGAATTGTCGCCGCCCGGCAATCGTGGATGTGAAAATTGCGCGATTTTTTTTCTTGGATTAAATCGAAATAGATTGAATTCGGGGAGCTAGCGGCCGTTGCCGCGCAGCAGGACCTGGTTCAGCGCCCCCAACTGGCGCAGCATCTGTTCGGCGTGTTCGCGCGGAACCGAGGCCCGCGGACCACTCTCGCGGTCTGACTCCGGCCTCACCAACCGCGCCATCCATACGCTTACCACGGCCAGATTGACCAACTGGTTGCCCAGGCTGAAGACCTGTGCGGTTTCCGGGCCAAGCAGGTTGCGCAGCAGCAGGATGAGCGACTTGCTGAGAAAGAAGGCGGTCAGTCCGGTGACCAGCAGGAGGGAATTGCGGCGCAGCAGGACGGGGAAATACAGTGTGAAGCCGAGAAGAATGGCCAGCAGCAAAGTGAGGGCCGTGTCGATGGCGCGTTCGGCCGTATGGATGCCGAGCAGGATGGGAAAGCGCTGGTGTGCCGCCCCCAGTTCAGCGGTCAGGCTCAGCGCGGTGACGGCTAATGACAAGGCCATGCCCGCACTCACCAGCCAGCGGCCGGCCGAGGCAAGGCCGGTGTGTTCTTCCAAAACCCGCCGGTAGGCCTCGTAGGCCAAAGCGAAGTAAAGCCCCCACTGGAGGGGAATCAGGGTGAAATAGACCTGGGCGTAAAGATTGGTATTGCGGGGAAGAAACTGCGAGATGGCCAACAACAGCGGGCTCATGAGGAGGAACACCGCCAGCGCCGGATAACGGGGAATGAGGCCGATGCGCAGCATACGATACGCCAGCGCCAGACAGACCACGACGTTGGCCCACTCCACATAGGAGGAGATGGCGACGATCATGTCCGCGCGGAAAGTCGGCATGTAAGCAGCGATCGCCGGCAACCTGAGCACGGGTAAACGGCGACACCCTCATTCTTACGCAGCTGAGAGAGCAGAGCAACAGGCCGTGGAAAGGGCCGGTTCAATCACCGGCCCGCCACGAATGCCTCTGGGCCAGGCACCCTGCCGGGCGCGAGGGACCCTACTTGCCGCTGACGGCCACGTTGTCGCAGGGGTAGCAGGTCGGGAAGGGCATGTCAGCGGTGGCCGTGTTCACGACCGAACCCAACACCAGCACCATCATCATCGCGAAGAACATCTTTTTCATGGGGTAGCTCCTTTTCGTTCGTAAAACTCGTTGTGCCCGGAGGGACAATCGACAGTTCTGAACGTACTAGAGCAAATCCCCGATGGGCACTAAGGGGTTTACATTTTCTCCTTTCAGAACACGTCACCCTATTTCCTGTAGAAATACCCCCATCGGTGGGCAGTGGCGGGGAGGCCGCCGCGGCGGATGCCATGTAAATGCGGGACTCTCACTGTCTAGTAGGCGGCGGAGCGGATTTCGCTCACGCTATGTATGGCACTGGCAAGGGAGGCGCCGCGTGCGGGGCAGCCGCGGCTGAAAGCGGGCTGGCGGAGCAGGCAATCGAGAAGCGGCGGGAGCCGTTCCGGTGCGGAAATGGCCATGCTATTCTTGGGTTTCTGAGGAGGCGCCGATGCGGGATCTGGCCAGTTCCCCGGAGCGGGAGAAGGCTGCGAGGGATCTGTGGAAGCACACGCTTTCGCAAATCCGCAGCCATTTTGGCCGAATGGTGTATCTGGCCTCGCTGCGTGACTCCAACACAGGGGTGTATCAACATCACGGCCTGGCCATGGTGGCGGGAGCCGGTACGGCCGCCCAAACGCTGGAGGCGAGCCATCTGGATGTGTTTCGCCAGTGGATTCTCCTCCCGCTGGAAGAGCAGCATGGCGATTTAGGGGTTTATTTTTCCGATCAGGAGCCGGCGATCGGTGTGATCGTGGCCACCTGGACCAAACTGGCCTCCTACCACAATCTGCTGCCTGCCGGGGTGTTGACCGAGGAGCGGGAGCTGTTCCTGGCCGATGTCCGGGCGCTGCTGGCTGTTCTTAGGAACGAGTACGGCGTCGAACACCCAGATCCCAGCGAGTAGCGATGCCGGAGACCTGGCCGATGACGTCGACGCCGTCCAGGGCAAACAGCCGCGGCGCGACTTCGGAGGCCGGATGGGGGACAACCATGAGTTTGTCGTCGACGACGGCGCACCAGGAACAGATGTAGCCGTCGCGATGTTCAAGGAAGTAGATAGGCCGCTCGAATTCATTGCTCCAGCCGTGATTCACCACCCGGCGGCGGGTTTCGTCAATCTGCACCAGGGCGCCCGGCTGAAGGATGGGATACATGGTCCAATCCTCAGTGCCGACAAAGGCATAGCGATGATTTTTGGGGTCGAGCCCGGTGAGCAGCATCAAAGGGAGTGTGCCCCAGCGCTGAATGAGCCGGCTGAGGTAGGTAGTTTTCGAGGTGTCGATTCCCGGATCAAGGGCCAGCGGAAATACGGCCGAGCCATGTTCCGGTGTTGGAAATCCCACCATATGAGTGCGCTCGATTGGCAATGCGGCGACGTCAGCGGGCAGCTGAGCCAGATCCACACCGTACCACTGGAGGAGTTCGGCGAAGTCGAGACGGTAAATGGCGCTGAGGGTGTAGAGGCGGAAGATGGGTGGGACAACACCCTTATTCTCAATGTCGGAAAGGCGGCTGATGGGGATGGCGAACTCGTCGCTTTTGCGCCGTTCGGCCACCCGCAGGCTGGCCTCCTCGACGTCGCGGAAGCGCATATTGAGGCGCTCGCGCACCCGTTTCAGTTTTTGGCCGGCTTCCTCGATGTCACACCTCGTGGGGGGCGTCTGGCCCGGTGGCGCATAAGGCACCGCAAGCAGGCGACAGGGGATTGCTCGCCACGCTCGTGCGCTTCACGGCTGCGCAGGAGGTTTGCGCCGTGTCTTCAGAAAGATACAAAGGGTCTGAAAATGGAACACAAACGCCGGTCCGGCTCCGCTTCCCGTAGTATACTCGGCGCATCCGAGCGCCGCAAGACGGGCTGGATCTGGAATTGTTCCACAATCGGAACAGCCCTTGGAGAAATATGCCCAATTCGAGAAAAATCGTAGTAGGGATCTCGG
Source organism: Acidobacteriota bacterium (assembly GCA_017304135.1). GTDB lineage: Bacteria > Acidobacteriota > Terriglobia > Bryobacterales > Bryobacteraceae > JAFLBB01. The sequence continues at coordinate 45,999 of JAFLBB010000022.1, read as the reverse complement.
GAGCTTCGGGCTCAATCTATGGAATGCGCCTGCTGGAGCGGCTGCGCGCCCTGGGAGGGGTGGAAACGCACCTGATTCTGACCCGTAGCGGGGAACGCACGGCTTATTTGGAAACAGGGAAGCTGGCGGCTGAAATCAGGGCGCTGGCCGATTTCCACTATCCGGTGGAGGACATTGGCGCCAGCATCGCTTCTGGCTCCTCGCCGGCCGACGCGATGGTGATCGCGCCGTGCTCGATTCACACCATGAGCGCGCTGGCCGCCGGCATCACGTCGAACCTGCTCATCCGGGCCGCCGACGTGGCCCTGAAGGAGCGCCGCAGGGTGGTGCTGATGGTCCGCGAGACGCCCTTCCACCTGGGACATCTGCGCTCCATGGCCGCACTGACCGAAATGGGGGCCATCATCGCGCCGCCCATTCCGGGCTTTTATCACAACCCGCAAAGTGTGCTCGACATCGTGGACCACTCGGTGGAGCGGGTGATGGACCTGATCGGCTGCCCGACGCCCGAGGCCAAGCGGTGGGATCCGCGGGAGGGGAAGAGCGAAGGGGAGTGAGCCGCCGTACACTGAAGAAACGGCCCGCACATGTCTTCACGCCCCGACCGCATCGCATTCCAGGGAGAACTTGGCGCATTCAGCCACATGGCCATCCGGCAACTGATGGGCCCCGAAGCGCGGGCTGTCCCTTGCCCCACGTTTGAAGCCATGTTCGAGGCGCTGGCCTCGGGGCGGGTGGACGGCGCCATGGTGCCGATCGAAAACACGCTGCACGGCTCGGTGCATGAGAACTACGACCACCTGCTCCGCTTTGACCTGCCCATCGTCGGCGAGACGAGCGTGCGGATTGTGCACAACCTGATCGCCTTGCCCGGCGTGAAGGCGCGGGCGCTCCGGCGCGTCTATTCGCACCCGGTGGCGTTGAACCAGTGCCTGCAGTTCTTCCGTGACCATCCGGAGTGGGAGAAGGCCACCTACTACGACACGGCGGGCAGCGTGAAGATGCTCGCCGAGGAGAAGCCCGCCGATGCGGCGGCGATCGCCAGTTCACTGGCGGCGGAGCTATATGGCTGCCGCATTCTGAAGCGCTCCATTGAAGACGACAAGTTGAACTACACGCGTTTCTTCCTGCTCCGCCGCAAAGCGCCGAAAGCGCGGGTGGAGGCGCAGCGCGGCTACAAGACCTCGCTCGTGTTCACGGTGCGCAACGTGCCGGGCGTGCTGTTCCGGGCGTTGAGCGCGCTGGCGCTGCGCGATATCGATTTGAATAAGATTGAGTCGCGGCCATTTAGAGGACGGCGTTGGGAGTATCTCTTCTATGTCGACTTCCTTGGCCACACCGATGAGCCGGCGGTGCGCAATGCACTATCGCACCTGCGTGAGCTGTCGGACATGTTGAAGGTGCTGGGATGCTATCCGCGGGGAGATTAGGGGCATGAGATGGTTGTTGGCGTGCGCTCTGGCCGCAACGTGTATGTGGGCGCAGCGGCGCGAGATTGGTCCCGAGCCGGGGCGGTTTGATTATTACGTGCTGGCGCTTTCGTGGTCGCCGGAGTACTGTGCCTCGCAGGGCGGCGCGCGCGACAAACTGCAGTGCGTGGACCGGCGCTATGGCTTCGTCACGCATGGACTGTGGCCGCAGTTTGAGAAAGGCTTTCCGCGGAACTGCCGGGCGACGGGCGAGCCTTCCTACGACACTGTGCAGCGGATGCTCGACATCATGCCGAGTCCGGGGCTGGTGCGCCACGAATGGCGTTCGCATGGAACCTGCTCGGGGCTGACGCCGGGCGTGTACTTCGACGTCGTGCGGCGCTACCACGCGGCCATACGCATCCCGCAGGCGTTTCAAGCGCCGGAGAAGACTATTCTCATCGAGCCGGCGGAGTTAAAGAAGCAGTTCCTCGATGCGAACTTGGGCCTGAAGGCGGAATCGTTGGCCGTAGTGTGCTCGGGGCGGAACCTGCGCGAGGTGCGCGTGTGCCTGACCAAAGAGGGCAAGTCGAGGCCCTGCGGTCGCGACGTGCGTGACCAGTGCGCGGTGGACAAGGCCGTGCTGCGGCCGGTGCGCTGAGGGCGGCTTCGCTACCATAACGGAATGGGCATGAATTATAGGTTGCTTGGCCGCTCCGGACTGCGTGTTTCCGAACTCTGCCTGGGCACGATGACCTTTGGCGAGGAGTGGGGCTGGGGCTCAACGGAAGCCGAGAGCCGCAAGGTGTTTGAGGCGTTTGTCGAGGCAGGGGGCAACTTCTTCGACACCGCCAACGGCTACACGAATGGTTCGAGCGAGCGGCTGCTCGGTTCGTTTCTGGCCGCTGAGCGTGACCGATACGTGGTGGCGACCAAGTTCAGCTTCAGCACGAGGCCGGGCGACGCCAACGCCGGGGGCAATCACCGCAAGCACATGGTGGAGGCGCTCGAGGCGAGCCTGAAGCGGTTGGGCCTGGAGTATGTCGACCTCTATTGGATGCATGCGTGGGATCAATTCACGCCGGTGGACGAAGTGATGCGCGCGCTGGACGATTTGGTGCGGGCGGGCAAGATTCTCTATGCCGGCGTTTCGGACACACCAGCGTGGGTGGTGAGCCAAGCCAATACGCTGGCCGAGTTGCGGGGCTGGACGCGGTTTGTTGGGTTGCAGTTGGAGTACAGCCTGCTGGAGCGTACGGCTGAGCGCGAACTGCTGCCGATGGCGCAGGCGCTGGGGCTGGGCGTGACGGCGTGGGGCGTGTTGGGCAGCGGCATTCTAACGGGGAAGTATCGCAACGCCGCGCGGGAGGATGAGCGCCGGTTGGACAAGACCGAATTCACGCCGCTCACCGAACGCAACCTCGGCATCGCCGATCTGGCTGGCGACGTGGCGGCGGAGCTGGGCTGCAAGCCGTCGCAGTTGGCGATGGCCTGGGTGCGCTCGCGGCCCAACATGATCCCCATCATCGGAGCGCGCACGGCGAAGCAGATGGAGGACAACCTAGGCTGCCTGAGTGTGGAACTGCCGCCGATTGCGCTGGACCGGTTGGACAAGGCGACGAAGATCGATCTGGGCTTCCCGCACGACTTCCTGCGGCGGCCGTTCGTGCAGAACTACCTGCATGGCGGGCTCTATGGGCGCATCCGGCGGCACGAGGGCTGAGGACAGTCACTCGCCGGTGTCGCGCGATTCGACGACGAAGCCGAGGTGGATGCTGTTCACCCGTTCATAGAGCGGCGGCAGGCTGCCGTGTTGCAAACTGAGCCGCAGGCCATAGCGCAGGCTGGCCGACTCGAGCACGAAGAGCTTGGCGTCGAGTTGCGTCCAGGGGCGAAGGCCGCGCGCACCGAGTTCAGGACGGGCCAGCCAGCGGGCCGTCGAATGCGCCACGAACTCAAAGCGGCGAATGGGGGCCGTCTCCTCGCGCGCCTGGATGACAAGCGCTGCGTCGGCCCCCATTTTCAGTCGCGCCTGGTCCCTACCGGCTTCGACGCCTCCGGCCAACCACCGGAAGCGGAGCCATCCAGGCGCGCCCGGCAGAGCCACCCGCCGGGTTGTGGACTGCAGGCCCCATCCCGCATCCACAAGACCAATCCATTGCTGCTGGCCGGAGGCGTCTCCTTCGACCTTCACCCCGATGTCGAGCGTATGCCCGGCCCACCATTTCGTTTGCAGTTCGTCGAGCAGCGCTTGCGCTTCGGCGGGCCGGCCTCGCAACGCGGTGGCGATGGCGGCGCGGCGGTCGCTATTGAGAAGGAAGTTGCGCCGCCAGTGCGCGCCGGCTTCGACGTGGCGCGGGTCCATGCCGCTGGCGGCGCCGCGCTTAAGGCGGAGGAAGTAGCTGAGGTCCTTGGCGCCGGGGTCGGAACGGACCAGGTTGAGGTCGGCCGCGCCGACGTTGAGGCCGGCGGCGCGTCCAAAGAAGAGACTGGCGAGGAGCGATTTGTCCTGCTGGGTGGCGGGCAGCGCGCCCAGCTTCTTGAGGATGGCGGCGGCGGCATCGGAGGGGCTGTCGATGCGCGCCTCCACACAGGCGCCGCTTTCCGTGCAGGCGCGCAACCGGGTGTGTTCCGCGGGCAGCGGCTCCGCGTAGTAAACACGCAGCATGCGCGGGCGGCCTCCAAGCCCCTGCATGGCTGTAATGCCCAACGGGTTCCATTCGCCCTGCGCCGTCGCTGAGGCGAGCGTGAACAGCGGGGCCGAGTTGGGCGCAAGCGGCTCGGTGAATGTCAGGTCGGCATGGGGCGGCTGGGCGGTAGCGTAAACCTGCAGAGCGCGGAGCGCGGTGAGATCTTCGGCCCGGCAGCGCAGGCAGACGATGAGAGCAGCCAGGCACAAGGTGCCCCACAATCTGGCGTTTGACAGCATGAGAGGGTCTTCTCCAGGTGGCTCCTATTTGTTGTTCAGGAGCAGGGCGACTTTCAGGAACTGGGCATAGTCGCCGATGCGGTGGTTGGGCTGGTCGAGAACCTGCGAGTTGGCGTCGAGGTCGCCCGAGATGGCGGGCAGCAGGCGCTTGAGCTGCTCGCGCAGAAAGCCCATCTGGCCGTCGTTGAGGCCGACGCCGGCGAAGGTGAGGTCAAAGAGGTCGGCGGGTTCGGTGCGAAATGGCTTCTGGCGGAGGTCAACGGTGACGAGGCGGGTGAGGCTGGCCAGGGCGACAGCCAGTTCGAGGGCCCCATCGGGGGCGGCGCGGTGCCGGGCGGCCCGGTCAAGCAGCGTGAGGGCGTCCTGGGCGTCCTGCGGCGTTGGCTTGCGAGAGCCGCGTTTCGGTTGGGTTCGTTTTGTACTTTTCACGGCAGCAGAGCTTCCTCGCCCACTCACTGTAGGGGGCAAGGCGGTGCGGCTCCGGCTGGCAAGCTTGCAAGCGATAGAAAACAAACGACCGATTCCATGCCGCAGAGTGTGACCGGGAGGAGAGCGGGGGGGAGGGAGAGTACCTAGAAGGTCGTAAGGTATTTTTCGTATGCCCCCTAAAGCTGGGGCAAGGCGAGACCGATGGTACCAGTGATTGGCGATGCACTCTGGGCTTTGGCCATGGAATGGGTTGAGGAGGTAGAACTGTGTTCAGCACCGTGACGGAAACGACATTGCGCGAAGCGATCCCGCAACAGGCCGCGCCGGCCGCTCCGGCCACGCTGGGGGTGGAGGAATCGCGCCTGGTTCTGGGGAATAAACAGATGGCGGCGACGGCATTTGTGGTGCTGACGCTGATTACAGTGATTGCCACGTTGAGTTATGTGGTGGGGCGTTCGTTGGGTGATCGTGCTCCGGCGGCGGCAACTGGTTCCGTGCCGGCTGTGGCGGCGGGTCCGGCGACGGTGGCACCGCAGATGTCCCAGCAAGTGCCCCAGCAGGCGCCCGAGCAAGTGATTATTGTGGAGCCGAAGCCGGCCGCGGCAGCGCCCGCACTGGCGGCTCCGGTGGTGACAGCGCCGTGGAACCCCGAATTGCCTCCAGCGGCGGGCACGGTGTTCTACCAGGTGGCGAGCGTGGACAAGGGAATGGCCGATGTCTCGGTGCAATACCTGCAGGAGAAGGGCTTCGCGGCGCGCCGTGCACCGGGGGCCTCTGCGGGGCTGTACCGCGTCCTGGTTGGCCCGCTGGAAGCAGGACAGCCGATGCTGGAGGCCGAGGCCAAGCTGAAGGGCTTGGGCTTCACGCCTTTTCCGAAGAAGTATTGATTGGTTGTGGGTGCTGGGATGCGGCGTGTTGGTGCAGAATAATTCCGCAGCCAACGGCCGGGGCGCGGCGGTGTGCAGTATCTTCAGACTAAGTGTAGTTAAACCGAGTGGCTGCCGGTGGTTCGTGTTATGTAAGAACTGGACGATTCCATTCTTATGCGGACTACCTCACTGCTCCCGTCCGCTGCCTGCATCGCAGCAACGGTTTTCATCCTGACAGGCGCTGTACAAGCGCAACCGAGCTTCACCAATACCGGATACACGACGTATGGCCCGTGGTGGGCCGAGGGCAGCGCCTCGCCCGCGGAGTGGAAACCGGGCGAGCGTGTGCGGGTGCGGACCAAGCTCACCATCGGCGAGCAGCACCTGCGCAGCCTGGCCGAAGACAAGATCGTTGTGGACGGATTTGCCGTGCTGGTGACGGCGGAGCGGACGTTTGACGCGACCGGCTGGCTGCGCTTCGGCGCCGACGACCGTATGTCGACGCTGCTGACCCCGGCCGGCCTGCCGATTGAGGGCGGCACGCGGGGAGCCATCTCGAAGCGCTTCGGCGGGCCGTTTCAAACACCGCTCGACGTGCTGGTGAAGGTGCCGCTGACGGCCTCCGAGCGCATCGACGGGCGTGTGGAAACCACCTTCAACGCCGAGGGCGTGCTGGCGGCCGACCTGCCGCCGGGGATTTACCGGCTACGGCTCGACTATGGCGTAACGGTGGGCTCGCGGTATTACTCGCTGCAGGCGCGGACGTTTGCCGCGTATGGCTTTTCCATTGGCGGCAAAGAGGTCCAATCGCATCAATACAGTCCGCTATTCCGCGCCTCGGGCCCGGATGCGGAGGGTAAGTTCATCGACGCCTCCACCCTTACGCCGCGCATTCCGTTCGCGCTGCTCCAGGCGTACAATTCCAATGGCTATCGCGGCGTGGTGGCCGAGGAGGACGCACACCGCTTCAACATCGCCTCGCGCAACCTGATTCAGGACGACGTGATTCTACCGCGCCTGGACACGGCGGGCAAAGCGATCACGTACTCGCTGGAACCGCGATTTCCGGCCGACACGCTGGAACTGGCGAACAACATTCCCTGGGATCACACCAAGGGCGAGGTGACGGTGGAGATCGCGCAGCCCGATGGTGAGACGAAGAAACTCGGCACGTTTGCCTATGCTGGCAGCAACGGGCAGTGGCCGACGACGAAGAACACTGCGCTGACGGCATGGAAGCCGCCGGTCTACGGGCAGTACACGGTGAAGCTCAGCGGGCGGCTGCAGGACATCTGGGGCAATTCGTATGAAGGCGGCGGGACGTTCCGCTTCTGGATCGCCAACCGCATGACGATGGCCACGGCGACCTTTCAGGGGCAGTCGTATCCGGTGGGCAACCGCTATGGGCGCGACATCGGTTTTGCCCCGGCTGTGCCGGCTGACGTGTGCGTGGAGGCGGTGTTGTACGTCAACTCCGATGCGGCGCAGGCGCGGCGGGACAAGTGGTGCGGCAAGGCATCGCCCGCTGGCGTATATGGTTCAGCGCAGGGAGCGAAGACACTGCCTTTTGACGCGCCGGGCGAGTATGCGGCGCACATCCTGGCGCGCTATACCGACGAGAAGGGCCACCTGTGGGTGTGCTCAATGCGGCACGCGGGCGTGGTGTATCCGGCGGACAGTCCGATTGTGGCGCGCGGTAAGAAGTTCCTTGTGGGAAAAGAGTATGTGGAGCGCGGCGAGACAAGCTTTGAAGGTTACTACGATACGGCGCTGGGGATTGGGCAGTTAGTTCATTTCAACTATCCCTACAACTCCGGCGATGCGCTGCTGATCGCCAGCGAAGGGCAGAGTGCGAACAAGATCACGCCGGTGCTGATTTACGAGGAGAAGGACAAGCCTCCGGCGAAGTGGGACACGGGGCTGAACAGCATCTCGTCGACGAACCTCAAGATCACGTCGTCGAAAACGTATTCGCCGCATATGTGGCCGGAGTTCATTCAGGACTGGGCGTACTTTTATGCCTCGGGGCCGAGGCCGGGGTTCATGTCGCGGTTTCTGATCGGAGAAAACGGGATTCATGCGCCGTATTGGTCGCTGAGTCCGAACAGTTTTGGCGGGCAGTATGGGGCGTCGTCGAATGGCGATATGCCGGGAGATATTTACCGGCTGCTGGGCGGCGTGGTGCTGCGCAAGAAGGGCGAGACGCCGCTGTATGCGGGTTACACGGCCAGTGGCTTTGTGATGCCGGGTGGTTCGCACAACAACCGCGTGATTGCGCCGGGACAAGAGGATTTGCTGGGGCCGACGGGCAAGCTGGCGCGGTTCTTCCTGGTGGGCACGCGGCCGGGGATGATGTATGAATCCGGTTCGTCGTTTGGCCCCGCCGTGCAGATTGACCCGATGGTGCCGTGTGATTTGAAATTCACGCTGAAGTTCCCGAGCGGCAAGGTGGTGACCACGGAAGGTAAAGGCGACGCGTCAGGCTCGTGGGTGGGTTCGCGGTGGACGCTCGATGAGCCGGGCATTTACAAATACAACTTAGAGGCAAGTTGGGAAGGGCATCAGGGAATGATGCCGGGGCTGCCGGCCGAGGGCGGCGAGTTGTATGTGGTGGAGAAGGCAAAAGCGGCGGGCGCGCCGGAGATCCAGTTCGATCTGCCGGTGGAGAGCACCTTCGATCCGGCGCTGCCGTTCCGCATCACGGGCCGCTCCACTGCGAGCGCGGTGTCGTTCGCGGCGGTGATTCCAGGGGCGGTGATTGACCAGGGAACGATTCCGGTGGTGGGCGGGAAGTTCGAATACCTGTTCGATCCGCAGCGCATTCACGACAAGACGCCGTCGTATGACGTGAAGCATCGCGTCACCGGGCGCGCCGAACTGGGCGACATTGTGCACCTGACGTTCTTCTCGAAGGAAACGGGGGCGGCGGGCGCGTCGCACTCCTTCGCGCGGATCATCCTTCGCGGCAACCGGGCGGTGTGCACGCGTTAGTGGACGGTGCGCGTCTTACGGTTCATGTAATCCATGAGTAAGTACTGTCCGAGCGTGTAGGGCGTGGTGAAGTAGGCCTTGCCCCGGCACATTTCGGTGACCTGCTGGACGAACTGTACGAGGTGGTAGTCGCTGGCGAGCATGAAGGTGTTGATCAGGATGCCGCGCCGCTTGCAGTGGTTCACCTCTTCGAGCGTCTTGGAGATGACGAGGGGGTCGAGGCCGAAGGCGTTCTTGTAGATGCGGCCGTCGTCGAGCGTGAGGGCCGAGGGCTTGCCGTCGGTGATCATGACGATCTGCTTCATGTCCTTCTTCTGGCGTTCGAGCAGGCGCTGGGCGAGGATCAGTCCGTCGCGGGTGTTCGTGTAGTAAGGCCCGACCTGGGCGCGGGCGAGTTCACTGACGCGCAGGTGTTCGGCGGAGTCGTGGAAGAGGACGCAGTCGAGCGAGTCGTTGGGGTATTGCGTGCGGATGAGGTGGGCCAGGGCGAGGGCGACGCGCTTGGCGGGGGTGAAGCGGTCTTCGCCATACAGGATCATGCTGTGCGAGCAGTCAAGCATGACGACGGTGGCGCAGGAGCTTTGGTATTCGCTCTGGTGGACCTGGAGGTCGGGGTATTCGAGATTGAGCGGCACGCTGAGGCCTTCGCGCCGCATGGCCGAGAAGAGCGTGGCCGAGATGTCGAGGTTGAGGGTGTCGCCAAACTCGTAGGGCTTGGAGCCGCCGCTGGAGTCGACGCCGGTGGCGAGTTCGCGCGTGTCGTGGGCGCCGAAACTCGCGCGGCCGAGGGAGCCGAGAAGATCCTTGAGCGTTTTAAAGCCGAGGAAGTCGACCGACTGATCGGTGATTTCGAAGCGCGCCTCGTTCGGTTCGCCGATGCCGCCCTGGCCTGATTGCTGTTGCGGATCGCCGTTGTCTTCCACCGACAGATAGCCTTCGTCGACCATCTTCTGCACGAGGCGATTGAGCAGGTTTTCGCGGTCTTCGAGGGTCATGTTTTCGAGCCGCTCGCGCATGCGGTCAGCCTCGGCCTGGTTGAAAAGTTCGCCGCTTTCCAAGGCGCGTTCGATGGCTTGTTTCAGGGCTTCGAGTGAGTTCGGGTCGAACTCCTGGAAGCCGTAGTATTGCGACTGGAAGCCGGATTCGAGGAAGAAGTCAGAGAGAGCGCGCATGAGGTCCTCGGCAGAGACGCCGAGATCCTCGCCGGTGTAGCGCGAGTAGGTGATGCGCTTCATTGGAAGTCCCGCTTGGAGCGGCGGCGCTGTTCGTCGCGTTCTTCGCGGGGGCGCGGCTCCTCGCGGCGTTTGGCGTCGGCGGTGAAGATGCGGTCTTCACTGCGGTTGATGCGGCGGTGGGCGTAGAGGCCTTCGAGGATGAACTCGGCGGCGGCGGCGCGCTCCGCGTTCGATGCGCCGGGACCGATGCCGACGGCGGCGGTCTTTTCCATGAGGCCGCCTATGGCGTCGAGCTCCTTGAGGAGCTTTTTCGCCGGCAGGGCTTCGTCAAGCTGGAGCGAGCCGCCGAGATCGAACCACTTGATGACGTTCTTGAAGTCGACGCCGTCGTAGTAAGTGGTGAACACGCGGCCAACCGCGCCGCGGATCAGTTCGCGGGCCACGGCATCGCCGCCCTTGAGTTCGCCTTCGTATTCGAGTTCAATCTTGCCGGTCATCGAGGGCATGGCGGCGAAGATGTCGACGATGCGGGCCGCGGTCTCGTCCTCGCCGGCCTTTAGCGCGCGGCGTTCGGCGTTGGAGACAGCGTTTTCGAGCACGGTGATGGGCAGGCGCTGCGAGACACCGGAGCGCTTGTCGATCTTCTTATCGTCGCGGGCGAGGAAGGCGATGGACTCGACCACTTCGCGCAGGAAGGCGGGAATGGTGACGTCGACCGTTTTGTCGCGGCGCGTCCAGGCCTCCTGCTGCGTGATGGCCATGCCGTGTTCGAGGGTGGCCGGGTAGTGGGTACGGATCTCGCTGCCGATGCGGTCCTTGAGCGGCGTGATGATCTTGCCGCGCGCCGTGTAGTCCTCGGGGTTGGCGGTGAAGACGAGCATGAGGTCGAGGGCGAGGCGCACGGGGTAGCCCTTAATTTGGACGTCGCCCTCTTGCATGATGTTGAACAGGCCCACCTGGATTTTGCCGGCGAGGTCGGGCAGTTCGTTGATGGCGAAGATGCCGCGGTTGGCGCGTGGCAGCAGGCCGTAGTGCATGGTGAGCTCGTCGCCGATGTTGTGGCCGTGGCGGGCGGCTTTGATGGGGTCGATGTCGCCGATCATGTCGGCGATGGTGACGTCGGGGGTGGCCAGCTTTTCCACGTAGCGCTGTTCGCGGGTGAGCCAGTCGATGGGCGTGTCGTCGCCCATTTCGGCGATGGTGAGCTTGGCCTGACGCGAGAGGGGATGGTAGGGGTTGTCGCGCGTCTCGGCGCCTGCGACGTAAGGGATCGCTTCGTCAAGCAGCGTGGTGAGCATGCGGATGAGGCGCGTTTTGGCCTGGCCGCGCAGGCCGAGCAGGATGAAGTTGTGGCGTGAGAGGACGGCGTTGACGATCTGCGGCACCACCGAGTCTTCGTAGCCGACGATGCCGGGGAAGAGCTCACCGCCGGCCTTGAGGCGGGCCATGAGGTTGGAGCGCAACTCTTCCTTCACGGTCCGCCGGCCCAGTTTCGTTTCGGAGAATTCGCTCCGGCGCAGTGCGCCTAACGTGTGAGGAAGATCAGGACGCATGTGATCACCGTAGCATGGGGCACCGTAGTACGGGGTGGGCGGCGGGCCGGGGCGAAGGGCGCGTCAGGCGCGGCCGCGCAGGGCGTCGATGCTCCATGGGCCGCCTCCAGCGGCGGAGAAGTAGAGCCAGAGGAAGCAGTAGAGCGCGGCGTCGATACCGCCGTTGACGATGGGCCAGAAGCCGTTGGGGGCGTGGAATTGGAAGTACGCCACGGCCATCATGCCCGACATCAGGAAAGCGTTGGGCCGTGTGTACCAGCCTAGGAGCAGCATCGCGCCGCAGACGACTTCCAGCACGCCGCCTACGCCGACCTGCGAGGCCAGCGGCACCGTGCCGCCATTGGGTGGAACGCCAACCGGGAAGGCGAATGTTTTCATCGTGCCGGACTGCATAAAGATGAACGCCGCGACGATGCGCAGCAGGCTTTGGAATTGACCGGACAGTGCGGTCCATCGGGAAAGAGTCATTCGGTGTCTCCTGGTTTTGGGTGGCGGCCCGGCGGCCAGCGCCGGACCGCCGCACGTGCTACGAGCGCGGCGTCTCGCAGTTCAGCATCCAGTGGATGCCGAAGCGATCCTTGAGCATGCCGAAGTAGGCGCCCCAGAACTGGTCGCCGAGGGGCATGACGATCTGGCCGCCTGCAATGAGCGCGGCAAAGAGCTGGTCGGTCTCCTCCTTGCTATCGGGGGCGATGGAAATCGAGAAGTTGTTGCCGGGCATGAAGGGCATGCCAGGCATGGTGTCCGAAGCCATGATGGCGAGCGGGCCCTTGCTGACGCAGGCGTGCATGGTGCGGCCCTCTGATCCGGGAGGCGCGCCGCCGGGGATGTCGGCGAACGAGTGCGACGTGAGTTCGGCGCCGAGGCACTTGGCGTAAAAAGTCATCGCTTCAAGGCAATTGCCGTCGAAGTTCAAGTAAACGTTGATTGCTTTCATGCAGATCTCCTGGCTGTGAGATGGTGGACCATGGGTTGACGCGCCTGTGCGCGAAGGGATAGGGAAAATCGAAAGGAATTCACGTCATTCGCTCAAGCCGAGAATCGCCTCGATGGTCTCCGGGGCGTTGCCCTCAAGGCGGTTGTTGACGAAGACGAAAGCGCCTTTGCCGTCGGCCTGGGCACGGCTGACGATTTCGCGCAGCGCATCGCGGGCGGTTTGCTGCGGCTCCTGGACGTGCTGGTAAGGCTCAAACTTCTGCACGGCTTGCTCGTAGTTGCGCCCCGGCCGCAACAGGGCGCGGGTGACGGTGAAGGGGGCGGTTTGCGAGTCCGGCAGCGCAAGCTGTGTGCCGAGATCGGGCATGCGCGTCCAGGAGTTGTAGACGTGGGCCACGCCATGCGAGCGCAGGCAGGCGAGGTACTCCGGGCTGAGGTACTCGGGATTGCGGAGCTCGACGCCGTAGCGCCAGCCTTTGGGCAGCGCCGTGAGGAAGGGGTCGAGCGCGGCGAGGAAGTCGGCGGCCGTGGGGAACTGCTTCTTATTAAACGTGCCGAACTCGAACATGAGCACGCCGACGCGGTCGCGATGGGCATCGAGAGCGCGCGTGAAGGCCGCTTCCAACAGCGAGGCGTCGAGGAAGTGTTCGTTATCGAGCCCGGCGCGCTGGCCATAGCGGGCGTGGCCGGGCCAGGTCTTCACGGTGATGTGTTCCGGAACTTTGAATCCGAAATGAAGCGATGAGGGCGAGCCGAGGAAGAGCTTGGCCCAGTATTCGGGGGAAGGGAACTGGTAGAAGGCGAAGTCGCCGCAGACGACGGGGAAGGTCTCGGCGTATTCGGCCAGGCAGGTGTCGTCGAACTTCTTCTGCGAGAATTTGCCGCGCGTCTGGTAGCGCTCGGGCGTGTAGATCTGGCCCAGCCAGCCCGCATATTTCCAGGAGCTGGTGCCGATCCAGACGTTGCGCTGGGCGAGTTGGTGGAGACGTTCGGCGAGACGCCGGCGGCGCTCGGGGATTTCGTCAAATAAACCGGGCATTGACACGCTGGCTCTCCTCGTGTAAAAGTTTATACGTAATGCTGACGGAACGCCAGAGGGAAATTTACGATTTCATTCTTGCCTTCCGGCGTGACAACGGCTGTTCACCATCGATCCCGGAACTGCAAAGAGCATTCGAGATCCGCAGCCCAAACGGCATCGCCGGGCATTTGAATGCGCTCATCACGAAGGGCATGCTGCGGCGGAGCGAGCGCGGGTCGAGGAACATCGATCCGGTTGCCGATGCGGCGTCGGCGCCTGTTCATGCGCTGCCGGTGTATGGTTCGATCGCTGCGGGCATGCCGGAGATGATCACGAGTGAAGGGCCGGAGGGGACGTTGCGGGTGGATGAACTGACGCTGGGCTTCCAGCCCAAGCCGGGGTGTTTTGCGCTCAAGGTGCGCGGCGATTCGATGAGGAACGCGGGCATCTTCAGCGGCGATACGGTGGTGGTGGAACCGAACGCATCGCCGCGGGAGAACCAGATCGTGGCCGCGCTCATCGATGGCGAGAGCACGCTGAAACGGCTCGTACGCGTGAAGGGGCGGTTCTTCCTGAAGGCGGAAAATCCTGACTATCCGGAGTTGCATCCGCGGGCGGACCTGGTGATTCAGGGCGTGGTGCGGGCGGTGATCCGGCGGCTGGATTAGGGCGCACGCGGGCGCGGCTCAGCGGCTCACACGCAGCGAGAAGCGGAAGGTGCGGCCGTCGTTCAGCGTGTTGGTGATCACGCCGAAGTTGGGGTCGGTGAGCGAGATGCCGGGTTCGGCGAATTGGGGCGTGTTGGTGAGGTTGATCGATTCCATGCGCAGCGCGACCGTATAGTCCTGCCGAACGGCCCACTGGCCGGTGAGCCCGGCGTTCCAGTTGCGAATCGAGGCGCGGCGGAAGACGTGGCGGCCAAGGTTGCCGCGCGTGTCGCCGGGTTGCAGGAAGGCAAAGGCGGAGCGCGGCATCTGTTGTCGCGAGAGATCAGGGTGGGAGATGGTGCGGCCGAGCACGGAGGTGTCGAGCAGATGGGGGCGGTCGCCGCTGATGCCGTCGACGTTGCCGAAGCCGGGAGCGTCGGAGCCGGTTTGAATGTTGAAGGGCGTGCCGGTTTTGAGCAGGGAGACGGAGTCGAGCTGCCAGCGTCCGGCCCATGAGGGCAGGCGGCGCAGGATCAGTGAGGGCAGGCGGTAGTCGGCTTTGACGAGCAGAGCGTGCGGGGAGTCGAAGCGGCTGAGGCCGCGCAGGTCGCCGATGACGTCAAACTCTGTCTGGCTGCGGTAGCGGAACGAATCGACGTCGTGGGCGGTGTTGGTGTAGTCGCCGCCGAGGTCGATGGCTTTGCTGAACCAGTAGGAAGCTTCGAGCGTAAGTCCGCGATACGAACGGGAGGAGAGCGTGGTGCGGAAGGCGTCGAAGTAACCGCGCGAAGAGTTCATCACGCGGCGGATCTCGCCCTTGTCCTGAATGGCGCGGCGGGCGTCGATGGTGGCCGTATTGAGCGGCAGCGTGGCGCTGGGATGGGCGCGGTTCAGATACCAGTGGTTGAGCACCTTGATGGAGCGGCTGCCGACATAAGCCAACTGCCACGTCCAGGCTTGGGCCGGCGCGAGCTCCCACACGGTGTGGAATTGCTGCGAGTAGGGGCTGACGAGGTTGGGCTGGTAGTCGTAGAACACCGACTGGCGGGGCGGATTGGCGCGAATGTCGTAGCCGCCGGTGATGGCGCGCAGCATGTCCGGGTCCTGAATGACGGCCTTGTAGTTGTTCGGCGGGTTGAAGCGGATCTGTTGGAACGTGACAGGGAACACCTCGCCGTAATGCAGGCCGTAGCCGGCGCGCCACACGCCGAAGCGGCGGGGCAGGCGGTAGGCGAGTCCGAGCGTGGGGCCGAGGTTGTTGTGGTCGGAGAAGTAGGGCACCTGGTCGCGGCCATTCACTTCCACCGGGCGCGAGATGGGGCGGTAGCCGAGCGTCATGTTGACGGTGAGGTTGGTGGTGGCCGTCCACTTGGCGGCGGCGTAGAACCAGTTGTCCCAGTTGCGGTAGCCGCGGTGGAGGTCGCCTTGGGCGATCCAATAGGTGGAGGGGATGCCGAGGCGGAGGTTGGTGATGGTGGGGTTGCCGAAGTTGTTGAAGAAGGCGAACGCGTTGACGTGGGCGTCGGATTCGCGGCCGTTCATCTGGCGGCGGAGCAATTCGAAGCCTGCTTTGAAGTTGAGGCGGCCGGCGGCGTGCGTGAGCTGGGCGGCGGGCTTCCAGAGGTTTTGCGCGCGATCGATGGGCACGGCGTTGTTGTCGTTGATGGCGCGCAGCAAGCCGCTGGTGAAGATCTGGTAGGGCAGGGCGTTGTTTTCGAGCGTGATGAGCGAACGCGTGCGATCAAAGCGCAGGGCGGCATTGGTTTGCGTGCGGGCTGACCAGTCGCGGCGCCATTGCAGGCCCGACTGGTGCGACATCGTGGTGGTGTCGGGATTCTGGCCTCGGATGAGCTGAAAGGCAACGACGCGCGCGGCGACGTGGGTGTAGTGCGCGGTGATCGTGTCGCGCTCGCCGAGTTGCTGATCCAGCCGCAGCGTGGCCTGGTCGTTGTTCACGCGCTGCGGGGCGTTGGTGTTCAACATACGCGAGTCGATGTCGGTGCGGTTGGGAAGCTCGGAAGGGTAGGAGTCAAAGATGCGTTGAAGGAAGGCGCGCACTCGAGGGTCGGCGGCGAGCGGCGTGCGTTCATCGGGAGCGGGGACCTGCACGTTGCCGTTCACCATGCCCCGGATCAACTGGCGTGTGCCGTCGAGCGTGAGGTGCGCGCCACGCCACAGGTTGCCCGCGGCGCCGAGGCTGACGCTGTTCTCCCGCGCCGGCTTGACGGGGCCCACCTGGAAGAAGGCGCGCGCGGTGACGATGCTGTTCAGGTGCATCCAGTTGAGCTGGCCGTGCCACGAGGTGGGCTGCTTGGGCGCGAGCAGGATCGAAGAACCCGGCGAGGTGCCGAACTCCGAGCCGTAATAGTTGCGTTCGGCCTGGAATTCACTGACGACGGTGGGCGTCACGCCGAGACGCTGGTTGATCTCCTTGAGCGCATTGTTGTCGATGAGGTTGAACTGCACATTCTCATTACGGCGGCTCTCGCCCTTGCCAGTGTCGGTCTGGCCGAGAAGGTTCAAATCGGTGCGGGCGTTGGACGAGGCTGGCGCGGAGGCCGGCGCGGCGGTTTCAGCGGACGGGCTGCCGCTGCCATCCTGCGACGGCGCCTCGGCCGGCTGAGTCTGTTGGGCCAGCAGGCTGGAGGCCAGGAGGAGCCAAGCGAGATAGACCATGGATTGATTTCAGGATCGCACGCGGGGCGGTGCGCGAAGCCGCGTGATAGAGTGGCCGGGCATGAAGGCACGGTGGACGGTCCTCTGGTTGTGGTCAGTGGTGTTGTGGGGGCAGGCGAGCGGTCCGGACCCGCGCGAAATTCCCGTGCCGGCGCTCCGCACGAAAGCAGGCCGGCTGCCCGGGGTGCGCGAGTTGCCGCTGCGAGCGGAGATGCCGCCGGTGCTGGTGATGAACGATGGCAGCCGCGTGACGACGGCGAAGCAATGGGAGCGCCGGCGCCAGGAGATGCGGCGGATCCTCGAATACTACGCTACAGGGCACGCGCCGTCCGCACCGGGCAATGTGAAGGGCAGGGAAGTGGCGCGGGAGACGATTTCGGATGGATCGGTCTTCTATCGACTGGTGCGGTTGACGTTTGGGCCGGGCGGGCGGCTCTCGCTCAACGTGGGGGTGTTCACGCCGGCGCGGGGCGGCAAGTTTCCCGCGATTGTCTATTTCAGCGGAACGCCGCCGGGGGCTGAGGTGTTGGCGAGGCAGCCGCAGGGTCCGAACCAGGGCCGCGGGGAAAATGTGTTGCTGCTGGTAGGACCAGGGCCTACCACGAGCGCGACCCCGCGTCCGATGCCGCCGCCGGCAACGGCGCAAGCGCTGGCCACACGCCATGCCGAGGTGTTCCGTCGCGGCTATGCATTGGTGACGTTCAATCCGAATGACTGCGCCGAGGACACAACGCTGCGTAATCAGGATGGAAGCTGGGCCTTCCGCAATACGCGGTTCTTCCCGGCATATCCCGAATACGATTGGGGCATCCTGGCGGCCTGGGCGTGGGGCGCCTCGCGCGTGGCGGATTACCTGGAAAGCGATGCGACGATCGATGCGAAGAGGCTGATCATCACTGGCGCATCGCGCAACGGCAAGGCTTCGATGATCGCGGCGGCGTTTGATGAGCGATTCATGGGGGCTCCGGTGGTGACGGGCGGCGGCGGTGTCGGCGCGTATCGCTTCGCAGGGCCGCGCAACAGCGAGACACTGGACGTGATGCAGAAGAAGTACCCGAACTGGTTCTCACCGAACCTGCATCAGTTCTGGGGGCAGAAAGAGAAGCTGCCGTTCGATCAACATTGGTTCCTTGCGCTCACCGCGCCGCGGCCGTTCCTCGCCCTCGAAGGCGACACCGATACGATTTCGCTGCCCGAGGCGGTGCGGCAATCGATGCTCGGCGCAATGCCGGCTTATGAGTTGCTGGGGGCCAAGCAGCGGCTGGGAGTGCACTATGCGCACCACGGGCATGCCTTCACTGACGAGGATTGGACGGCGATGATGGACTTCGCCGATCAACATCTGCTCGGCAAGCCCGCCACGCGCACGTTTCACCGCTTCCCGAGCGAGGCCGAGTTGGACGCGGCGCTGGCTGAGGCACGGGCCAAGGCAAAGCGCTAAGCGCGTTACCAGGCCTGCGAGTTGCGGTAGCCGAACGGGTCGGCGCCGGCTTCGATCACGTTGTTCAACTGCACGCGAATGAGCACGGGCGCCGCGCCGGAACTCCACTTGGAGCGCTGCTGCGTCTTGTGGCCGCGGCCGGCGAGTTCGCGCGCGGTGACCGGCGAGATGCGGTCGTCGAGCAGCAGGTCACCGGGATACATGGCGTGGTTGTCGAAGCTGGAAACGTAGTGGCGCGTCTGCAGCCGCGGGCTTTCCGTGGCCGATTGAGCGTCCATGCCGAACTCGACGACGTTGAGCAACAGCTGCACCAGCGCCTGGTCCTGGTTGTCGCCGCCGGGGGTGGAGAGCGCCAGGTAAGGCTTGTCATTGCGCAGCACGACGGTGGGCGAAAGCGTGATGCGCGGGCGCTTGCCCGGTGCGAGTTCATTGGCGTGGCCGGGGACGAGGTAGAAGCTCTGAGCGCGGTTGGAGATGGCGATGCCGGTGTCGCCAGCAACGATGGTCGGCAGCGATGCGCCCGAAGGCGTGGCCGAAAACATGATGCCATCCTTGTCGATCACGTTCACGCAGGTGGTGTCGCGCGAAACGAGCCAGTCGTCGAGGCTCACACGCGCGGCTTCGCTATCACTCGGGTGCCTGGCCGGCTTGTCGCCCACCGTGCCGGGACGGAATTCGAGCGAAGCGCGCGGGCCAATCAACTGGCGGCGTTCTGCGGCATACTCCTTCGAAAGCAGCTGCGCGACGGGCACGGTGACGAACTTCGGGTCACCATAGTAGGTGTCGCGATCGGCAAGGGCGAGCTTGAAGGCCTCGGTGACGGTGTGAATGTAGTCGGTGGAGTTGAGGCGCATGGAGCGCAGGTCGATGCCTTCGAGAAGGTTGAGGGCCTGGATCATCACCGGCCCCTGGCTCCAGAAGCCGGGCTTGTAGACCTTCAGGCCTTTGTAGGTGCCCATCACGGGCTCTTCCACGGTGAGGCGGAAGGCGGCCATGTCTTCATAGCGCAGCAGTCCGCCGTTGGCCTTCATGAATGCGTCGATCTTGCGCGCCGGTTCGCCGCGATAAAAGTAATCGCGCACGGCGTCGATGGCGGCTTCGCGCTTCTGGCCCGCGGCCTTGGCTTTGCGTTCGGCCTCGATCATGGCACGCATGGTGCGGGCCAGATCGGTTTGGCGGAACACTTCGCCGATGATGGGGCGCTTGCCGCCGGGCATGAACATGTTCATGGCGTCGGGCCACAGCTCGAAGAAGCGGCGGGAGTAGGAGATGGCGCCGGCGCGCATTTCGTCGAGCGGCATGCCGTCGGCGAGTTCGAGCGCGGGAGCCATCACTTCAGCGGCGCTCTTGGTGCCAAACTCGCGCAGCGCGAGCAACTGCGCATCAATCGCGCCGGGCACGACGGCTGCCATCACGCCAGCCACGGGGACCATGGCGCGCAGGCCGTTCGGTTCCAAATCCATGATCTCGCCCATGCGCAGGCGGCGGCCGCGAAAGAAGTCAGCCGTGGCTGACTGCGGCATAGTGCCAATTCCGGCGATGGACAGCACACGGCCATCCTTGGTGCGGATGAGGATGGGCGCTTCGCCGCCGAAACCGAAGTGGGAAAACTCGGTGACCATGGCGGCGAACATTGAAGCGACACCCGCATCGACGGCATTGCCGCCGGCGTGGAGCATGCGCATGCCGGCCTCGACACTGGGTTCGGTGCCGCCAGCCACGGCCCCGCGCACACCGCGTGACGGATGGCGCGCCGGACGGTCCCACACCATCTTTTGTTGCGTGGGCACGGGCTGCGGTGGAGCCGGCGCCTGCGCACAAGCCGTGGCGGCCCAGGCCGCGAAAAGTACCCACGCGCGGTTGCGCTTCATAGTCGTCATTATAATTGGCAGTGGACGCAATGAAGCCACAGCCGCCGCCTCCTCCGGAAAAACCGGCGTCTGACCCGCGCGAGCAGGAACCCATGTTGTACTGCCCGCGATGCAATGCCCGGCTTGTTGAGTTGAAATGCAAACTCGTCTGCGAGCGCTGCGGATATTACATGAGCTGCGCCGACTACTACTAGGAGAAGCGCTTCCACGATGCCTGTCACGCCGGTTGGTGGCTTACAAGCCGAAATAGATGCGTTGCTGGAACGCTTCCGCGTCGGAGCCGAAAAGGCAGCCGCTGTGGCCGCGGGTGTCTCCAACGCCGAAGCGGACTTTGTGCCCGCGCCCGGCGCCTGGTCCATCCGCCAGATTGCCTGCCATCTGTCCGACTCCGAACTGGTGGGCGCGCACCGCTTCCGGCTGGTGATCGCCGAAGAGGAACCTCTGCTGACGGCCTTCGATCAGAATGCCTGGAGCGCCCGATTGAATTACGGCGAACGCAAACTGGCTGAAGCGTTGGACAGCTTCCGCGCGCTGCGCGCCATGAATTGTGAACTGCTGAACGATCTCCCGGTTGAGACCTTCGCGCGCACGGGCCGCCATACCGAACGAGGATTGGTAACCCTGCACGAGTTGTTGCGCATCTATACGGAGCATGGGGAGAACCATGCCCGCCAGATCCAAACCGTCCGGGAGAAATATCGTGAATTCCGTAAAGGCGCTTAGCGCGCTCCTCATTCCCGCCGTGCTTGTGGCGCAGAACGCGCCCACTGACCCTGCCGCCATCCGCTGGTGGGCGCACGTCACCACGCTCGCCGCCGACAACATGCGGGGGCGCGATACGGGCAGCGAGGAGTATCTTGTGGCGGCGCGCTACGTGGCTGGACAGTTTGACACGCTGGGGCTCAAACCGGCGGGCGCCGATGGTTTCTATCAACCCGTTGCGCTGCTGACGCGGCAGGTGGACGAGGCCGGCTCGTCGCTTGCACTGGTCCGCAACGGCGCGGCAAGGGGGCTCACGCTGGGCACGCATGCCTACTTCAACAGCCGCGTGGCCCTGGCTCCGCACACCGAAGCCGAGCTGGTGTTTGCCGGCTACGGGCTGTCGGTTCCTGATTTCGGACATGACGATCTGAAATCGCTTGACCTGAAGGGGAAAGTGGCTGTCTACCTGAGCGGCGCGCCATCGTCGCTGCCAGGGGCGGTGCAGGCGCATTTTTCCTCGGCGGCGGAACGGAACAAGGCGCTGGCGGCCGCGGGCGCGGTGGGCTTCGTGAGCATCGCCAACCCGAAGAACGCTGAGACGCCCTGGGAGCGCTCCAGCGCGGCGCGGACACAGCCGGCGATGACGCTGGCCGACCCTAAGCTCGATGTGAGCGCGCTGGTGCGGCTCGGCGTCGTCTTCAATCCAGCTCATGCGCAGATGTTGTTTGAGGGCGCGCCGCACACGTTCGATGAGTTGGTGGCGATGGCGACGGTGGGCAAGCCGCTGCCGCGATTCCCCCTCAACGCTTCGCTGCGGGCCAAGGTGGCGCTCAAGACGAGCGAGGCGATGAGCCCCAACGTTGCGGCCGTGCTCGAAGGCTCCGACCCCAAGCTGAAGAACGAGTACATCGTGTTGAGCGCGCATCTCGACCATACCGGCGTGAACCCGTCGCTGCAGGGCGACCAGATCTTCAATGGGGCCATGGACAACGCCTCCGGCATCGCCACGTTGATTGAGGTGGCGCGCGACTTTGCCGGTCCGCGCCAGTTGCGCAAGCCGGCGCGCTCGATTCTGTTCCTGGCCGTCACGGGCGAAGAGAAGGGCCTGCTCGGCTCGCGATGCTTCGCCACGCAGCCGACGGTTCCTGCCGCGAACATCGTGGCCAACGTGAACTTCGACATGTTCCTGCCGCTGCACGCCATGAAGCATGTGCTGGCCTTCGGCCTCGAAGAGTCAACCCTGCGCCAGCCGTTGGAGCGGGCCGCGCGCGCGGCGAACGTGGCCGTGTTAAGCGATCCCGAACCCCTGCGCAACCGCTTCATCCGCAGCGACCAGTACAACTTCATCCTGCGCGGCGTTCCGGCGCTGGCGTTGAAGGTGGGTTACGCGCCCGGTTCGCCCGAAGAGCAGATTCAGAAGAACTGGACACGCACTCGCTACCACGCCGTCTCCGACGATCTGGCCCAGCCTGTCGACTTCACGGCGGTTGTCACCTTCAACCGCCTGGTGACGCAACTGGTGCGCGAGATCGACGGCGACCGGAAGCGCCCGCGATGGAACGATAAGAGCTTCTTCAAGCGCTTTGCGCGACAGTGACGCGGGCCGGTCGGCGGGCCTGATCGCGGCGGCGCACGTAGGGCGCGACATTCGATACAATCAGCGCTCGCATGTTCGTACCGCTGACTCCCTTACGTTTTCTGCACCGTGCCGCCGATGTGTTTGGCCACCACACGGCCATCGTTTCCGGCGAGCGCACTTTCACCTACGCCGAGTTCGGCGAACGCGCGCAACGACTGGCTTCGGCGCTCGAAGCCCTGGGCGTGCAGCCCGGCGATCGCGTGGCCTTCATCAGCTTCAACAACAACGCGCTGATGGAGGGCTACTACGGCGTCATCCAGGCGCGGGCCATCGTCATGCCGCTCAACGTCCGCCTCTCGCAGCAGGAAATGACGGGCATTCTCAACCACGCCGGGGCGAAGGTGGTGTTCTTTGAGAATGATTTCGCGCCGCTGGTGGAGTCCCTCAAGTCCGACTGCGGTTCAGTGAGTCGCTGGATCTCCATCGAGGACGAGTACGACGCGTTGCTCGCCGCAGCCGAAAGCAAGCGCGCCGACGTCTTCTCTTATGACGAGTCGTCGATCGCCGAGCTCTTCTACACATCAGGAAGCACAGGCACGCCGAAAGGCGTGATGCTCAGCCACCGCACGCTCTACCTGCACGCGCTCGACATCATCACCGGGTTCCGCGAGTTGGAGAGCATGGTTGATCTTCACACCATCCCGCTGTTCCACGCCAACGGCTGGGGACGCCCGCAGATGTCGACGATGCTCGGCGTGAAGCAGGTGATGGTGCGGCGCTTCGAACCGGGGCAAGTGTTCCGTCTCATCGCCGAACACAAGGCCACGCACATGTGCCTGGTGCCGACGATGGCCAACGCACTGTTGAATCATCCCGAGCTCGGCCAGCACGACACAACGAGCCTGAAGCAGATCATGATTGGCGGCGCGGCGGCCAGCCCCGAACTGGTGCAGCGGCTGGAGAAGGCCTTCGGCTGCATGGTCTGCTGCGGCTACGGCATGACGGAGACGGCTCCGGTGCTCACCACGTCGTCGCCCAAGCGCGGTGTCACCCCTGCCACGGATGCCGACCGCGCGAGGCGCCATGCCATGGCCGGCTGGCCGGTGCCCGGCGTGGAGGTGCGCGTGGTGGATTCGAATCTCGAGGATGTGCCGCGCGACATGGAGTCTATCGGCGAAGTGATCGCGCGCGGTGACCACATCATGGACGGCTATTACAGGGAACCCGAGCAGACCGCGGCGGTGATGTCGGGAGCGTGGATCCACACCGGTGACATGGCCGTATGGGACAACGAAGGCTTCGTCCACATCGTCGACCGCAAGAAGGAGATCATCATTTCGGGCGGCGAAAACATCAGCTCCATTGAAATCGAGAAGGCGATCTTCGCGCATGAGTCGGTGCTGGAGTGCGCCGTGGTGGCCGCGCCGGATGAGAAGTGGGGCGAGGTGCCTGCGGCCATCGTTGTGCGCAAGCCCGGAGCTGAGCTGAGCGAAGAGGCCCTTCTCGCTTTTCTCGGCGAACGCTTGGGGCGCTTCAAATTGCCGCGCGTGATCCGCTTCTCAGAGGAAGCTCTGCCGAAAACGGGCACGGGCAAGATCCGCAAGAACATCCTGCGCGAATCATTTTGGGCCGGGCGCGGCAAGCGCGTGCAAGGCTGATGCACTCGCTGCTGTTGCGCTGCGAGGCGGCGGACAAGGATCTGCTGGTGACCGAACTCTGGGAGCGCGGCACAACCGGCGTGCTGGAAACTGAGCTGCCCGCTGGCGCATGGGAGCTGCGCGCCTTCTTCGATGAGCCGTTCCCGCTGGCGACGCTCACCGGCGCCGTGAGCTGGCGCGACGAAGGCTCGCCCGATTGGGAGAGCGGCTGGCAGGAGGCGTGGGAGCCGCTCCCGGTGGGCGAGCGGTTGCTGTTGCTGCCGGCCTGGATGCAGCCGCCCGAGGAGCACAGCGAACGGCGCATCGTGCGCGTGCGGCCAGGGCAGGCCTCCGGCACGGGCTATCATGCGCCAACACAATTAGCGCTGATGGCGTTAGAAACATACTTGCAGGAAGATGATTGGGTGCTCGACGTCGGCGCGGGGACGGGCATTCTGCTCGCCGCCGCTGATGCCCTGGGAGCGCGCACGCTCTATGGCTGCGAGATCGACCGCGCCGCGGCGGCCATCGCACAAGCCAACCTGGCGGCCGACGGCATTCCGGCGCACATCTGGATCGGTTCGCCGCGTTCAATGGCGGCGGGGTCGGCCTCGCTGATCGCGGCCAACATGAACGGCGTGACGCTCGACCTGTTGCGGCCTGAGCTGGCGCGCGTGTTGCGGCCCGGCGGCAGGCTCATCCTTTCCGGCTTCACCGAACGCTGGCGCGCGCGGCTGGAAGCAAGCTACACAGCCGCGGGGTTCCACTGCCTGGCGACGCTGGCACGCGAGCGCTGGCGTGCGCTCGTCTTCAGTTCCGCACGGTGATCACGGGCCTGTTGCTGGCGACGCCGCCAATGGTGATCTCCAGCGGATACTCGCCGGCACCGAGTTGCGGCACGACGATGTTGGCCTGCGCCAGTCCGACGAAGCCCGGCGTGAGGCCGACGAACAGCACCTGCGCATCCACGCCGCCCACGGTGATGCGCGCCGGCGCCGAGGCGCGCGACAAGGGATCGCCAGGCGCGGCGGCGCCGGTGGCCACGGCGTTGTCGAGCGCGCCGATGCCGGTGAGGTAGATGGTGATCGCTTCCCCGGCGCGGGCCGGATTGTTCGATGCGTTCACCGAGCCGTTCGAGTTCTGCACGACGGCGCGATTCACACCGTACTGGAGAACGCCCGGCGCGGCCGACTGCACGACAGCCTTGCGCGGCGATGAGGTGACCCCATCGATCGTCACCGTGACATCGACTTCACCCGGGCCGAGCGCAAACGGCGCCTGACCGTTGATCTGGCCGGGGCTCACGAAATACACCGGCACGGGTTGCCCGTTCATCGCCACCTGCACTCCGCGCAGCGAGGTGGGCCAGGGAACTTCGCTGGCCGTGGCGGTGCCCGTAGCCAGGTTCGCGCCATACACGCTGAACAGTCCGCCTGGAGCGAGCGTGACGCGCCCATCGGCCGCGCTCACCACGCCGCCGTCGCTGATGGCGGGCAGGGAACTCGAGCGTGGCGTGAGCGCACGCACGCGGTGGTTCTGCGTATCGCTGAAGAAGATGCGGCCGTTGGCGGCAACAGCCACATCGGAGGGGCTGCGCAGAAGCGCCAGGGCGGCCGCCGTGCCTTCGCCAGCAAACCCGGGTTCGCCGGTCCCGGCGATGGTGCGCATCTGGCCATCGGCCGCGACCATGCGGATGCGGTGGTTGCCGGAATCAGCGATGACCAGGCTGCCGGCGGCGTCGAGTGCGACACCGGTGGGCTTGTTCAGGGCCACGGCCAAGGCGTTGCCGGTCTCCGACTGGAATCCGCCCAGCCCGCTGCCGGCAACGGTGCGGATGGTTTTGTCGGCGGCCGAGATGACGCGGATGCGGTGGTTGTCGGTGTCGGCAATGTAGAGGTCGCCCTTGGCGTCGAGAAACAGTTCGGAGGGCGAACTGAGCAACGCGCCCGTGGCCGGCCCGCCGTCGCCGCGGAATCCGGAGACACCGATGCGTCCCGCCACCACGCGCGACTGCGCGACATCGCCTTCCACGGCGATCACCACATGATCGGTGGCTAGCGCCAGATACACCGTGCCGCTCGGGCTCACGGCGATGCCGCGCAAATTCTCCGGCCCGCTCAAATAGGTGGTGAGCGTGGAGCCGAGGATGCGCCGCACGCGCCGGTTGCCGGCGTCGGTGATGTAGTAGCCGCCGGGGGCAGCGGTAATGCCACGCGGTCCGCGGAAGGAGGCAAGCATGGGGTCGCCACCATCACCAGAGACGCCGGGGAGCCCGGTTCCCGCCACGCGCCGCAGCCGCCCGTCGGGCCTCACGGCCTTTACGGCGTGGTTCCCGCTGTCGACCACAATCACGGAGCCATCGCTTTCCACCAGCACGGAGTCCGGGCTGCTGAGCGTGGCCTGCGCGGCTGGGCCGTCTTCGCCCGTATTGGCCGGGGCGCCGGTTCCCGCGATCGTTTGGATGATGTATCCGGGGTCAGCCACAGGCGCGGTCACGGTGAGCTTCACCGGAATGAGCAGCGGCGAATTTCCGGCCAGCGAAGAGCGTACGGTGACCGTGCCCTCATAGTTGCCTGCCGCCAGCCCGGCCGCCGATACGCTCACCGTGGCGTTGGCTGGCGTTGACCCTGTGACGTTAGAAACAGTGAGCCACGAACCGCCCGTGGTGGTGACATCGAGCGGCAGCACCCAGGTCTGGAACTCCACCGAACGCAGCGCCAGGGCAAGGCTGCCCGTGCGGCCGGCCTCAAGCTTGAATTCATAGGCGCCGTTGGGAACGGCCAGCGTGGGGCGCACAGTGCCGTAGCTCGTGTTCCACGGGCCCAGCCCGTTTTCGCTCTTGTAGAGGCCCGTGCTGGTGCCGGCAAAGGTTTGCGCGATGTTGGCCGGATTGATGGCCAAAAACGGCGGCCCGATGCTGTTGACGTTGATGCAGCCGCGCACCCACCGCGTCATGCCCTGATCCACGGGAATGTCGTAGCAGGAAGCGCCGCCGGCGCCGAGCGTGCTCACGATGGGCAGCTTCGATTCGGCGGAAGGATACAAGATCTGAAACGCCTGCGCCGTGTGGCGCAAGACGATGGCGTTGCCCGGCGGATTCACGACGTCCACCTGATAGACGCCGAAGCCGCGACCCGTGCCCGCGGCTGTAACGGTGATCAGCGCCGGGTTGTTCACGTCGGCGACCATTCCCGTGATCACCGTGCCCGTGCCCAACGAGACCGTGGCGCTGGTCAGCCAGTTCTGCCCGCCGTCGATCGAGCGGCGCATCTGGTTCTCATCGGAGGCTACCCACAGTTTCGTATCGTGCGGCGAGATGAGGAACTGGTTGGCCACGGCCGGCAGCGTGGACACCTTTGCCCAGTTAGCGCCGGAGTCAGTCGATTGGTAGATGTCCCGCTCCACGGCGCAATACAGCGTGGCGGTGTTGCCGGGAAGGAACTGGAGTCCCACCACGAGCCCGGCGGCGGTGGGCAGGCCCTTGTTGGCGACGGCCCAGGTGAGCCCGGCATCGACCGACTTCCAGACGCCCCCATCGGCCGTATCCGTGGTCGCATACACGATCTGCGGCGCGGCGGGACTGTACAGAAATTTCGTGATCTGCGGCTGCGGCGTGCCCGGTTGGCGGAAGTAGATGGTCTGAAACTCCCCAGCCAGCAGTTGGAAGTTGCTATTGGTGGCGCGGAACAGTCCCGGGCCGACCGTGGTGAGAATGGTCGGTGGAGCGGTGGGCAGAAACGCCACCAGGTTCACCGGCTGGTTCATCACAATCTGCGCGGAGGCCTCCGTTGCCGTCCACGCAAGAGCGGCCGCGACCAAGGCGGCCGGCAGTTTGATTGCCATGAACCTATGATAGCGGCCCGTTGGGGGCGGCCTGAAGCCGAGCGGCCTTACAGCAGTTCCCAGTGATCGCCGCGATACACTGCGCGCGATTCCTCCCAGGTGCCGAATTTGCAGGCCATCTGGCCGCCATCCACCAGCAGAGCCGCACCCGTGATGAACGAGGCCAGCGGCGAGGCCAGAAACGTGACGGCGTTGGCAACCTCACCCGGTTCACCGCCACGGCCGAGCGGGATCTGCTGGAAGTAGGGCTTGCCGATGGCCTCCTGTTCGAAGGCGGCGGCGGTGAGCCGCGTCCGGATCATGCCCGGACACACGGCGTTGACGCGAATGCCATGCGGACCGAGTTCGTTGGCCGAGGTGTGCAGCAGGCCGAGCACGCCGGCTTTGGTGGCGTTGTAGGCCATATGCAGCGCCTCTCCGTCGTAGCTGTTGGTGGAGGCGGTGATGACGATCGATCCGCCGCGGCGCGGGCGCATCGAGGCGGCGGCGGCCTGGAGGCAGAGAAAGACGCCGGAGAGGTTGACCGCCAGCGTCTGTTGCCACACCTCCCACGAGGTTTCCTGGAGGGGATGAAAGCGGCAGATGCCGGCGTTGAGAATGGCGATGTCGATGGGTCCGGCGGCGGCAAAGGCGGCTTCGACATCGGAGGCGCGGGTGACGTCCATCACGTGGCCGCGCCCGCCGAATTCCGCCGCCGCAGCCTCGGGCTTCGCCTCCTCCAAATCGAACACCCAAACCGTAGCGCCGGCCCCCGCCAGAGCCCTCGCGCACGCGTTTCCAATGCCGTTCGCACCGCCGGTGACAACGGCCGTTTTGCCGCTCAAATCGATCTGCATTCCGTAACAGTGTACCCCCGCGCGGCCGTGCTACAATAGCGATTTCGGGCCTGTAGCTCAGTTGGTTAGAGCGCTACCTTGACACGGTAGAGGTCACAGATTCGAGTTCTGTCAGGCCCACCATCCCAACCTAATCGCTCCGCAATCTGGGCGATTCTCCTCCATTCGCTACGGATACCGCCCAACTTGGGTCGTCGCCTTCCCGGTAGCGCTTCGGTTGCGTTCCAAGCAGCAATGCCGGCTGTAGAGGCAAGCGTGATCGCACGCAGTTCAGCGCACCGCGGCGATGGTCATGTCCTCGTTCTGGCCCCAGGCCTCCGTCGCAGCCCCGGCCCGCCAACCCCGCCGCCCCCCCTACCGCGCCCGGACTGTCCCCAGTCCGCCATCAATGCCGATCACCTGGCCCGTGACCCAACTGTTCTCCGGATCAAGCAGCCACGTGATCCCCGAAGCCACATCCTCCGGGCGGCCGATCCTCCCCAAGGCGTGCAGCGAGGCCGAAGCCTTCAGCGCGGCCTCGTTGGAGGTGATGCGCGCGGCCAGCGGCGTGTCGATTAACCCCGGCGCCACGCAGTTGACGCGGATGTTCCGCCCGGCATAGGTCGCCGCGGCCGAGAGCGCCAATCCCATCACGCCGCCTTTGGCCGCCGCGATTGCCTCGTGGTTGGCCAGGCCTGTCCGCGCTGCCGCCGTCGCACACAGCACGATCGAACCGCCGCCTGACCACATTGCCTTGGCTCCCGCCCTCACCGTCGCATACGCCGTGGTGAGGTTCGACTCAATGGTCTGCCTCCACTCGGCCTCCGTGGTCAGGTGCGCCGGCTTCAACAGAAGACTGCCCGCGCAATTCACAATGCCGTGAATCGGGCCGCATTCCATGACCGCCTGCTCCAACTCCGCGGCACAGGTCGCGTCGACCACGCGCGTTTCCGCGCCCAGTTCGGCTCCCAGCGGAGCAAGCCGCTCGCCCGTGCGGCCCATCAGCACCAGGTTCGCTCCGCCTGACCGCAACCGCCGCGCCAGCGCCGAGCCGACCCCTCCGGCCGCGCCGATGATCACAAACCGGCAGTTCTCCCAGCTCATCCGTGGTTTCCCTCGCTGCTCGTTTCAGACTGCGCTGCCGCCGCTGGTATCCGCGCGGCGCGCCGCAGCGCTTCCTTAGTGATGCCCTGCAACATCCCCCGGAACACAATATGATGCAGCGGAACCACCGAATACCAATACAGGAGGCCGAACAGCCCGCGTGGCTGGAACGATGCTTCTTGCCGCAGCGTGCTCTTTCCCTCCCCGTCCGGTTCGATGACAAACTCCAGCAGGGCTTCGCCGGGCAGCCTCATCTCCGCTCGCAACGCCAGCCGGCGGTTCCTTTCGTAACCCACCACACGCCAAAAATCCAACGCCTCGCCAAAGGTGACCTCTTCGGGATCGCGTCGGCCGCGCCGCAGACCAGGACCGCCAACCAGACGGTCCAGCCAGCCGCGCACTGTCCACAGCCAGTCGGCGGCATACCAGCCATGCCCCCCGCCGACGCGGCAGACGGCCTGGAAGACGGCCAGTGGCGGAGCACTGATGGTGGCGGTTCGCGTGTCCCGGAACACCGTGCCGCCGGCCCAGTCCGGATCACCCGGAATCGGCCCTGCCATCGCCCAGTTTGTCTCCACGTGATGCTCCGCCATCTTGCTCAAGGCCGCCCGGATCGACTCGCGCACGCTCAGCAGTTCCTGCGGGATGAGCCTGGTGATGCGGCTCTCGCGGCACACCACCGGGTTCTTCAGCCCCTCGGCCAGCGGACGGGCGATGTCGTGGCTGAGCGGGGTCACCAGATGAATCCAATAGCTGCTCAACCGCGGCGTCAGCACCGGTACCGGGATGATCCAGCGCCGCCGCAGTCCCAACTCCTCCGCCATGATGCGCAGAATGTCGAGATAGCGCTGCGGGTCCGGTCCGCCAATGTCAAACGTGCCGCCCGTGGTGGCCGGCGTGGTCAGCGCGCCGGTAAGGTACTCAATCACGTTTCTCACCGCGATCGGCTGGCACGGCGTGCTCACCCACTTCGGCGTGATCATCACCGGAAGCCGCTCCACCAGGTACCGCAGGATTTCAAACGACGCCGAACCGGAGCCGATGATCATCGCCGCGCGGAATACCGTCACGGGCACGCCGGTGGAAGCCAGCGCCGCCTCCACCTCGCGCCTCGAGGCCAGGTGTTCGCTCAACGCGGGTCCTGTTTCACCCAGCCCTCCGAGGTAGAGGATGCGCCCCACGCGCGCTTCCTTCGCCGCCTGCGCAAATCGCAGGGCCAGCTCCCGGTCCTGCTGCGCATAGTCTCCCCCCGCCGATGTCATGGAATGAACCAGGTAGAAAGCCGCCTCGCAGCCCTCCAGCGCCTGCGTCAGCGACTCTGGTTTTGCCAGATCCGTTTGCCGCACCTCCAGCCTGGAATTGGCCGGCCACTCCCGCCCCAGGATCTTGCCGGGGTGCCGTGCCAGGCAGCGCACCGTGTATCCCACCTCGAGCAGCCGCCGCGTCAGCCGCCCCCCGATGTAGCCGCTAGCACCTGCCACGGCCACACGTGGGCGGCGCCGAGGTTCACTCGCGGCCGTTCGTTCGCTTTCGATGGGGATGGGTTTGCCTCTTCTCTCCCATTGGATGGCTGCGGGCCGCTGTGCGGCTCAGTAACAGAGCCGCTCGCGCAGGCAAGCGCTAGATCGGAGTTCTTACGATGAGGAGAATGCGATGCCTGCCTAGAACGGCAGGTCTTTGGCCGCGCCGGCGCCAGTGGCCGACTTTGCCAGGAAAATGTAGGGGTTGATCGGTGTCCCGCCCTGGCGCACCTCGTAGTGCAGGTGCGGCGATGTAACGCGGCCGCTGGCGCCCGAAAGCCCCACGATCTGGCCGCGGCGCACCTCTTGCCCGGTCACGACATTGATCCGCGACAGGTGGGCGTAGTAGGTCTGCATGCCGTTGCCGTGATCCACCACCACCAGCCGTCCATAACCGCCGTAGAATTCGGCCACCGCGATGACGCCATCCGCGGCGGCCTTCACCGTAGTGCCCACGGCTGCTGAAAGATCGACGCCCGTATGGAACGCGCCTTCACCTGAGAAAGGATCGATGCGCTTGCCAAACGTGGAGAGCAACCGCCCCTGCAAGGGCCACAAGCTGGGACGCACGTTCATCTGCCACAGCCGGGGATACTTGTGGAAGCTGCGCGAGAGCTGCGCCGTCTTGAGAAAGTCGTAGTTGTCCAGCGTCTCTTTGAAGCTCGGCATCAGCGCGCCTTCGGCCGAAATGTCGCTCGGGCCCTCTAGCTTTTGTTTGACGCCGTAAGCCAGGGTCACTTCGCTGGCCAGCATCTGCAGCGTGGCCAGTTGTTCGTTCGTCTGGACGTTCGATTTCTCCAGCCGCGCATACTGCTGCCGCAGCGTGTCGAATTGCTTTTGCAAGGAATTGTAGTTGGCCACCTTCCAGGCCATGCGGGCATAACTGCCCACCGCGCCAAGGACGGAGAACAAACCGAGAAAAGCAAACGCCAGGACGACGTAGACTGCCTGGTGGGGGATGTGGAGTCGCCGCAAACGCCCATGGAAGGAGTGGGCGAGCACAACGATAAAGTATGATTGCTGCTTCATCACGTTCTGGGTGCGGGTCGGAGTTCCCGCCGGGCTCGAAGCTGGACCTTCATGTGGAGCCACTGCACGGACTACTCGGGAACGAATGTTATGTTCCGCGAAACCATCCGTTTACCTGCCCGGCGCGAGCATCAACTACTCTGATCGGCCAGCAGGCATCGCTTGTTTAGAACGATCATTAGCCTACCAATTCTGGAAGGGGTTGTCAAGCCACATTCCCCGTGTCAAACCGCTACGGCAACCTCCAGAGACAGTTTAGTGAATACCTTTCAAAAGTTTGATATCAAATGTCTTATACAATCCGAAGGAGAATACCTCCGGCGTCTCCAGGTAGCTGCCAGGCCGCTCCAGCAACTCGCCGAGTGTGGCCATTCCCTGCAGACTATTGATTTCGGAAATCTGTACTGACTCTAACGCTTTCGCCGCCAGCCCGATCATCTGGCTGCGCGGCCCCTTGCTGACCACCCGCACCTGCGCCGCCCCGTAGGTCGCCT
The DNA here is from genome assembly GCA_017304135.1 of Acidobacteriota bacterium. Lineage (GTDB taxonomy): Bacteria > Acidobacteriota > Terriglobia > Bryobacterales > Bryobacteraceae > JAFLBB01. The sequence continues at coordinate 13,329 of JAFLBB010000022.1, read as the reverse complement.
TCACCCAGCCCGCCAGGGCGGCCAGTTGCGCCGCCTGCACGGCCAGAGGCCTCTCGCCAGTCATATAGAAGAACCGTGCGTAGAGCCCCGCCCCGCTCGATCCGGAGCGCACCGGTGTTTCGTCGCCGATCAGCATGGGGTCGACGACAAGCACGGAGTCGCCGCCGTTGAGCCGGTCACTGGCCTCGGTGGCGAGATCCTTCTTCCCGCCATCGGCCAGCATAATCGTGATTGTGCGTGCGGCCGGGCGTTCGTAGTTGGCCAGCCACACGGCGGTGGCTGAGAGCCCGTTGGCGAAATCGATGCGATACCCGGTGCTTTCCACGCCCTTTGATTTGGTGCCGCGCAAAGCCCACGCATGGCGCACCTCCACCGGCTGATAACGCAGCAGCGTCTTTAGCTCGGCGGCGGTTCCCTGGCGTGGGCCGAGCTTCGCCGCCTCACGCCGCGCCAGGCCCAGAATGGACAGGTTGTCGCCAGGCAGGCCGACCGTCAATTCCTCGCGCGTGTGGATCTCACCCGACATATTAGATTCCTGCTCCGGCGCTTTGAGGCCAAATGATTTGGCGAAGAAGCGATACGACGCCATGCGGTTGTCCCACTCGTAGTTGTGGTCGGCCGGATCGCGGTTCTCGTGCCACTCAAACAGGCTCTCCTTGCCATAGGCGCGGTAGAACGGCACGATGGCGTCATAGATGTGCGGCTTCACCAGCGGCGCGCGGAAACAGCAGTCGTCCTCGGCGTTGTGGGCAATCAGCGCCGGACGCGGCGCCAGCATGGCCGTGAAGTGCGTGTATTCCTGCCCGGCCAGCAGATCGGTGGCCGACTGCTCGTGGTCGCCCATGTCGGCCGTGCGCTCGAGCTTCGAGATCATCGCCGAGTAGCCCGCCACCGGCATCGCCGCGGCCACGCGCTCCTCAAGCGAGCCCAGCGTGATCGTCTGCCACCCGCCGCCGCTCAGCCCCGTCACGCCAATGCGCGCGCGGTCGACGTTGGCGTGCTCCCACAGGATGTCGATGCCCTTACGCATGTTCAGGTAGAAAATGCCCAGGCCGTTCATCCCGATCAGGTCAAGGTGTGCGCCGTTGTAGTGGATGTTGCCGTCGCCCGACAGTTCGCCATACTGCAGCCACTCCAGGTTCACGGCGTAGATGCCCATGCGGGCGTATTGAATGCAGCGCTTCTGCTTGTAGTCGACGGCCTTGCCGATGGGCCCGACGTGCCCGTTCACATTGACGATGCCCGGCGCTTTGCCTTGGGCGTTCACGGCGGGCTTTTCCGGTTCATAGAGCAGCGCCGCGCCCCAGAAGCCAGGCACAATCTCATAGCGCAGCTTGCGGACGCGGTAGCCCTCGCCCTGGATCACACCGCGGTCTTCCACCTTCAACGGCGCCTTCACCCACTCCTGCGGCCAGCCGTTGTAGACCACCTCCCGCAACACCTTCTCGCGGATGCGCTTCTGCTCCGCCGTCCACGAAGCGGCTGTCGGCTGCGCGGGCAGCTTCGGGATGCGTGAGAAAAAATACTGCCGCAACTCCTGCGCCGCCAGGTCGGCGTTCGTCAGCGGCGGCTCGAGTAGTTGGCGAACCTGGTTTGATTTGGATTGCCCCCACAACAGGGCCGTGGAAGCGAGAAGCAGAAGCAGTGCGCGGGTCATGTCCCGCTGATTCTACCCCTCGGCGAGCGTACGAAGCGAATCCTCAAACGGCGCGCGGGCCACACCGCGTTCCGTGATGATGGCTGTGACATAGCGCGACGGCGTCACATCGAAGGCCGGATTCTGCACGGCGATGCCTTCCGGCGCAACGGGCACGCCGAACACCTCGGTCACTTCCTTGGCTGAACGCTGCTCGATGGGGATCTCATCGCCCGAAGCCAGTGTGAGGTCCAGCGTGGAGATCGGCGCGGCCACGTAGAACGGCACGTTGTTCTCTTTCGCCAGCACGGCCACCGAGTAGGTGCCGACCTTGTTCGCCACATCGCCATTCGACGCAATGCGGTCGGCCCCCACCACGACGCACCCGATGCGCCCCTGCCGCATGAAGTAACCGGCCATGTTGTCGGTGATGAGAGTTGTGGGGATGCCGTCCTGCTGCAATTCCCAAGCCGTGAGCCGCGCCCCTTGCAGGAACGGCCGCGTCTCGTCGGCGAAGACGTCGATCTTCTTGCCCGACTCGATGGCCGCGCGAATCACGCCCAGCGCCGTGCCGTAACCCGCCGTGGCCAGCGCGCCCGCGTTGCAGTGCGTGAGCACGGTCTTGCCTTCGGGCACCAGCGGCGCGCCGTGACGGCCCATGGCGCGGTTGATTTCGATGTCTTCCACTTTCACCAACTGCGCTTCGGCCACCAGCGCCGCGCGGATCTCCTCCACCGGCTTGCCGCGCAGCGTCGCATAGAGCCGCTTCATGCGGTCAATGGCCCAGAAGAGATTCACCGCCGTCGGACGCGTGCCTGCCAGCCGCGCGCAGATGCGCTCCATCTCTTCATCCATCCGCGCCGGGTCGGCCTTGAGCGCGCCAATGGCCACGCCCATCGCCGCCGCCACGCCAATGGCCGGCGCGCCGCGGATGATCATATCGACGATGGCCACGGCCACCTCTTCGTAATTCGTGCAGGTAACGTAGACGACCTCGCGCGGCAGCTTCGTCTGGTCGATCATGACGACGCCCGCCGGGGTCCATTGAATGGTTTCTACCATGGGCTGAGGGTATAGCCTCCCTGTATGAGAAATGCGCTGAAGAACGTCAAATTGTAAGTGGCGTGCATGCCGACGGCGGCCGCCGTGGAGCCGGTGAGCCAGCGGGCCAGGCCGAAACAGCAGCCGGCAAAACCAACCAGCACGATGTGCACCCAGGACCAGCTGTATTGCGGTCCATGCAGGATCGCGAAGGGCATCGCGGCCACCACAACGGCCGCCAGCGAGCCGATCGAACGCGAGAGCAACGGAAACAGGAAACCGCGAAAGGCCAACTCCTCGCACAGCGGACCGAGCGTGGTGGCAAACACGCCCATGGCGAAAATGCTGCCCCGGTCGCGCAACAGGTCGTTCATTGGCGTCGGCGTTTCCGGCGCGCGCAGAATCACGCCCAGGATGGCCATGCTCAGCGCCACCGCCGGACCCAGCATCAGGCACAGTGCCATGCCGCGCTTGGACGAACTCCACGACAGCGACGACCAGAACGGCTGGCCATAACGCATCTTCAAGAGGAAATAGAGCGAAGCGAACCACAGCGCATAGCCCGTGAATTGGCCCATCAACAGCGGCAGCGCGCGCCCCGTGCTGGGGGGCAACACATGCGGCAACGCCGCCATCACGGCGATGCTCACCAGCATGCACGGCAGGGCCGCGCCGAGGAACATGCCCAGGTCGTCGTAGCCCCAAAACGGATACCCGGCCGGCGGCGGTAGCTCCAACTCCGGCTCCGGTTCGCGCTCCGGCACGGCGGCCTGGCTCCAATCGCTCATCGCGCCGCCGCCTCCCGCTCCACCAAAAGCGCCGCCAGCAGCGGCAACATGATCTCGTGATGGCCGGTGATCGAATAGCCTTTGCCGCCGGCCTGCGCGTGCGGCCGGTCCACCACGTTCACCTTCGGCCGGTAGTGCTGCAGGAAATCGAAATTGGCCGTGGTGAACTGACGCACGCCATGGCCCAGGTTGCGCACCGTGGAGAGCGCCTTGAGAAACACCTCCGGCATGACGACAGCCGAGCCGAGGTTGATGTACACCCCGCCGCCGTCCAGCCCGCGCACGAGCGTGCAGACGAGGCGGAAATCGTGATGCGTGGCCGCGCCCATGGCAGCGGCGTCCACGTGTGGATGCGTATGCGGCGTGTCGGTGCCCACCGCGATGTGCACGGTGACGGGAATGGCCGCCGCGTGCGCTCCGCACAGCAGACTGAACGGCGCGAATTCCGCATTAGCCAGTTCGCTCGCCTTGCGCGCCAGCCCTTCGCCCGCGCCGATGCCATCGCGCGCGGCCTCGATCAGCGCCTGGTTAAACTCGCGGCCCGTCTCTTCGGCTGAGCCAAAGCTGCCATCCGGCAACACGGCTTCCACATCTTCGCTCGTATAGCCCGCCAGCGCGATCTCCAGATCGTGAATCGCCGCCGCGCCATTCATCGAAAACGAGGTGGCCATGCCGCGCGCGGCCAGGTCGAGCAGCAACGGTGCAAGGCCGCATTTGATCACATGCCCGCCAATGCCCCACATCACCGGCTTGCCCGCCAGCCGGGCATTCCAAATGGCATCGGCCACGGCGCGCAGCGAATCGGCCGCCAGCAGCCGGGGCAGGGAATCGAGCCACCCCCCCATCGCCGTGCCCGCCGCATGCGGACGCGCGAACAATCCCGTGTGCACCTTCCCGCCGCGGCCATGCAGCGAAACGGTCTTCAACCCCGCCAGGTCGGTCGGCTCCTGCGAGTAGCGGCTCACGCCGGCTTCCTTCCCAGAACACGGTCCAGCGCGCGGCCTGTATGGCTGCGGCGGTTGCGCGCCACCTGCTCCGGTGTTCCCATCACCACAATCTGCCCGCCTCCTTCGCCGCCCTCCGGCCCCAGATCAATCACCCAGTCAGCCGACTTGATCACATCCAAATGGTGCTCAATCACGACCACCGTATTGCCCAACTCCACCAGCCTTTGTAACACGTCGAGCAGCCGGTTCACATCCTCGAAATGCAGCCCCGTCGTCGGTTCGTCCAGGATGTAGAAGGTGCGGCCCGTCTGGCGACGGCTCAGTTCGCGGGCAAGCTTGATGCGCTGCGCTTCGCCGCCGGAAAGTGTCGTCGATGACTGCCCCAGGTGCAGGTAGCCCAAGCCCACGTCGTGGAGCGTTTCCAGCTTTGCCTTGATCGCCGGAAAATTCTCCAGCAGCGGCAGTGCGTCTTCCACCGTCGATTCCAGCAGATCGGCAATCGACAGGTTCTTGAACTTCACCTGCAGCGTCTCGTGGTTGTAGCGCCGCCCGCGGCAGAGGTCGCAGGTGACAAACACATCGGGCAGGAAGTTCATCTCGATGCGCTTCATGCCGTCGCCCTGGCAGCCTTCGCAGCGCCCGCCCTTCACGTTGAAGCTGAACCGCCCCGCCTTGTAGCCGCGCTCACGCGACTCCGGCAGCATGGCAAACAGATCGCGAATCGGACCAAACACTCCGGTATAGGTGGCCGGGTTCGAACGCGGCGTGCGCCCGATCGGCGTCTGGTCAATCTCGATCACCTTATCCACCAGGTTCATCCCCACCACTTTGCCGTGCGCCCCCGGCGAACGCCTCGCGCCGTAGATCTCCTCAGCCAGAGCGCGGTAGAGAATGTCGTTCACCAGCGTCGATTTCCCGCTGCCGGAAACGCCGGTGATGGCAATCAGCATGCCTAATGGAAACTCGACGTCGATGCTCTTCAGGTTGTGCTCCGTCGCCCCTTTCACCACAATCGCCTCGCCGCTGCCCTTGCGCCGGAACGACGGCACGGCAATGCTGCGCTTGCCGGAAAGATATTGGCCCGTCAGCGACGTCTTGCTCTTGCGAATCATCTCCGGCGTGCCCGCCGCCACCAGTTCGCCGCCCAGCCGCCCCGCGCCGGGGCCGAGATCCACCACGTAGTCGGCCCGCTCGATGGTGTCCTCGTCGTGCTCCACCACCAGCACCGTGTTGCCCAGATCGCGCAGTTCGCCCAGCGTCTCCAGCAGCCGCTCGTTATCGCGCGGATGCAGCCCGATCGAAGGCTCATCGAGCACATACAACACGCCGCGCAGCTTCGTGCCAATCTGCGTGGCCAGCCGGATGCGCTGCGACTCGCCGCCGGAAAGCGTCGCCGCCGAGCGTTGCAGGCTGAGGTAATCCAGCCCCACCGCGCACAAGAACTCCAGCCGGTCGCGAATCTCCTCCACAATGCGTTCAGCAATCGCCTTCTCGCGCTCTTCCAGCGTCCACGTCTTCACCAGCGCCAGCGCGCGCGACAGCCCCAACGCCGTGAACTCGCCAATCGGCACGCCCTTCACCTGCACAGCAAGGTGGCCGCGCTTCAGCCTTGCACCGTGGCAGCTCTCGCACGGAGCCGCCGACATGTAGTTGATCAGGTGCTCGCGATAGGTGTCGCCGGTTTCGTCAAAGGTCTCCTGCAGAATGCCAAGAACGCCAGGAAAGCCCGCCGCGCCCTCCAGCAGCAACTTGCGCGACTTTGCCGGCAATTCCTCAAACGGCTTCTCGATCTTGATCTTGTTGCGCCGCGCAAAATCGTTCACACGGTGCGCCATGCCCGCCGACGACCCCCCCGGCCCCAGCCCGCCTTCCAACAGCGGCCGCCCCGGATCGACTATCACCTTGTCGGCATCGAACCCCCAGCGGCTGCCTAACCCGTTGCACGTTTCACACGCGCCATACGGACTGTTGAACGAGAACGAACGCGGCTCCAGTTTCGGAATGCTCCCGCCGCACTCCGGACACGCCAGCTTCTGCGAGAACAGATGCTCTTCCTTTGACTCGCCGCCCGCGCCGCCCACCACACACACCATCACCAGCCCATCGGCCAGCTTTGTCGCCGTCTCGATCGAGGCTTCCAGCCGCTGCTCCACGCCCGGCTTGATCAGCAACCGGTCGACCACCACCTCAATCGTGTGATTGCGCCGCTTGTCGAGAGTGATCTCTTCCTCAAGTCCGCGCAGTTCGCCATCGATGCGCGCCCGCACAAAGCCCTGCCGCGAGAGCTTCTCCAGGTCCTTCTTGTACTCACCCTTGCGGCCGCGCACAATCGGCGCCAGGATCATGATCCGTTCGTTCTGCCGCTCGCTGAGAATCTGATCGACGATCTGCCCCGTCTTCCGCGGCACAATCTCAATGCCGCAATCCGGGCAATGCGGCACGCCGATGGAGGCGTACAAAAGGCGCAGGTAGTCGTAGATCTCCGTGATCGTGCCCACCGTGGAGCGCGGGCTGCGATTGGTCGTCTTCTGCTCAATCGAGATGGCCGGGCTCAGCCCGTCAATCGAGTCCACATCGGGCCGCTCCATCTGGTCGAGGAACTGCCGCGCGTAGGGCGAAAGCGTCTCCACGTAGCGCCGCTGCCCCTCGGCGTAGATCGTGTCGAAGGCGAGCGACGACTTGCCCGATCCGCTCAGGCCAGTGATCACCGTCAGCGAGTTCCGCGGGATCTCGACGTCGATGTTCTTCAGATTGTGCTGGCGTGCGCCGTGCACGGTAATGCGTTTGAGCATGTGAGCGGGTTCAGGGGAATCCCCTATTGTCCCATGCCGCGAGAGCCCGCCGCCGCCGCGCTTTTGCCGTGGCGGAATCTATACCTTCGCGTGCTACACTCGAATCGTCATGAAGGGAAACCCGCAGGTTCTCGCTTATCTACAAGAAGTGTTGAAGGCTGAGCTCACCGCCATCAACCAATACTTCCTCCACGCCGAGATGTTGAACAACTGGGGCTACCAGCGTCTGTATAAATACACACGCAAGGAGTCCATCGAGGAGATGGTCCACGCCGAAAAGGTGCTGGAGCGCATGCTCTACCTCGACGGGTCGCCTCTCATGAATGAGCTCTTCCCGCTGCGCATCGGCCAGAATGTGAAGGAGCAGTTCCAGAACGATCTCGCGCTTGAACTCGAAGCCCTGCCGCGCCTCAACAAAGCCATCGCCGCCGCCACCGAGGCCGCCGACAACGGCTCGCGCGAGCTCTTCGAAGAGATCCTCGTGGATGAAGAAGAGCATGTCGACTGGCTCGAAGCCCAGCTGCACATGATCGAAGAGATGGGCATCCAGAACTATCTCGCCACGCAGATTCACGAAGACGGCGGCAAGCACTAGCCGCGCCGCTGAGTGGCCTGCCTGCTCAGTGGCTGGCCCGCTCAGTTGCCCGCCAACCAGCCTTTAATTTCCGGCAGGGCGGCTTCGGCCGCCCGTCGCCCCGCCTCAATCATCCGTTCTGTCTGATCGAACGAATCCCACCCGAAAGTATTGATCTTCGGCGTCAACACCAGCTCCGCCGAAGGCCGCCACGTCGGCCCGGACTGCGCCTGCAAAATCTGGAAGCAGCGGTTGATCACCTGCGCCAGGTTGGTCGGATCGTCGGGCACCTCATCCATCTCCAGCGATACCGCGATCACCTTCGCCGCGCCGAGCTTCTTCGCCGACGGCGCCGGCACATCCTCGGCCATGCCCCCGTCCACCAGCAGCCGCCCCTCAATCGCAATCGGCCTGAACAAGCCCGGATAGGCGCAACTGGCCCGCACCGCCGGCACCACGTCGCCACGCTGCGAATACAACACCGCTTCGCCCGTCTTCAAATCACAGGCCACCACGCCCAGCGGAATGCGCATGTCCTCAAAGCGATGTACGGCAAGCAGGCTGCGCAGGAACGCGTCCATGCGGTCACTCGTCATCAGCCCCATCTTCGATAGCGTCCAGCCCGCGACGTCCTTGAACTTCATCCGCCGCGCCAGCTCGTCCAGCCTGTGCAACGGTGTGCCGCTGGCATAGGCCGCCGCCATCATCGCGCCCGAACTGACGCCCGTAATGCAGGCCAGCGGAATGCGATTCTCCTCCAACACCTGCAGCACACCGAGATGCGCAATGCCCCGCGCAAACCCTCCGCCCAAGGCCAAACCCACCTTGCTGCGGCGATAGCCGTCGCCGCTCCCATACAGGAATCGCCACATGCTGCTCTCGCCCCGTTGGCGCGCTTGGCGGGCCCGCACGGCTGATTGTTCTTCGGAATCGCCCATCAATGGCAATCTACTACACTGAGGTCTATGCGCCGTTTCACCATCCTGCTGTTGGTGTGCTTGGTCTCCCTCTCCCTGTTCGCGCAGGAGCGTCCGCTGGTCTCCGGCGCCGCCGACGTGCGCGCCCGTCTCGACCGCCTTCAGGTTGTCGGCAGCGTGCTCATGATCGCCGCCCATCCTGACGATGAGAACACCGCCGTGCTGGCTTACTTCGGCCGCGGCCGCCACTACCGCGCCGCTTATCTCTCCCTCACCCGCGGCGAAGGCGGCCAGAACCTCATCGGCTCCGAGCAGGGCGAACTGATGGGCCTCATCCGCACCCAGGAACTCCTCGCCGCGCGCAGGCTCGACGGCGCCGAGCAGTTCTTCTCCCGCGCCATCGACTTCGGCTTCTCCAAAACCGCCGCCGAAACGCTCGACAAATGGGGACGCAACGAGGTGCTGGGCGACGCCGTCTGGGTCATCCGCCGCTTCCAGCCCGACGTCATCATTCTGCGCTTCAGCGGCACCCCGCGCGACGGCCACGGCCATCATCAATCCTCGGCCATCCTCGGCAAGGAAGCCTGGGAGGCCGCCGCCGACCCCGCGCGTTTTCCCGAACAGCTCCCCTTCGTCCAGCCCTGGCGCGCCAAGCGCGTCATCTGGAATTCCTTCTCGTTCAACCGCGAGATGGAACAGGAGGCCGCCCGCACCGCGCGCATGATGATCGATACGGGAGAATTCGACCCGTTACTCGGTTATTCCTACGGCGAGATCGCCGGCATGAGCCGCAGCATGCACCGCAGCCAGGGCATGGGCGCCGCCGAACGCAAGGGCTCCATGCCCAATTACTTCGTCACCGTCGCCGGCGAACCCGCCGAGGGCGACCCCTTTGCCGGTGTCGACACCACCTGGAGCCGCATCCCCGGCGGAGCACCCGTGGCAGCCGCCCTGGCCGAAGCGAGCAACGCTTACGACATCCGCCACACGGACCGCATCCTGCCCGCGCTGGCCAAGGCCCGCACGCTGATCGCCGCCCTCACTCACCCGCTGGCCCAGCGCAAGCTCACCGAACTCGATGAACTGGTCGCCGCCGCCGCCGGTGTCGCCGCCGATGCCAGCGCCACGCAGTGGCTGGCCACACCCGGCAGCGAGGCCCAGTTGCAGGCCCGCGTCGTCGGCCGCAACGACGCCCCGGTGGTGGTCGAACGCCTCGAACTCACCGGCCTCGTCGAGCAGAACATCGATGCCGCCAACGCCGCCGCCGGCGCCAACAAGCCCTGGTCGCACACGCTTCGTGTCGCCATCCCCGCCAACGCCAAGCCCTCGCAGCGCTATTGGCTGCGCGCTCCGCAACAAGGCAATCTCTACGACGTGCCCGCCCTCGCCCAGCGTGGCGATGCCGATTCCAGCGCCGAATTCCAGCTCCGCTTCCACCTCCGCATCGGCGGCGTGCCCGTCACGCTTGTGCGTCCCCTCGTCCACCGCTATGTCGATCCCGTTCGCGGCGAATTGTGGCGTCCGTTTCTCATCGCCCCCAAGGTCGCCGTCTCGTTTGCGGAGAAATCGCTCCTCTTTCCCCAACGCGCAGCCCGCACCGTGGAAGTCGCCGTGCGCGCCAATGTGAATCAGGCCACCGGTGAGATCCGCCCGCAGGCCCCCGCCGGTTGGTCCGTGGAGCCCACCGCCCGTCCCTACTCCATCGCCCGCGCCGGCGAACAGGCGACGCTCTCCTTCCAGATCACCCCGCCCGCCGCGGCCTCCGTGGGCGAGCTCCGCGTCGATGGCGAGCAGGGCATGACCACCATCGCCTACGACCACATCCCTCCCCAAACACTCTTCCCCACCGCCTCCGTGCGCCTCGTCCGCGCCGACGTGCAGTCCCTGGCCAAGCGCATCGGCTATGTCATGGGCGCCGGCGACGACGTCCCGCAAGCCCTCCGCCAGTGGGGCGCAGAGGTCACGCTGCTCTCCGAAGACGACCTCACGCGCGCCGACCTCTCGCGCTACGACGCCATCATCGCCGGCGTCCGCGCCTACAACACCCGCGTTGATCTCCGCGCCAACCACGACCGCCTGCTTGCCTACGTCAGCAACGGCGGCACCTACCTCGTGCAGTACAACGTTGCCACCGGCGGACCCTTCGGCCGCGCCTCCAATGAACTCGACCGCATCGGCCCCTTCCCGCTCACCGTCGGCCGCGAACGCGTCACCGTCGAAGAAGCCCCGCTCACGCCGGTGAAGCCCGACAGCCCGCTGCTCAGCGCCCCCAACCGCATCGCGCCCGCCGACTACGAAGGCTGGGTGCAGGAGCGCGGCCTCTACTTCTCCTCGAAATGGGATGAACGCTACCAGCCGCTCTGGGAAGCCGGTGACCCCGGCGAGAAGCCCTCGCAAGGCGCCACCCTCTGGACCCGCCACGGCAAGGGCGTCTACGTCTTCACGCCCATGAGCTGGTTCCGCCAACTTCCCGCCGGCGTCCCCGGCGCGCACCGCATCTTCGCCAACCTCGTCAGCGCGGGGAAACTCCTTGCCCAGTAACGCGCCGCGCACCGCGCACCCCGACGCCGCCGCCCCCGATGAGCCGCCGCCCTTCCTCGGCTCCTGGCGACGCGTGTATCTGGCCGTGATCCTCTATCTCTGCGGCTTCATCGCCCTGCTGGCCTTCTTCACCTGGGGCTTCCACCGATGAGGACTCTCGACTGGATCGTCCTCGTCGTTTCGCTTGTGTTCGTCATCGGCTACGGCCTCTGGCGAAGCCGCCGCACCCGAACCACTGACGATTACCTGCTCGCCAACCGCGAGATGCCCTGGTACGCCATGGCCCTCTCCATCATGGCCACGCAGGCCAGCGCCATCACCTTCATCTCCACCACCGGCCAGGCCTACGCCGACGGCATGCGCTTCCTCCAGATGTATCTCGGCCTGCCCCTGGCGATGATCCTCATCTCCGCCACCGCCGTCCCCATCTTCCACCGCGCCCGCGTCTACACCGCCTACGAGTATCTGGAACAGCGCTTCGACGCCAAAACACGCACCCTCGTCAGCATCGTCTTCCTCATCCAGCGCGGCCTCGGCGCAGGCGTCGCCCTCTACGCCCCCGCCATCGTCCTCACCGTCATCTTCGGCTGGCCTGACTACATCACCACCGCCATCATGGGCGTGCTCGTTGTCGTCTACACCACACTCGGCGGCATTCGCGCCGTCACCTGGACCGACTTCCAGCAGATGCTCATCATGTTGGCCGGCCTGTTGGCAGCCCTCGCCAGCGCCATTTGGATGCTTCCCGCCGACGTCACCTTCCTCGACGCCGTGCGCACCGCGGGCATCGCCGGACGCCTCAACGCCCTCGTCACCACCTTCGACGTGCGTGACCAGTACAACCTCTTCAGCGGCCTCATCGGCGGCCTCTTCCTGGCGCTTGCTTACTTCGGCTGCGACCAGTCGCAGGTGCAGCGCTACCTCACCGGCCGCTCCGTCACACACAGCCGCCTCAGCCTGCTCTTCAATGCCGTGGCCAAGCTGCCCATGCAGTTCCTCATCCTGTTCACCGGCGCCATGGTGTTCGTCTTCTACATCTACGTCCAACCGCCGATGATCTTCCACCCCGGCGAGATGGCGAAGGTGGAACAGCGTGCCGACGCGCCGCAACTGCAGCAGCGCTACGATCGTGCCTGGCAGGCCCGCCGCGATGCCGCAGGCCGCGACGAAGCCGCCTTCACCACCGCCCAGGCTGAGATCGACACCGTCCGCAAAGCCAGCGGCGCCACCAACGACACCAACTTCATCTTCCTCACCTTCGTCACCACCTACCTGCCCGCCGGCGTCGTCGGCCTCATCATGGCCGCCATCTTTGCCGCCGCCATGTCCACCATCTCGGCCGAAGTGAACTCGCTTGCCACCGTCACCGTCATCGACGTCTACAAGCGCCACTTCCGCGGCAACGCCACGGACCACCACTATCTCTGGGCCTCGCGCCTCTTCACGGCAATGTGGGGAACCTACGCCGTCTTCGCCGCCGGATTTGGCCGTTCGCTCGGCTCGCTCGTCGAAGCCGTCAACATGGTGGGTTCGTTCTTCTATGGCAGCCTGCTGGGGGCTTTCATCCTGGCCTTCTACGCGCCGCGTGTGGGCGCGCACGCCGCGTTCCTTGCCATCCTCGCCGGAGAAGCCGCCGTTGTCACGGTGCACCTGACATGGAAGGTTGCCTTCCTCTGGTACAACGTCATCGGCGCCGTCGCCGTCGTCGCTGCCGGATTGCTGCTCAGTGTTGTGCTGCCGAGGAACCCCAGCGCCAGCCAAGCCACGTAGCGGCCAGACAGACCACCACCGACACCACGGCGTAGAGCGCGGCCTTGGTCGTGTGGCCCCGGCGGATCAGGTCGAGCAGCTCAAAGCTGAACGTGGAGAAGGTGGTGAACCCCCCGCAGAAGCCGGTCGTCAGCAGCAGTTGCTGCGGGCTCGGCATGCGCAGCCCCGTGAAGTAACCGATCAGAAAACTCCCGCCCACGTTGACCAGAAGAATCGCCCACGGGAACACGTCACCCAGCGCATGCAACATCCAACGCGACATCAGCAGGCGGCACACACCACCCGCCGCGCTCCCCACGGCCACCAGCAGAATCCCCGCCATC
>JAFLBB010000210.1 GCA_017304135.1 Acidobacteriota bacterium | reverse complement strand
CCCCTCTCCCCCGCCGACAAGGCCCAGTTCGAAGCCCTGATCCGCGACTACCTCCTCCGCAACCCCTCCGTCATCCGCGACGCCATCATGGCCCTCCAGGAACAGGAACGCGCCGCCTCCGCCGAACGCGCCACCAAGGCCGCCCGCGCCTCCCGCGCCGACCTCTTTGACGCCCCCGGCCTCCAATTCATGGGCAGCGCCACCCCCGACATGAGCCTCGCCATCTTCTTCGACTACCGCTGCGGCTACTGCAAACAGGTCGCCCCTTCGCTCAAAAAACTGGCCGAGACCGACCCCAAACTCCGCATCGTCCTCCTCGAACTCCCCGTCCTCGGCCCCGACTCCCAGTTCGCCGCCAAAGCCGCCCTCGCCGCCCGCGCCCACGGCAAATACCTCCCCTTCCACCAAGCCCTCATGGCCAGCCGCGACCTCAAAGAGGAAGCCGTCCGCCAGATGGCCCGCGAACAAGGCCTCCCCGACACGATCTTCTCCCAACTCGACTCCCCCGCCATCGCCGCCACCCTCCAGAAAACCGCCGCCCTAGCCGAACGCCTCGAAATCACCGGCACCCCCGGCTTCGTCGTCGGCGACACCATCCTCCCCGGCGCCGTCTCCTACGAAGTCCTCACCCAGGTCATCCAACAGGAACGCGAAAAAGCCAAGGCGAAGTAGCCGCCGCCGTCCCCCACACAGACCTTATGCCCGCCGGGAAGAGCCGCCCCAGCGCCAACGGTAGTCCTCATGAGCAAGCCAAGCTCGATTGGTTGCGCTCCGCTGTGAAGCAAGCACACCACGAGATCGGACGTAGAGAGAGAATCGCCTTCGCCTTCTGCGAGGAGTTGGAACAGGCACTCAAGGAGATTGGCGAGGAGGCATCCGCCGCTGTTGGGCAAGTCCGACGCAACCGATCGGAGCGCCAGTCGTCAGATCCACTCCGTGGCCGCGGTCCGTAAGCACATGCACGGAGCGCTTCTGTGACACGACGAGCCCTTTGGCCCTTCACATGCGAACTCCCTCAACTCAACTGATGTCCACAGCCCTGCCACGACGCTGTTGTTCAATTCAGCCTCCACGAAATCAGCCGTTAGCCCGCTCTGCGCTCATCTCATCCACCAAGGGTTCCGGCTCAAGAGAGATTTAGCTCAGATGCGCTGAAAACGCGCCCATCGTAATAATGAGTGCCCATAGCGCTGGCTCCAAACGAAGCACGAACCCGAACGGGACTTCGAATTCAGCGTAATGTCTGAACCGGATATAGTCGTCTGCGAAGGACTCCCTGCTGCCGTCGGCCGAAATGAGAACTCGCTCGATGACTTGAATCGTACGACTCTTCCGCCGCGCATCGATAGCCCAAAGCGCACAAAAGAGGAGTCCCGTGTAGGCAATACCGATATCGGTAGGCAGACTGCGACTGTTGAGTCCGAAAGCGACAACCGCGATGGCTACGGACACAACGCGACCGACCAAACGAGAAGACACCAAGGCTTCACACGCTGTTCGGTGCTGTGCCAATAGCAGGTCTCGATCCGGCGATAGCGAATGGAGCGGATCATCCACTTCCAGCTGCTGACGCGGCGCACTGGCCGGCGCTGGAACTCCGCGCCTGAGGGATCGCTTAATGGTAGCCATTTCTGATCACTCCGACAAAAGTTTCGCCAGCCTTATTATGACAGCATCCGCCAATCGCTGTGCGTCCTCATGCTGAACCAGGATGCACGGCATGATGGGTATGGCATCCACCGTCGTCGCATACACCCCGTTCAGGTTCTTCGTGACGATTCGGCGAACGTCAGAAATTCGCTTCTGGACAGTGGCGTCGTCCTGCGTGTCAGACTTGTTTGCAACAAAGATGAGGCCTTTTAACTTCCTACGAAAGGCCGTGTTATTCTGGATTCGTTCCGCCAAATGCTTGCAGAACTCGGTCAACCACTTAGCCGTGGCCCGGTCAGATTGGCCGGTGAAGGGGGCCGACAAGTCCAAGATCACTACAATCG
This sequence comes from Acidobacteriota bacterium, assembly GCA_017304135.1. Taxonomy (GTDB): domain Bacteria; phylum Acidobacteriota; class Terriglobia; order Bryobacterales; family Bryobacteraceae; genus JAFLBB01. Next base: position 5,372 of record JAFLBB010000210.1, on the reverse strand, counting down.
CATGTGGTTTCCTCAACTCCGCCAGCTTTGCATGCTCCATTGGCCCTAGCTGCCCTGGTTCATCGACTGCGCTTTTTACGTGCAGTTCCAATGACTGGTCGCGTCCGATCTGCACGCGGAAAGCCGAAGTTCTGTGCGTTTCCACGGTTTTCTCTGTCGGTTGCTCAGGCTCCATCAGCCCAAGTCGTAGGTAGTCGCTAAAGCTCGTCTTCCCGGCCCTAGCGGGTCCGAGTATCAGCACCGTCTTGCCTGTAAGCGAGGTATAGACCCACGCCAGGCCCTTAGTAGCTGGCCGTTTTAATATCTCAACTGCGACTTTTAGCGCGACAGCCGTGTGATCCATACGTTCGTGCTAGTCTACACCATCCCAGACTGTCTCTTATCTTTGCACTCCATGGAGGGCATCGGTACGATCTCAAGGGATGCTTCTACGCATGTGGCGCGATCACCAGCCTTGTATCCAATTGGAGGATTGAGGCCTTCAATTCATGTTTCAAGGACAAAGCCAGATTCTCACCCGGACTGGACATTATGTCAGTTAGACATTAAGTGTGGTCGATCTCTCATCTTGCTGAATGTCGACTTGGCAGAGCGGCGTGTGGCGATTCCCCAACTGGATTGCCCAGGCTCCCCGCCCCCCCTGCTACCCTATACCCAATGGGCCCCAACAACCCGTTCCACGACCCCCTCCGCTTCGAACGCCAGGTCAAACCCTGCTCCCTCGTCATCTTCGGAGCCAACGGCGACCTCACCAAACGCAAACTCATCCCCGCCCTCTACCGCCTCGCCTTTGAACGCCGCCTCCCCTCCGGCTTCTCCATCATCGGCAACTCCCGCACCGAAATGTCCGACGACGCCTACCGCGAAAAAATGCGCCAAAGCGTCATCCAGTTCCTCGAAGAATCCCCCTTCGACGAATCCGTCTGGCGCGACTTCGCCGCCGGCCTCTTCTACATCTCCGGCGACCTCCGCGACCCCAACCTCTACTCCCGCCTCGCCGCCAAACTCGCCGAACTCGACCAAACCCGCCTCACCGGCTCCAACGCCCTCTTCTACCTCTCCACCCAACCCTCCCACTACGCCCCCGTCATCGAAGGCCTCGGCGCCGCCGGCCTCCAACACGCCGCCCCCACCGCCACCAACCCATCCCCCTGGCGCCGCCTCGTCGTCGAAAAACCCTTCGGCCACGACCTCGCCTCCTCCCGCGAACTCGACACCGCCGTCCACCGCGTCTTCCACGAAGACGCCGTCTACCGCATCGACCACTACCTCGGCAAGGAAACCGTCCAGAACATCCTCGCCTTCCGCTTCGGCAACGGCATCTTCGAACCCCTCTGGGACCGCCGCTACGTCAACCACGTCCAAATCACCGCCGCCGAATCCATCGGCGTCGAAGGCCGCGGCGGCTACTACGAAGAAGCCGGCGCCCTCCGCGACATGATCCAGAACCACCTTCTGCAGATCCTCGCCACCGTCGCCATGGAGCCCCCCGCCCTCTTCGAAGCCACCGCCGTCCGCGACGAACGCGCCAAACTCCTCCGCTCCATCCGCATCCTCAAGCCCGGCGAAGTCCCCACCCACGCCGTCAAAGGCCAATACGGACCCGCCGACGTCGGCGGCCAATCCCTCCCCGGCTTCCGCCAGGAACAAGGCGTCTCCCCCAACTCCCAAACCGACACCTACGCCGCCGTCACCTTCTTCATCGACAACTGGCGCTGGGCCGGCGTCCCCTTCTACGTCCGCTCCGGCAAACGACTCGCCAAACGCGTCACCGACATCGCCATCTCCTTCAACCCCGCCCCCCACCGTGTCTTCGCCGACTCCGCCCCCGGCGCCGGGCCCGCCGACCTCGCCCCCAACCTCCTCATCCTCCGCGTCCAACCCGAAGAAGGCATCTCCCTCCGCTTCCTCTCCAAACAACCCGGCAGCGGCATGCAACTCCGCCCCGTTTCCATGGACTTCAAATACGGCTCCAGCTTCGGCATGCGCTCGCCCACCGCTTACGAAACCCTCCTTGTCGACGCCCTCACCGGCGACGCCACCCTCTACTCCCGCCAGGACATGGTCGAAGCCTCCTGGCAAGCCGTCCACCCCATCCTCGAAGTCTGGAACAACACCACCTTCGACTTCCCCAACTACGCCTCCGGCTCCTGGGGACCCGCCTCCTCCGACGACATGCTCGCCCTCCGCGGCCACACCTGGAGGGTCCCCTAATGGCCTCCGCCATCCGCCCCGAACGCATCCTCAAGGAACTCGACCAGCTCTGGGTCAGCCTCGGCCAGCAATCCGAAGGCACCGGCGTCCTCCGCGCCTGCGCCCTCACCTTGATCGTCATCACCCCCGACGAAGGGGCCGACGCCCTCGGCGAAACCCTCGCCAAGCTCATGCGCGAACACCCCAGCCGCCTCGTCGTCCTCCGCGTCCGCCCCGGCTCTGAGGCCTCGCTCACTGAACGCGTCCTCGCCCAATGCTGGATGCCCTTCGGCTCCCGCCAGCAAATCTGCTGCGAGCAGATCGAAATCACCACCACCGAAGCCGGACTCAAAGACGTCCCCGCCGTCGTCCGCGCCCTCGAAGCGCCCGACCTCCCGGTCGTCATCTGGACCCGCATCCACGGCCTCCTCCTCCGCACCGAATGCGCCCCGCTTCTCCAACTCGCCGACAAAGTCATCGTCGACTCCCAGGGCTACCCCCACACCCGCGAAAAACTCGCCGCCATCCGCGCCACCCTCCCCGCCCGCCTCGTCGCCGACCTCGAGTGGACCCGCCTCACCCGCTGGCGTCACATGCTCTCCCAGGAATTCGACAACCCCGCCCATCTCTCGCGCCTCCACGAACTCCAAACCGCCACCATCGGCTACGATGGTTCCTTCGTCCCCATGCGCGCCCTCTATCTCGCCGGCTGGCTCCGCTCCACCCTCCCCCCCCACGTTGCCATCACCCTCGAACGCTCCGGCGACGCTCCTACACCCCGCCTCCACACCGTCACTCTCGACGGCGGCTCGCTCCACTTCCATATCAATGTCGAACCCACCCGCGCCTCCGAGATGCGCATCTGCTCCCAACAAGCCCACCCGCCCATGCCCGCTTTGAACGATGATGAATTGATGCGCGAGGAACTGGGAGTCACCTCCCGCGACGCTGCGTTTGAAGCCTCGCTCGCCTACGCCGAGGAGATCGCCGCTTGAAGGGCCACTACTGGGTTTACACCGACGCCGCCACCGCCGCCGCCGCCGCCGCCACCCACATCGCCGAACGCCTCGACGAGGCCATCCGCGAGCGCGGCCGCGCCACCTTCGCCATTTCCGGAGGAAATTCTCCGAAACCCATGTTCCGCGAGCTCATCAAAACCGGCGTCGACTGGAAACAGGTCCATCTCTTCTTTGCCGACGAGCGCCACGTCCCCTCTGACTCCCCCGACTCCAACTACGCCATGGCCCTCGAACACCTCATCCGTCCCGCCGGCATCACCGAGGCCAACGTCACCCGCATCGAAACCGAACGCCCCCCCGCCGAAGCCGCCGCCCAATACAACCGCGTCCTCCGCGACAGCTTCCCCGGCGCAGCCATCCCCGTCTTCGACGTCGTCCACCTCGGCATGGGCCCCGACGCCCACACCGCCAGCCTCTTTCCCGGCGAGCCGCTCATCAACGACCGCAAACAACTCGTCGCCGCCGTCCACGTCGACAAACTCAACGCCGACCGCATCACCCTTCTCCCCATCGTTCTCCATCTCGCACGCTGCTTAATCGTCTTCTGCCCCGGCGCCGACAAAGCCCCCGCCCTCAAGCAAGTCTTCGAGGGCCCCCGCGACCCCCTCCATTTCCCCGCCCAGATTCTCGACATCCGCACCGGCGAAACCACCTGGTTCTTAGACGAAGACGCCGCCGCCCAACTCACCCCCCAAGACTGACGCCCCCCTAGGGGACTGCCACCTTTTTCGCCGCACAAATCTCCAGCCAACCTGCAACCCGCCCAGCGAAAAAGGCTGGCTGTCCCCGCTCGCACTCACCAATGCCCCACGCGCCTGGGCCGCGGGAAACCGGCGGAGCCGGCGCGGCGGCCCGGGCGGGTTAGGCCCCTACGGCGTCTGCCGCCGGATCAACATCGCCGTCCCCGACAACGTGGCCGAACTCCCCGACCACGAGTTCTCGGCCATCATCGAATCGACCAACGGCATCGAGATCGTCGTGGAGCGTGCGATGTACTGGAACGGCCCCGGCTCGGCGTTCTGGGCCGGCGGCACGAATGCAACGGCAGTGAAGCTGCAATAAACTCCCGTCGAGCCGCCGTGCCCGACGCCCCGCTCGTCTCGATCGGTATCGTCACCTTCAACAGCGCCAGCGACATCGCCGCGTGCATCGCGGCGGTGCGCGCGCAGACGCACCAGCCCGCCATCGAACTCCTCGTCGGCGACAACGCGTCGACCGACGACACATGGACGCGGGTCAGCGGCCTCACCCTGTCGAGCGAACGCGTCCGCTTCGACCACAACACGGGCTTCAGCGCCGCCCACAACACCCTCATCCACCGCAGCCGCGGCGCCTACTACATCGCCCTGAACCCCGATGTGGAACTGTCGCCAGGGTTCGTGGCCACGGTCGTCACCGCGCTCGAGGCCGACACGACGATCGGGGCCGCCAGCGGAAAGCTCGTGCGGCGTGAACCCGCCGGCGTGATCGACTCGACCGGCATCGTCATGGTCGGATCCATCCGCCACCTCGATCGCGGCGCCGACCAACCCGACCAGGGCCAGTTCGACGCCGACGCCGACGTGTTCGGCGCCTCGGGCGCCGCCGCCGTCTACCGCCGCGCGATGCTCGACGATGTCGCGATCGACGGCGAGTACTTCGACGAGGACTTCTTCGCCTATCGCGAAGATGCCGACCTCGCGTGGCGGGCACAGTGGCGCGGATGGCGTTGCCGGTACGTGTCGGCCGCCGTGGCCGTGCACCGCCGCCGCGTGACCCCCGAACGGCGCGCCTCGCCGCCTGCGCAGATCAACCGCTGGTCGGTGCGGAACCGCTACCTCCTCCGCCTCAAGAACCAGAGCTGGCCACACGTCCTGCGCTTCCTCCTGCCGTCGCTGGCGCGCGACCTCCAGGTCGTCGGCTACGTCCTGCTGCGCGAGTGGTCGTCGATTCCCGGCCTGCTCGACGTCGTGCGCCTCTGGCCGCGCACCCGGCAGAAGCGCCGGCACATCATGGCCACCCGGCGCGCCACCGAGGCATCGATGCGGGCGTGGTTCGGGTAGGATGGGTTCTGCGCATGGAACTCATCGATCAGCTTCGGGCCGAGCACGACCTCATCGAGCAGGTGGCGGGCGCCTTCAGGACGTTTGCCCGGCAACGCACGCGCGGGGAGGGTGACGC
>JAFLBB010000209.1 GCA_017304135.1 Acidobacteriota bacterium | reverse complement strand
GTGTCGGTTCGTCGCTAAGCGCTGGGCCACGGGTTCAGGAAGAGAATGCCAGGGGTGTGCTGTGACCTCGGCTTCCCGATGCTCCGTAGCTGCGATCCGGCACTGCAACGAAAATCCCAACGGCAACCGGAGACGGCGGTTGAGATCCGGGAGAAGGTCCTCCGCCAGATGCGCGGCCAGCGGGGCCAGACCGCTATGGCCGTCCACACTGATCGGAGCATGGACAAGCCGCGCCTTCAGAAAATGAAGAAAATGCATGAACGCCAGTGCCCCCATGCCACGATGAGGATGCCGTTGCCGGTTACCGGCGGGGCCTGCTGCTTGCCCGCCTGGATGAGAAATCGGAGTTCCAAGGACAGGATCCTGTTCAGCCGGGCCTTGGATTCGGAGGGCCCAGCCGGGAATGCGCCCCTGCCCATGGCCTCCTGCTGGACACCGCGGTCGAGCCTGTCAGAATCCGGGTTCGTGTGGACTATCTTCGCGGCCAGGGACTTTCCTTCTCCCAAATCGGGGACGAGTTGGACCGGACCGCCAGGGAAGTCAAGATCCCTGAGCAACTGAGAGCTTATGAAAACCTTAGAGATTGCCTGAGCAGGCTCATCGCCACCACGGTCCGGCCGGCATTCCATCAGACGACCCTTGCCAGGCCCAACTCCCCAGGGTTAGTGCAGGCACGGCAGAGGTGGCCGGCGATTCCGGCGCAGGCCTCTGCCACGACGCCCCGGCGGAGTTGGATGAGGCCTTCCGGCGTATGATGGGAGAATCTGGCGTTCGCTGAGAACTGGGCTTGCGCGGCTACCGCGCCTTCCACAATAAACGGACGCTGGAAATTCATCTGGAGCGATACGTATCAATCATCAGCGAGATTCGGGAGTCAAAGGGATGAGGCTGGCCTGCGTTGCCGCTCTCCTGCTGTCGGCGTTTTCGCCCGCTCATGCGCAGAACGTGCTTGCTTCCCTGCGTGGAGTCTGCACGGACCCATCCGGAATCGGGATTCCGGGCGTCACACTGGTCCTGCGCAACCTCGACAGCGGCTACCTGCGCACTGTGGTCAGCGGTGGGGGCGGCTCTTTCGAGTCCGGCCATCTGCCGCTCGGCGAATACCGATTGGAGGCCTCCAAACCCGGGTTCCGGACGGAGGTCCGCACAGGCGTGGTGCTCACCGTCGGGCGCGAGGCGACGGTGGACTTCCCGATGCTGGTCGGCATCGTCGAGGAACGGGTTGAGGTGGCCGCCGAGGCGCCGCTGGTGGAGACATCCAACCCCTCGCTCACGGGCTTTGTCGAATCCGGCAAGGTTGCCGCGCTGCCCTTGAACGGCCGCGATATCGTCCAGCTCATCCAGTTGCAGATCGGCGTCCACGCCGCGCGCAGCGATTCGGGCGATGTCCTCACCGGCGGCAAAGGAACCCGCATCACCGTGGCTGGATCGCGCCCCTCCACCAACGTCTTCATGCTCGACGGCACCATCATCAACAACCTCGGCAATCGCGTAGCCGGCGGCGCCACGGGCAGCCTTACCGGCGTGGAGACCATCAAGGAGTTCCGCGCCTACACCAACAGCTATAGCGCCGAGTTCAGCCGCGCCGCCGGCGGGGCCTTCAATATTGTCACCAAATCCGGCACCAACGCCGTCCACGGCTCCCTGTTCGAATACCTCCGCAACGACAACCTCGATGCGCGGAACTTCTTCGACGCCGCCCAGCCCGCCTTTGCCCGCAACCAGTTCGGCTTCTCCCTCGGCGGGCCCCTCATCCGCGATCGCACCTTCCTGTTTGGCAGCTATGAGGGCCACCGCGAGCGAGTGGGAGAAACCATCATCCGCACCGTCCCCGACCTGGAAGCCCGTGGCGGCCTCATCAACGGCGCCTCGATCCCCATCGCGGCGGCGGTTCGGCCCTATCTCGCCCTGTGGCCCGAACCGACATCCGACCCCGTCCGCGGCGACGGTTCCGCCCTGTTCACCACCCAGTACTCACGCCCGGTCAGAGAGAATTTCTTCAACCTCCGCGCCGACCACCAGCTTTCACCGGCTGACTCCCTCTTCGTTCGCTACACCCGCTCGGCTTCCAGCCAGGACTTGCTGAATGAAGAGCTGTTCCCGCAGTTTGCCAACCGCCTCAGCAACCAGCAGCACTATCTGACGATTCAGGAAACCAGGGTGATCTCCCCCCAGGCTACGAACGAGTTTCGCGCCGGCTTCGCTCGCTCGGCCCCCTTCGAGCGGCCGCTCCAGGATGGCCTATTCTCCGAGTTGGCCTTCATCCCCGGCGAATCCGTCGGCCTGCTCACCATCGCCGGCTTCGACCTCTTCGGACCCGACCGCAACACGCCACGCCGGATGGTCCAGAACAGCTTCCAACTCAGCGATCAGGTTGCGTTCACGCACGCCCGCCACAGCCTGGCCGCAGGCGCGCAGTTTGAGCGCCTCCAGTACAACGTGCTCAGTTCCAGCCTCGCCCGCGGCGAGTTCCGCTTCAACTCGCTCGCGGAGTTTCTGCGCGGCTCGGCCAGCCGCTTCGACGGCCTCCTCCCCTCCGCCCGCGACGCCTACCGCGGCTATCGCCAGTCGCTCGTGGGTTGGTACCTGCAAGATGCCCTGCGTCTCACGCGCCGCCTGACGCTGCACCTCGGCGTCCGGCATGAGTTCATTACCGTGCCCAATGAAGTGCACGGCCGCTTGAATAACCTTCGTGACCCGCTCGATGCCGCCATCACGGTCGGCAAGCCGTTTCTCACCCAGAAGCGAAACTTCGCCCCGCGCGCCGGCTTCGCCTTCGATCCGCGCGGCGACGGCCGCACGGCCATCCGCGGCGGCTTCGGCCTTTTTCATATGGCCTTCGTCGCCAGCCAGTGGTGGAATGCCATCACCCGCCTGCCGCCGTTTGCCATCACCGCCCGCGCCAGCGGCGCCGCCGCCGTGTTTCCCAATGCCCTGGCGGGCCTCAATCCGCTCGGCAATGAGGCCGTCTCCGGTGTCGACTACGATCATCCGCAGCCCTACCTCATGCATTTCAACTTGAACGTCCAACGCCAACTGGCCTCCGCCACCGTGCTCACCGTGGCCTACGTCGGCAGCCGCGGCGTGAACCTCGGCCGCGAGGCCGACGTCAACATCGGGGCCCCCGGCAACCCTGTGCGCCGCAACGCCAACTTCTCCCGCATCCGCTTCCGCTCCTGGGACGCGCGCTCGTTCTATAACTCCGCCCAGGTAAGCCTGCAACGCTCCTTCCGCGGCGGCACGCAGGCCCAGTTCTCCTACACCTGGTCCAAAAGCATCGACGAGGCCTCCAGCGAGCAGGGCCGCCTGGAGTTCAACAACGGCCAGGCGCGCACCTCGAACCCATTCAACAGGCGCGGCGACCGCGGCCTTTCCAGCTTCGACATCCGTCACAACCTGGCGCTCAACTTCTCCTGGGCTCTGCCCTGGCGCCACCGCCGCGCCGGCCTGCTGCTGAACTCCTGGCAGGTCAATGGCATCCTCAGCGCCTCCAGCGGCATCCCGTTCACGCCCATCATCGTCGCCGACCTCGACCGTGACGGCACCGACGACAATGAACAGCGCCCCAATCTGAAGCCCGGCGCCAGCGCCAACCCCGTGCTCGGCAGGCCCGAGCAATGGTTTGATCCCTCGGGCTTCGAGTCCATCCCGCTCAACACCCGCGGCGCCCTCGGCCGCAACACCATCACCGGCCCCGGATTGGCAAGCCTCGACCTCAGCCTCGTCAAAGAGTTCTCCTTCTCGCGGACTGAGCGCCTGAAGCTGCAATTCCGCGCCGAGAGCTTCAATCTTCTGAACCGGGCCAACTTCAGCACACCCGCGCGCAGCAATCTCGAGATCTTCAGCTCGGCCGGCCCCACCGCCGCGCCCCTGCCCAATGTAGGCCGCATCACCTCCACCTCCACCACCGCGCGCCAGGTGCAACTTGCCTTGAGGTTGGTGTTCTGATGGAAGCTCTGCGCATCCTGAAACAAGCCCCGGCCTACGCGCGTTTCGCCCGCGGGTTGCCCCGGTTCCTGCGGAATCCCATCACTCTGGCCGGCGCCGAGCAGCTTGTGCGCCAGGGCCTGGAACAGCGCGAGGAACGGTTTCTCCGCATCGTCGAGCGAGGCGTGTATCCGCGCCCGCACAGCCCCTATGCGCGGCTCCTGAAGCTCGCCCGCTGCGAGAGGGGCGATCTGCGGGCCATGGTCCGTACCAGCGGGCTGGAGCGCACACTGCGGCGGTTGCGCGAGGCCGGTGTCTACATCACCTTCGATGAAATGAAGGGCCGTGAGCCGGTGGTGCGGCACGGCGAGTCGTTCCCCGTAACCACCGACGACTTCAGCAATCCCCTCTTGCGGCCGGCCTACGAGGGAGAATCGGGCGGTTCCACGGGAGCCGGCACGCGTGTCAGCCAGGATCTCGACCACCTTGCCGTGCAATCGGCCCACCTCATGCTGCTCTATCACGCCCATGGCACCTTGGGCGTGCCCCACGCGATCTGGCGGGGGATTCTGCCGGACTCCAGCGGGCTCAACAACGTCCTCCGCGGCGCCCGCCACGGCCGAGTCCCCGACAAGTGGTTTGTTCCGCTGCCGCGCCATGGCGGCCGTCCGGCGTTGCGGTTTCAACTGGTCACCTATGGCACGGTCCTGCTCGCGCGCCTCATCGGCGTTCCCCTTCCCTGGCCCGAGATCGTGCCGGTGGACGAGGCCATCCGCGTCGCCCGCTGGGCCGCGCTCACGACTGCCCGCCACGGCGCCTGCCAGGTAAACGCCCCGGTCAGCCGCGCCCTCCGCGTGTGTGTCGCCGCGCGCGAGGCGGGAATCGACATGACCGGAGTGAGCTTCGTCATCGCCGGTGAGCCTCCCTCACCCGCCAAAGTCGCCGGCATCCGCGCCTCCGGCGCCCGTTGCTACACCACCTACGGCTTCGTCGAGGCCGGTCGCGTCGCCATTGGCTGCGGCAATCCCGCCTCCACCAATGACCTTCATATCCTCACCGACGCCTTCGAGGTCTTCGCCCAGGAGCGCCCCGTACCCGGCACCGAGGCCACCGTCACCGCGCTGAACGTCACCACGCTCCTCCACACCACGCCGCAAATCCTCATCAATGCCGAGATCGACGACTACGGCGTGGTCGAGGAGCGCTCCTGCGGCTGTCCGCTCGAACAGCTCGGTTTGCACAAGCATGTCCGCGATATTCACAGCTACCGTAAACTCACCGGCGAGGGCGTGACGCTGGTCGGCGGGGAGATGATCGACATCATGGAACGCCTGCTGCCGGCCCGCTTCGGCGGCTCGCCGTTGGACTATCAGTTGATGGAAGAAGAGGACGAGCGCGGCTTCACCAGGCTGAGTCTCATCGTCAGCCCGCGCATCACCCTGGCCAGCGAGGAGGCCGTCATCGAAACCGTCATGGCTGAGCTTCACCGTTCCAGCGTGATGGCCGACTCCGCGCGCGGCATCTGGGCGCAGGCCGGAACCCTGCGCGTCAAACGCATGGAGCCCATCTGGACCGGACGCGGCAAACTGTTGCCGCTGCACCTCACACGCCGCGCCGGGCAGGCGGATCACGCGGCGGCCCAGGGGAAGGGGTCATGAGCGTCACCAGGCGCGGCTTTCTGGCCGCTTCGGCGCTGGCCGGCTGTTCCCGCCGCCCGTCCGAACCCGGATGCGCCTCGCTTGCCGGCAAATCCATCCGCTGGATCGTGCCCTTCAGCGCCGGCGGCGGCTATGAAATGCTCTCGCGCCTGCTCGAACCGCATCTGGAGCAATCCCTGGGCGCGGAAATCCTCATCGTGAACGAACCCGGCAACGGCGGCATTGTCGGCGCCAGCAAGCTGCGCGACGCGCTTCCGGATGGCAGAACGCTCGGCATCCTCAACTCCGCCGGCCTGTTCGCCGCCGCCATGACGGGCAGCGGCGGCTACCCCGACCCGGCGCGCGATTTCTCCATCCTCGGCCGCCTCGGGCGCACCCAGCCGGTCCTGTTCACCGCCGCTTCCTCCTCCATCCGGTCCATCGAGGATCTGGCTGCACCCAAGCGCTCCGGCGGCCTGCTGGCCAGCGTCACCGGCTTGGGGAGCAACAACTTTCTCACCGTCAGTTCCGTGGAGTCCATCCTCGGCCTGCGCTTCGACTACATCGCCGGCTACGCCGGCAGCCGGGATGAAATGCTCGCGCTGCTGCGCGGTGAGGTCGACTTGTCGTCGGGAAACTTTGAATCCAACCAAGCCGGATTCGAGCAGGGAGAGATCCGCCCTCTGCTGCAGGTCAGCGACAAACCCATCACGGAGCATCCCTCGTTCCGGAATGTCCCCTGTCTGGGCGGCCCCAACGGTTGGGCTGCCCGGCGCGCCGCCGCGCTGGGCCAGGACGTGCCAGCCGCCGAGGCAGCCGCCGCCGCTCTGATCTCTCTCTATACGCCGGGCATTCTGGCCGCCGCGCCGCGGTTGCCTAGTGAACTCGCCGCCTGCCTCAGCGACCGGTTTCTCGACGCCGCTTCCTCGCCCGCCCTCGCCGCGGCGGCGAAGACAACCCGCCGCACGCTGGAGATCGCCACCGGCAAACAGGCCCTTCAGGATCTGGCCGCGGCCTCGCGCAACATCACCCGGTTCGCCCCTGTCGTGCGGGCCGCCTTTGAAAGGGTTCGCAGATAGTGCCGGTTCTGGACGCCGCCTGGCAGGGGTTTCAACTCGTCTTCTCCTGGCCCAATATTCTCTACCCCACCGCCGCCACCCTGCTGGCCATGGCCTTCGCCTTTCTGCCTGGCCTGAACGGGGTGACCCTGATGGCCCTCGCCGTCTCCCTCACGTATTCCTGGGATCCGCTGTCGATCATGCTCATTTTCGGCGCCTTCACCGGCGGGGCCACCTTCATGGGATCGCTCACCGCCATCCTGTTCAACATCCCCGGAACCGGACCAAGCGCCGCCACCATGCTCGACGGCCATCCACTGGCCCTGCAGGGCAAGGCGCGTACCGCCATCGCTTGTTCGGCCACGGCCTCGGCCCTTGGCTCCACCATTGGCGTGGTCTTCCTCATTGCCTTGCTGCCCGTGCTGCGGGAGTTCCTTCTGAAATTCGGTCCGGCCGAATTTCTCATGCTGGCGGTCTGGGGGCTTTCCACCATCGCCGTCCTCACGGGCAAGAGCATCGCCAAGGGCGTCGCGGCGGCGGGGCTCGGCTTACTGCTGGCCACCATCGGCTATCACCGTCCCACCGCGGAAACCCGCCTCACGTTTGGCATTCCCGACCTCTACGACGGGCTGAACGTCGTCCCTGTTTTCCTCGGACTGTTCGCCGTCGCCGAGATGATCCACCTCACGCTCAGCGGCCGCCCGGCCATCGCCGCCGGGACCAGGCTTTCCGGCAGCCTGCGCGAGGGCATCGTGTCGGTGTTCCGCCACCCCTGGCTCCTGCTGCGCAGTTCGGTCATCGGCACCGCCATCGGCATGCTCCCCG
>JAFLBB010000208.1 GCA_017304135.1 Acidobacteriota bacterium | reverse complement strand
CCAATGCCGATGGGCGCACCCGAATCCATGCTCTTCTCCGTCAGCCCGGCGCGCGTTGCTGCGTCGCCGTTGCGTTGACATCGACATACTCAACCGCGCGCATGGCCCGCAACCGCGCGCCCCAGCCCCCATAAAGGGGCAATTTCTGGCCGCCTCGGCGCCCGGCGTAGTTCGTTTGCTGGTTTTTTTTCTTATGCCTCTCTGAGAATTTCTAATTCCACACCCCACCAGTCTTGTGAGAAAGGGGTATGCCCGTGAGAACGTTGGGACAGGTTGAGATCGACAACCAAAAGTTGACCGACCCTTGGAGAAACCGTATGACAGTGCTGGATCACGGTCACTTGACTGAAGACGCCATCGAATCCTATTCATTGGGCCGGCTACCTGGCCCCGAATCCGAAATTTTTGAGGAGCATGTCCTGCTCTGCGCCAGTTGCCAGGACCGCCTGCAACAAATGGACGAGTTTATCGCCGCCTTCAAGGTGGCCTCGGCGAAAATGCGCCGCGAGCCGCTCAGTTCGCAATCCGAACTGCCCGCCGTGGAGCGCTTGCGCCGCAAGCTGCTCACACTCTGGCACGCCTTCACGCCGGCTTACGCGCTGGGCACGGCCGTGGTTGCCGCCGCCCTCGTCGTTGCCATCCTCCCCCGCAGCGCCGCCCCGCCGGCTGAGCCCGCGCTGATTGAACTGAACGCCATGCGCGGCATGGTCCCGGTGATTGCCCCCGCACCCACCGGCGTTCCGCTGGCTCTCTCACTCGACCTCACCGGGCTTCCCCCCTCCGCTAAACTCCGCGTCGAGCTTGCCGGTTCCAACGGCCAGTCGCTATGGACCACCACCATCGCCCGCCCAGCCGCTGACAAGCTCTCCGTGAGCCCGGACTTCCAGCCCGCCACAGGTCTCTACTGGGTCCGCCTCTACGACACCTCCGGCGACCAGCCGCTCCTCCGCGAGTTTGGCCTCCGCTTGGGCAAGTAGCGCCGCCACGCGTCGCCCCACCAAACTCCCCCGGCACTTCGACGCCCGCTGCGGGGCTACCGCCCGCGTCGGCAGGGGATCAAAACTCCCGGCGCTTCAGGCGGGCCACGTTGAACTTGGCCGTATCGGCCACCGCCATCACCGCCATCACCCCGGCTTGCACCGGATCGGTCACCACCAGATCCGCCGCCTCCGGCACACTGCCGGCCATGTTCAAACTGATCACCAGCAGCCCCTGCGCCCGCACCTCGCGCACCGCTGTCTCAATCTCACCGCCCATGAGTGATCCGGCCAACACCAGCGCCCGCGCCCGCGGCAGCCGCGCCACCCCCCGCACCGCCTCGGCCAGCGACTGTTCGCCCACCAGCGGAATCGTGTCCACCGAAATATGCTCCCCGCGGATGTTGTGGCGGTCGGCCTCGGAAATCGCCCCGATCGCCACCTGCCCCACCTGCGCCCCGCCGCCCATGATGATGATCCGCTTGCCGTAGATCTTCATCAGACTCTTCTCGCGCCTCACCTCGCGCACTGCCTCCAGCCCGCGCAACTCCTCCACCAGCGCCTCGCCGCTTCCCGGCAGGTCCAGCTCAAACGACACCCGCGTCGTGTCGCCTTCAATGGCCACGATCTCCACCGACGTGATGTCGCCCTCATGCCGCGCAATCGTGCCGGTCAACTGCGCCAGCACGCCCGTCCCCGAGCGCGCCCGCACCAGCAACGCAATCCGTTCACCCACCCGCCACCTCGCTCCCTGTCCCGGAGACACGCTCCCGCCCGTCAATTGAGCTCGTCACGTCCCTCAGGATAACCGCTTCATCGAGCCCCCTCCAAGTGGACTTACTGGCCCGCGCTCTGCGCCGCCGCCTCCGGGCCGCAGAAATTCAGGAATGCTCCCATCACCGAGTTGCGGTCCGTCCCTGACCGCAGCGCCAGGAAGGGGAAGCCGAAGAATGCCGTGCGGTAAGTGCCGTTGTCCCTCGACACGCCCGCCGTGCCGGCCGCGCCATAGCGGAACAACACCTGGGTCCCGGCGGCTTGCGATGCCAGGATGCTATAGCTCTTCTTCGACACATTCCCCAGGCCCGAATCGTCGAACCGCAGCGGAAGCAAACCAAGGCCGCTAAATCCCGGCACTTTCAACCCGGCCCCATTCACTTGAGTCGCCGCCACGTCCGCCGTGGATCCGCTGACCCCCAGGTAGCTCTGCGCAAATGTGGTCACGCCGCGATCGAACAGATACTGCGCACTGCTCAACAGCAGACACCCGCCACCATCCAGGTAGGCACTTAGGCTGGTCTCAGCCGCCGGACTGGGTCCAATCGCCGGCGCATCCGGCCCTGTACCCTTTGCCGCACCCGTGTACCAGATCACGCGGCCATAGTTCTTCAGAACCTCCGCGTCCGGCTCGCCATTGCTCTGTACTTTCCACAGGTCCGCCGCCCCCGCGTTCAGTGCATTCAGCACCGAGCCATATTCCCGCGACAATTGACCATCGTCGGACCCATCCACAAGAAGGATGTCCGTACTGAACTTCGCCTGGCACCTGATGTTGGAGGTCATCGTCACCCTCCCATCCAGGCAGTCCGGACTGCCGTCCCAGCCCACGAACACACTTCCGCGCGGCGCCACCGCCGTCAAATGCACCACCGCTACAACGCCCGCCTGATCCGAACAGGCGGCCTGCGGACAATCAAGCCCCTTCAAGGCGGTGATCTCCTGCCCCTGAACGTCGCCGCCGATTTTCGGAGCCCCCGGCGCAACACCGTACTTTTCCACAGTGAGCGAATACTTGGTGCCCACCGGCACGAACATCGCGCTGCAGGAAACATCTCTGGAGCCTACGGTCACGCTGATCTGTCTGGAAAGGCCGCCGTTTTCGTCCCAGCAATCCTGGTCGCCATACCAGCGCACGAATTGAAAACCTTCCAACGCCGCCGCGGTCAGTGTCGCCGTGCGCGGCTCCGTCGGAACCCCGTAGGTGTGCGTGCATACCGGGCCGCAGTTGATGCCATCTTGTACGGAACTCGTCACCACGCCGCCCTGCGCAGTCACCTCGAGCACATATGCCGTCTTATCGAACCTCGCCGTGCAGGCTTTGCTCGCGTTCATCGTGACCTTGCCGTCCTCGCAGTCGGCATCGCCGCTGAAGCCACGAAACGTCGAATTCGGTCCCGTCGTGAATTGCAATTCGACTTGCGTATCCGTGCCATACACGGGGCACTGCTGCGGAGTTACGCAGCCCGTGCCTGCCGGCTCCGCGGTCAGCGTACCTTTCCCGTCTCCCTTCCTGCTCAGATCCAGCGTGGGCATCGGCCGGAAGACCGCAACCGCATTCAGGTCGGCCGGAATGGGCATCTCGCATCTCGCCGTATCGCCGCACCTCGCCGCGCCACCCGCCCAGCGGTCGAATTCCGAACGGGTATTCGGCGTCGCGGTCAGAGTCAGAACCCGGTCCGGCACATAGTAAGTGCCGTTGTACTGGGAATCCGGCGCCGGACTGACGGCAATCGTTCCCGCGCCCAGCCCGGCAGGATCCGTGCTCGTACGCTCCAACGTCAACTTCACCAGCGGACGCGGCGGCGGCTCCACCGTCGCCGTCAGCACATCGGTGCTCGGGCCCCATAGCCTGCAGTTATCCGTGCCGTCATTGAGCCCACGGATGCTCACGCGATAATCTCCGGGAGGCAGCACCGCTCTCGGCGCATAGACTGTCGTGGAATACATCTCCACCAGCACACGAGCGCCTGTCGCATCGGTTACCGTCACCTCATATCGGGTCGTGTTCGGCGTTGCTGTCCAGCTGACCAGGGGTTTGCCGCCGAAAATTGTATAGGTCAACCCTTCCGGAGGAGGTGGCACGGCGCAGTTGCTCCGCAACGACGTAACAGCATCGTTGTATTTGCCTGTCAACCCCGGCGACGGGCGTTTCCAGGTTTGGTTTGGGTCCCTCCAGCCCCAGTAGTCCTCGTGCTCAAAAGCCTCCCAATTGTTGTTCCCAACAATCCACGAAGAAGCCTTGTCATTGAAGGAACGCGGGAACGTGCAATCACCCACTAACCCAAAAAAATTTCCTATCTTACTGAAGAGACCGCACTTTCCGTTATCTCTAGGCAGCTTCGCGCAGACTTCGTACGAATCCCCGCAGGCCTTACTCACGTTGGAGTTCGACCTGATGGAGTTCACCATTCGTCCGCTGTATTGACTGGCTTCGAACAGGGAAATACCCTCTTCCGGCAGGACACGCATCGAGCCGAAACGATCGTTCGGTCCGATTCCAAGTTTCCCCCCACCCAGTAGTCGTAGTGCGTATCCGCCCCCGAACTCAACCTCCGGGTAGATCAGCCAGATTCCAGAGAGCACTTCTATTTCCTTCAGTTTCGCCCCGCCCCATTCCACGCCCTTCGCCGCACCGCCCGGCAACCGGCCCGGTCCCCAAGGGGGGCTCGACAACAGTTTCAAGTCGGCTAGCCCGCGCCCGCGGTAGATAACCGAGTGGCCGTCCACATCGGTCAGTTTGATCGCACCAAAGGATGAGGAGGAGTTGGCGTAATTCGCATAGAGACGGTTGCACTCGCCGACACCTTCCGGGCAGTCGATGGGCTCATTGTCGCTTTCTGAAACGCAGTAGACTACCGGCTCGCCTTTGCTGTTGACACCAAGGCCGCTGCCCGGTTGGCAGTCGCCGGTCATCTGAGTAAAAAACTTGTTCTTCTTGCCGTCTTCGAATCGCCCGGTATACTTCGGTGTAGCCCCGCCCAGGCGAAATTCGCTTCCGGAACCGCTGTCGTAAGTCAGCGAAGTGAAGCGCAGTAACCCTTCCTTGTTCGCATCGCACTGCTTGGGTATGAACCTGCAGGCGAAAGACGTGAACGAATTCGGCAGGACTGAATCTTCCTTCGCATCCCCAAACATGGCGCGGTAAGTGCCCGCCGGGGCGCATTCCGGCGGCTTCTGGTTGAGATGTTCGTTGCCTTCCCGATCGAAGCAGGGTTCGTCCGCCGCCGGGACCTCCGCATAGATTTCGCGCGAATGGTAAACATTGCCTTGCTGGCCGCCCATCTCGGCTGAGAACCCCGTGCGGAGCGGGGCTGCCGTTTCGACCGGTGTCCACTTACTGATGTCCATCGGTTCCTTGAAACAATCCTTACTCTCGTCGCAAACGAAGTTCCTGTCCATTACGCCGAGGTGATAATAGCCGCTCTCCCCTTCCCGCGCTGGAGGAAAGTAGGCAAGCCCCATTGTGTCGATCTTGCGGCGATCTTCGTCCGGGTACTTCTCCTTTGTCTGCAATTGACCGGCGTCCATCAAACCGAGAAACCGCGGGCGCAAGGGGTTCCGGACATCATAGAACAACACCGCATCCGTGCTTTCTCCAATTGACCCGACTGCCGGATTCCAGTTCTGACCCACCATTACGAGCAGTCCACCGAATGCCGCCATCTTGCAGGGGTGGTTCCAGTCGCCGGCCTTGGAGAGGATAAATGACCCCTGCTTGCGATTGAGCTCCTGAGAATACTCGATCCTGCCGGCGATCTCGTTCTCGACGAAATGTTCCTCGTACACATACCGCCCATCCGAACCGGGTGTACTGATGATCCGGTCCGTCGCCGGGTCATAGGCATCAGAATTGATTTCCGCGACCATCCAGTAGCCATCCGAAAAGTGCCCGGCTTCGCCAGACCCTCCGAGATAATCCGCCCCCACTCCGTAGAATGCATGCGATTGCGTGATGGCGAAATACGCATGCGTCTTGCCATCGGCGCCCTTTGCATTGGGCAGCCTCACAATATGCTGCGGATGGTGAACCTTGAATCCAATCAGTGTGTCGGAGCCCAGGACGAAGGTGGTTTTGTACCCCGAGAATCCGTCGCGCCGGATCTGCAACTCAGCGAATGTTGAGCTCGACCAGTTGCCCGTATCCTCGGCGACGTAGGGACGCGGTGTCCAAGGTCCCGAAGCGGTTTCCTGCGCGCGTCCCGGCGCCGCACACCAGAGCGCGACCACGGAAGCTGCCACGGCCATTCCACGCCGTAGCCACGATTTGACACACTGATCCCCGCTGACGGATGAAGCAGGCATTCATTCCCTCTCTTACTTGATTAGCCAAGGTTAATCGAAGCGGGAAAATCTTACCATGCCCGTCCGTTCAGAACAATACGCCGCACTCCTTTACCCCACCTCGTACTTCTTCAAAATCTCGCCCCACTTCCCCTTGGCCTGCAACACCAGCTCGGCCACCTCGCGGAACGCCCCGTCGCCGCCGCGCGCCTCGGTCACATAATGCGCCTCGCGCTTCACTTCCGGCCTTGCATTGGCCACCGCGATCGCAAACCCCACGCGGTGAAAGCACACAATATCGGTCAGGTCATCGCCCATATAACCGATGTTCTCCCGCGGCACCTTGGCGTCGGCAATAATCTCTTCCAGCGTGGCGATCTTCTCATGATTGCCCATATAGCAATACTTGAAATGCCCGCTCTTGGCCCGCATCTCCGTGGCCACTGACTTACGCCCGCTGATCAGCCCCATCGTGATCCCATGCCAGTGGAACCACTGCAGCGCAATGCCATCCAGCGCGCTGAACCCCTTCGTCTCGTCCCACTCGCCCGTCGCCGTCGGCACAAAGTAAATCCTGCCGTCGGTCAGCACCCCGTCAATATCCACGAGCATCAGCTCCAACCGCCGCGCCCGCTCCATCACGCTCACGTCCATCGACTTGCTCTCCACCGTACCCTCCGCCTTCCCTGCTTGCTGATCCCTCTTCATCCGTGTTCCCATGTGCTCGTGAACCCTGTCGAGCAGGTCCGCCGAACCATCACTCGTTATAGCATGCTCCCCCCGCCCGGCCCCTCGCTCGCCCCCATCGGCGTCGCTCTCTCCGGCGGCGGCGACTCGGTCGCTCTCCTCCACATCCTCCACCGCCTCGGCTACCCCCTCCACGCCCTTCACCTCAACCACCTTCTCCGCGCCGCCGAATCCGACGCCGACGAACACTTCGTGCGCCAACTCTGCCGCTCGCTCGCCATCCCCCTCACCCTTCATCGCGCCGACGCCGCCGCCTCCGGCGCCAACATCGAAGCCGCCGGCCGCCGCCTGCGCCGCGACTTCTTCGCCTCCTCCCTCGCCCAACTCTCCCTCCTCCGCGTCGCCACCGGCCACACTCAGTCCGACCAGGCCGAAACCCTCCTCTTCCGCCTCCTCCGCGGCGCCGGCCCCCGCGGCCTCGCCGCCATCCTCCCCGTCACCCGTGAAGGCCTCATCCGCCCCCTCCTCGACCTCTCCCGCGACGACCTCCGCGCCTGGCTCGCCGCCGAAGCTCTCCCCTTCCGCGACGACTCCTCCAACACCGACACCTCCCGCCTCCGCAACCGCATCCGCCTCTCCCTGCTCCCCGCCCTCTCCCGCGACTATAACCCCGCCGTCGCCCCCGCCCTGTCCCGCTTCGCCCACCTCGCCTTCCTCGACGAGCGCTATTGGACCAACCTCACCCGCCGCC
>JAFLBB010000207.1 GCA_017304135.1 Acidobacteriota bacterium | reverse complement strand
CCCGGCGCAGGCGCGGCGCCTGGAAGGGATTTACGACGAGGTCCTGACGGCCTGAGGAAATCTGTATGGCGGTGCGCATAGCCATTCGCGACGACGATACCTGCTACTTCACGCGGCCGGCCGAGTTGGAGGCGGTCTACGCCCCACTGGGCGACTGGCTGCCGGTGTCGCTGGCCGTGACGCCGTACGCCGTGGAGGCATTTCATCTGGGCGATGCGGTGCGCTTCTACCAGGGCATTGAGCCCAAGCCGCTGGCGGCCAACGAGGAGACCAGCGCCTATCTGCGGGAGTCGATCGCGCGCGGCCGCTACAGCGTCCTGTGCCACGGCTACACGCATGCCTACGCGCGCCTGGCCGACGGGGCGCTGGTCCAGGAGTGTCTGTGGAAGAGCCCGCGGCGGCTGGCCGCCGAGGCGGCCCTGGCCAAGGGCGCTTTGGAGGAGACCCTCGGTTGCCGCGTGCGGACCTTTGTGCCGCCGGGCAACGCGATTTCTCTCCGCGCGGCCGAGGGCATCGGGCACAGCTTCCCGCGCCTGCTCACCACCATCCCGCTGCGCCGCTGGCGGGAGTTTCTCGCCTATCCGAGCGGCTGGGCTCCGCTGGCGCGCCGCGCCTGGGGACAGGTGCGCCAGGGCGCGCCGCCGCCACGCCCCGAGCGCGTGGCCGGAGTCTGGCTCCTGCCCTCGATCAGCCTCACCGGGCGGACCACTTGGCAGGATCTGGTGCGCTATTTCGACCTCTGCCGCCGCACGGATGCCGGCCTGGTGGTGGCCGTCCACTACTGGGAGCTGGAGGGCGAGGTGCGGTCGCTGTTCTATCGCTTTCTGGAGTACTCCTCGGCGCGCGGGGCCGAGTTTGTTCACTGCGACCAGTTGTTTCCGGGCGCCGGCCAGCCGGCCCACGCCGCACCGGTTGGCGGGGAGGGCGTGGACGCCGTGCGGCGCTGGCGGCCGGCCTTTCCGCCGGCGCGATTCCCGGGTTGAGTCATGCGGGTAAGTAAAGCGGGTAAGTGATGGAGGATTTGGTGTTATGCCTCGACTGATCGACCGCCTGGCGCAAAGCCGGCTCAAGAGCGCGATGCTGCGGATCTCTCCCTACCGGCGGGCGATCAGTCGCGCTTACGAGAGCGAGCGCGCGCTTATGTTTGCATCCCTCGAGGAGGTGCGCCGCGAGCAGGAAAGGCGGCTGCGCGAACTGCTTACCCTGGCCCTGCGCGCCCCCTACTGGCGCGAGGTTCTGGCGAGCCGCCGCATCCAGCCGGCGACCTTTACGCTTGATCGTCTGTGCGAGCTGCCGTTCCTCACCAAGGACATCCTGCGCCGCCATGAGCAGGAGCTGCGCATTCCCGGCGCCAGCGGCGTGTATGAGAACTTCAGCGGCGGCTCGACGGGCATTCCCATCCGCTTTTACCAGGACGACCGTTACAAGGTGCACATGAGCGTCTCCACGCGCCTGTGCAACGAGATGGCGGGGGCGTTTCCCGGCGCGCGGCTGGCCAAGCTGTGGGGCGCGCCACAGGACAAGCGGCAGATTGAATCGCCGGCGGGACGGCTGAAGCTGTGGCTGCTCAACCACCGCTATCTGGACACCTTCGACATGGGTCCGCGGCGCATGGACGCCTACCACGCCGAGATGGAGGAGTTTCAGCCCGACCTCATCCAGGCCTATGCCAGTTCCATCCACCTGCTGGCCCGCCACCTGAAGCGGCGCCGCATCCGGCCCAGCTATCCACGATTGGGCATCATCTCCTCGGCCGAGCGGCTCACCGAGGCCATGCGCCGCGAGATTGAAGAGGTATTTCCGGTAAAGGTGTTCAACCGCTACGGCAGCCGCGAAGTGTCGGCCATGGCGGCCGAATGCGAACACCACAACGGGCTCCACATCACCTCGGCCGGGCATATCGTGGAGACGGTCGACCCGGTGACGCTCGAGCCCGTGCGCGGGGGGCCGGGCGAAATCGTCATCACCGTGCTCCACAACCACGCCATGCCCTTCCTGCGCTACCGCATCGGCGACGTGGGCCGCCTTGAGGACGCTCCCTGCCCTTGCGGGCGCACGACGCCACGGCTGGTCGAACTGCTTGGCCGGACCTCGGACAACTTCCTCATGCCCGACGGGCGCATTGTCCACGGCGAGTATTTCACCCACATGTTCTACGGGCGGCCCGAGGTGAAGCAGTTTCAGTTTGTCCAGGATGCCGTGGACGAGTTCGTGCTGCGCATCGTGCCCGGAAAGGGTTACAGCGGGGAGCTGGGCCGGCGGTTTGAGGAGGAGCTGCGGGTGCTGATCGGCTCCCAGGCGAGGCTGCGGCTGGAGATCCGCGAAGAGATTCCCAAGACGGCCTCGGGCAAGTACCGCTTCACCATCTCCAAGGTGAAGGTGGACGAACTGGCAGGGGTGCCATGACAGACGGGGCCATGACAGACGGGGCCATGCCGGAGGAGCGCGCTCCCAGGCGTCGCGTGGCGGTGTCGAGCGTGGGCGTGCCGGCCTATCCGGACGCTCCGTTCTCGCCGGGCGAAGCCTATCCGGAGTACCGGCTGGGCGCGCCTGGGGCCTCGCCCAACGCGGTGTATGGCGGGGTGCGCGAGTGCTTCCGCCTGCTCGGGCTCGATGCCGGGCGCTACGGCAGCCGCGAGTGGAATCCGCTGGGGGCGTGGATCCGGCCCGGGATGCGGGTGCTGATCAAGCCGAACCTGGTGCGCCACTACCATCCCTATGGGCTGGATACGGAGGCCATCTATACGCATGCCTCGGTGGTGCGGGCCGTGCTGGACTATGCCTGGCTGGCCATGGAAGGCGAGGGGGAACTGGTGATCGCCGACGCGCCGCTGCAGTCCTGCGACTTTGACGAGGTGTGCCGCCGGTCCGGCCTGCACGCGCTGATGAACTGGTGCGAGGCCAAGAGCATTGCCGTGGAGCTGCGCGACCTGCGGCTGGTGCGGGCGGTGGCCGAGAAGCAGAACTGGATGGGAAAGGTGCTGGTGCACCATGCCAATCCGGGCGACCCCGCCGGTTACACCACGGTCGACCTGGGGCGGCGCAGCCTGCATGCGGCGCGCGAGCGCGAAGGCCGCTACCGCGTGCCCTGCTACGACCCGGCCGGCATGAGCCGCCACCACGGGGCCGGGCGCCACTCCTACATCCTCGCCAACACGCTGCTGCGGGCCGACGTGGTGCTGAACCTGCCCAAGATGAAGACGCACCACAAGGCGGGCATCACGGGCTGCCTGAAGAATTTCATCGGCGTCAACGGCCACAAGGACTGCCTGCCGCACCATGTGCAGGGGGCGGCCGGGTCGGGCGGCGACGAGTACGCCCGGCCCAGCCTGTGGAAGGAGACCGACGCGCGGCTGCTGGACTACAAGGAGCGCCACGGCGGGGCTGTGGTGAAGAAGGCCGCCGCGCTGGCCCACCGCGCCCTGCAGGCCGTGCACATGCGCGAGAGCGGCAATGCGATGTGGGACGGCGGCTGGCACGGCAACGACACGATCAGCCGCACCACCATCGACCTGAACCGCATTGTGCGCTACGCCGACTGCAATGGCGTGCTGCGCGACCAGCCTCAGCGCGAGGTGATTTCGATCGTCGACGGCATTGTGGCCGGCGAACGCGACGGTCCGCTGGCGCCGCGTCCGAAACCCTGCGGCCTGCTGCTGGCCGGTCTTGCTCCGGCCGCCATCGACGCCGTGATGGCGCGCCTGATGGGCTTCCGCTGGGACGCGTTTCCCACCCTCCGCCATGCCTTCTCGGCCGAGGCCGGCTGGGAGCCGTTCGGCGTGGACGGGATCGAGTGTGTGTCGGGCGATCCGCGCTGGCACGGCCTGCGGGCGGAGCAGGCCGGGCCGTCGTTTTCATTTGAGCCCCATCCGGGCTGGAAAGGGCATGTCGAGCTGTGAACATCCTACTGGTGAACCGGATGATGGGAACCGGCTGGGGCGGGGGGGAGAACTATGACCACCACCTGGCGCAGGCGCTGGAGGCCAACGGGCACAAGGTGACGATTCTCACCGCCTGCCCGCCGGGGCGCAAGATCCCCAGCCAGATCGGCGGCATTGAAGCCACCGGGGTCACCATTCCCTACCTCCGCCGGTTCATGTACCAGCTGGCGGGCAAGGTGCGCCGTCTGCCGGGACTCATTGCGCAATTGGACATCCGCATTTTTGAATACGCCTCGGCGGCGATGGTCGACCGGCTCGTGCGCGAGCGTTCGATCGATGTGGTGCAAATGCTGGCCATCCCGCACCTGGCCAACGCGATGCTGCGGCAGGGCCACCCGGTGGTGATGCGCTTTCCGGGGCCGCCGGCCTGGTTTCAGTCCTCGCAACTGCGCGCCATCGGCCGCCACCGCCACGCCGCCATGTTCACCCACGGCGACGCGGTGCGCTACTTCCGCTCGGAGCTGGGGATCGGCGTCGAGGAGGTGCCGCCGGGAGTCGACCGGGCGCTGTTTCACCCTGACCCGGATGGCTCGGCGCGGCTGTGCATCCGCGGCGAGTTGGGCGTGGGCAACGGCGAGTTCGTGCTGGCCACGGTGGGCCGGATGATTGAAGGCAAAGGCGTCTCGTTCCTGATCCGCTGTATGCGCCGGCTGGAAAGGCTCGATCCCGAGGTGCGGCTGTTCCTTGTCGGCGGCGGCGCTCTGGAGGCGCGCATGCGCGAGGAGGCGCGCGGGCTGGAGCGGACAGTGATTTTCACCGGCCAGCTGCCCAAGGCGGCTGTCGCGGCTCACCTCCAGGCCTCCGACTGCTTCTGCCTGATGAGCGACTACGAAAACTACTCCAATGCCGCCGTCGAGGCGATGGCCACCGGGCTGCCCGTGCTGGCCAGCCGCGTGGGCGGGTTCCCGCTGCAGGTGAAGGACGGGCACAACGGCTTTCTCGTCGACCCGGGCGACGAGGAGGGCTTTTGCCGCCAGGTGCTGCGGCTGCGGGCCGACGCGGCCTTGCGGCGACATCTGTCGGCCGGTTCGCTCGAGTTCGCCGCGAGCTTTGAGTGGCACAAAGCGGCCGGCCGGGTGGAGGAGATCTATGAGCGTGTGGTCCGCGGCCAATAGCCGGATCGTCGTCAACCTGGCGGCGCTGCTGGCCGGACGCGGCTTTACGCTGGCGGTGAACCTGGTCTGGCTGGTGGCCACGGTGCGCCTGTTTGCTCCGGCCGAGGTGGCGCTGCTGGCTTTCTCCTCGCTGGCCGCCACCTGGCTGGATGCCCTGCGGGGCCTTGGCATGAGCACCTGGCTGGTGCGTCATCTGCCCGGTCTCTGGACCACCGACCGCGCCGCCGCGGCGCGCTTCATCCGCAGCTATCTCTACTGTTCGTTCGTGCCGCTGGCGGTGGCCTCGCTCGCCACCTGGGCCGCCGCGCTGGCCGGCCGGCCGGACCTGGCGGCCCCCGGCGGCGATTCGTCGCCCTGGAGCTACGCCCTGCTCGGGGTGGCGCTGCAAAGCGTGTCGGCCACCTTCCTGGTAATACTCCAGTGTTTCGGCGAGATGGGAAAACTGGCCGCCTGGAATGCCTGGTTCAGCGTCTGGCAGCGGCTGGCGCCGGTGGCTGCGGCGGCGCTGCTCGGCTGGGGGCTGCGGGAGTTTCTCATCGTCTCGGCAGCGCTCTCGCTGCTCAGCCTGGCTCCGGCGGCGGGCGTCGTGCGGGGGTGGCTGGCAAACGGGCGCGGGGTGGCCGGATGGAGAGAGTTCTGGCCCGATTCCCGCCACTATTATTCGAGCGCCCTGCTGCGCTTCGGAGCCACGCAGCTGGATCAGGTGCTGGTGGCCATGTTCTTCCGCGCCGAGATGCTGGTCACCTATTACGTGCTGCGGCGCTTCTACTCGCTGGCCGTTGTGTTCGTCAGCAGTTGTGTCGATGCCGTGGCCCCCCTGCTGGCTGCGCGCGCGGCGGCCCAGCCGGAGGCGGCCTTGCGCCTGCTGGCTGAGATGCGGGCGCTGATTCTACTTGCCGGCACGCTCACGGCGGCTCTTACGGCGGTCAATGGCGCGGCCCTGCTGCGGGCCGTGTTGGGCGCGGGCTACGCGGCCGAGCCGGGACTGGTGGCGTTGTTCGCCCTGGCCGCCCTGGCCTACGGGCTCTATTCGGTTTCCCTTACCGGCGAAGCGCTGCTCGGCAGCGCCGCCCGCAGTACGCGCTGGGTGGTGGTGGCGCTGGCTGCCAACGTGGCGAGCGTACCCGTACTGGCCGCGGCGTTTGGCGTGCACGCGCTGCCGATGTCGCTGGTGGTGGGTTTCGTCGCCGGCTCGGTGGCCGCCAGTTGGGGCAGCGACCTGCCGCTCGGCCTCGGCCGCCGCCTCTGGCTGCGTTTCGCCGTGGTGGCCGTCTGTGGACTGGCTCCGACCGTGGCCCTTGGCGGCGGGTGGCCCTGGCTGCCGAGGCTGGCCTTTGGCAACGGCCTCGTGCTGGCCTGGCTGGCCTGGGAGCGCTACAGCGGCGGATTGCAGCCGGTTCGCTTGTGGATTGCCGCCCGGCGTGCGGCGTAGAGATGGTGGATTGCCGTCCGGCGGGCGGCGTAATGAAGGTGGATTGCCGCCCGGCGGGCGGCCCGAGGAGAAGATGGCATGACTCCACTAGCGCCTGAGGCGATGCGGACCCAGACGGCCGCCTGGGCCGTGGCCGGACAGCGTCATGACCGCCAGCCCTCCGGCGGCGGGCGCGCCCTGCTGCCCAATCTGCTGGCCGCCGTTATTGTCGCCACCGGTCTGTTCGCCTACCTCGAAGGGCAGCCACTGCTGGTGTGGGCGGCCCTGCCGGCGTGTTTGTGGCTGGCCCTGCAGGCTCCTGAAAAGCTGGTCGGCCTGCTGCTGCTCACCACGCCCATGTTTCCCGTGATCCGCGTTGTGCAGGATCGCCTGGGGGCGCAGCAGGTGAGCACGCGCGGTCTCTACTTCACCCTCGACGACCCGCTCATTCTCTCTCTGCTGCTGGCGGCCCTGGCGCGGCAGTTGCGCCATCCGGGGCGGCGCATGGAGTGGTTTCCGCTGGCCCTGCTGGGGCTGGCGGCCTACTATCCGCTGGTGATCGCGGCCAATATGGAGCGGCTTGAGCCGGCGCAATCGCTGCTCAGCCTGCTCTATTACCTGAAGTGGCTGCAGTATGCCTCGCTGATGATCGTCATTCCGGCGGCGCTCCCGCCGGCGGCGGCGCCGGTGATGTTGCGCATTCTGCGCCGCTGCCTGGCCGTGGCGCTGGTGGCCTCGGCGGCATTTGCGCTCTATGAGGTGGGCGAGGCGCTGCGCACGAGTTCCTATCGCTCGGCCGGGCTGTTTCCGCGCGCCTCGAGCTTTTTCGGTACGCTCGATCCGCTGCGGTTCGGGGGCTCCGAGGACCCGGTGAACTTCGGCGTCTTCATGATGATTGGCGGCTCGCTGGCCCTGGCGGCGGCCACGCACGGCCGGCAGGGGCACTGGTCGACGAGGCCGTTGGCGGCCGCGGCGGCCCTGGCCGGGGTCGCCCTGAGCGCCTCGCGCAC
>JAFLBB010000206.1 GCA_017304135.1 Acidobacteriota bacterium | reverse complement strand
CGGCTGGCAAGAACCGTCGCAGAACCGCCCAGTCTTCACCGCCAACCGCCGCCGAGGTGTCCATTTCCATGGCCCACCATAGCCGAAACCACCGAGGGATGCAATCCTTAAGTTAACGCTTATGGGGCTCGCTGGGTATGGGAATGATGGTGGGGTGGCGATTAAGTTTACCGGCAAAGAACGGGATGCCGAAACGGGGCTGGATTATTTTGGAGCAAGGTATATGTCGGCGGCGCAGGGAAGATTTACAAGTCCTGACCCAAAGTTGTTTTCTACGCGTACGATTGGCAATCCACAAAAGTGGAACCGGTACGCCTATGTGCTGAACAACCCGCTTGTCTTCATCGACCCCGACGGACTGGAGGAACGGATCAATATCTTCTACACAGTGAGTGGTAACTTCCGCAATTACGTCCAGCGCGGGAACACTCGCGTAACTACTCCGGGGCCAGACTGGGCGAAGCTACAAAGCTCGGCAGCGAAGAAGGGTTTTGAAGTCTTACTCCACAAAGGAGGGACCTTCAGCGCAGGTGACATTGCCAATTCGACCAAGAACGCTTTCGCTACGGTCATTATTGGCCACGGCAACATGGACCCCAACCTCCGAGCAGGAGCAGGGAGCAACAAGGGATGGGTTTCTACACATCTAGAGGTCAAAGGTGAAGCCATTACGCCGAATGGAGTCGTGAGCATGAAGGATGGGTCGGCAACCGGTCCGTCTCCCGGCGTAACGAATACTCTCTGTTTGCTCACGTGCAACTCAAGCGACCGCCTCGGGGGCGCTTTTTCTATGGCAGTTGGCTCGACGGTCGTTACGAACGACGGCGGGCGAGACGGGTTGACCAACATTGGAACCCTAGAGGTCGCTGGGTTCAACATTGTCAATGGTCTCGTGGCTGGGCAATCTGTTGACCAGGCGGTACAAACGGGTCAGACAGCGTTGAACCAGTCGACACTACCGAACGACCAAGGCGACAAGCTCAACGTCGAGAAAAAGAAGGAACCGCAATGAAGATGCTTCTGGTGGCTGCCCTGATCCTCTT
Source organism: Acidobacteriota bacterium (assembly GCA_017304135.1). GTDB lineage: Bacteria > Acidobacteriota > Terriglobia > Bryobacterales > Bryobacteraceae > JAFLBB01. Next base: position 6,448 of record JAFLBB010000206.1, on the reverse strand, counting down.
CATTCGCAGCCTTCTATTCGGCCAACTGTTGGTCGTGAAAGAGGCTGGGTGGGTTAGCCTAGCTCAATTGAGGATCTCGAAAGTGCGTCCGATGGCCGAGACTGAGACTATCGATTCCATCGAGGTTCGCAGGACCATGTACACCGTGCCCACTACGGGCCGAATGAGTGATCTCATCGTCCTTCCGCTGCTTGACCGTCGCGAAGGCCAAATTCTCTACAGGGATCTCCGATTGGATCTTCGCGTCGTGACCATGTTCAGCACATCGAAGGGTGTGTACGCCCGCTGCCTAGAAGGCGTTGAGGTTCTCGCCTCTGACGCCCAAGGAAAGGGAGGGTATGGCCCGACTCACCGACTTTGCCTAGTCGATAGTCAAGGTGACGGAACGTTCACCCACTTGCTTGAAGCCTTGCCGTTAGCGTTCAGGCCTCCTGTCCCGAAGTGGGCGACACCGTAAGGCGTGACGTTCACCTGTGGTGCGCAAAAATTCAAATCCCCACGTTACGCGGCCTCCTTCTCCAGCCCGTATTCATGATGTAAGCTCCGAGAACAGGGCGCGCGGTAACGCGATGGCCATTTGGGAGGCGATGACGGTGGCCGCTGGCTGGAACCTGGGCTTGGGGCGGTTCCGGGATGCCAGGGCCGAGGGCGCTGTGCGGGCGTCCGTGGTTGTAGTGGTTTGACCATTCTCGAAGGATTCGGCGGATGTGGCCTTCGCCAAGGGGGATAAAGTAGTCGAGGCACTCACGGCGAATCGTTCCGATGAGGCGTTCACAAAACGCGTTCGCCTTTGGGCAACGGACTGGGGTTTTCAGCGCGCGCACGCCGAAGCCGGACAAGGCGGCATCGAGGTCCACCGAGAATGCCGAGCCGTGGTCGTGGAGGACGAAGCGGTAGGGATGGCCGCCGGGGAGTGTTTCGCGGAATTGTTGCAGGGTCCACTCGGCGGTGGGATGCGCGGTGACGTTGGAGTGCAGCAGGCGGCGTGAACCGACTTCCATCGCAACAAACACGTAGAGCACGCGGAAGTTGGCCGTGACGACGGTGAGGACGTCGCAGGCGACGATGGCTTGGGCGTGGTTGCGGACGAAGGTGTTCCAGCGTTGCGAGGAAGCTCCGCGTGGGCCGCGCAGGTGGCGGAGGCAGCGGCGCCTCAGCGGTAGGCATCCTTGCGGTCGAGCACGCGTTCGATCTGGAGGGAATCCCCCTTGTCGCGGAAGAAGATGCGGTGGTTCTGGGCGCGGAGCCGGATCAGCGGCGGGGTGACACCCTTGAGTTGCTTGGTGGCCCCTTCGCCGGTGAGCACGAAGCGGCCCAGGGTCTTGAGGATCTGGATGGCGATGGGCTGTTCGATGGCGCGCAGGTCGGCTATGGCCTGATCGGTCCAGACGATCTGCTTGGACATGGCGGGAGGCGAGCGGGCGCTACGGCTCGCGGCTCAGCTTCTCCCAGTCGGCCATGGTGAGGCCGAACTCGGCGAGCACCTGTTCGTGCGGGATGGGCTCGTTGTGCTTGCTCCACGCGTCGGCTTCGGCGATGGCCTTGGCTTCGGCGGGGCTGAGCGTGTCGCCGTCTTCGTCGATCATCCTTTCGAGTAGCGAGCACACCGCGCCGAGCTTGGCGGGGGGGAGCAGATCGAGCAGCGCGTGGGCCTGCTGGCGTTCCTGTTGGAGATCGAGAGCCATGGGCTAGTTCCTTTCGCTGCCACCCGAGACGAACTGCCAGTGGTGAGCTTCGTGCTTGCGGATGGGGCCTTCGCGCAGGCCGCGGGCGACCATGGCGGCGTGTTGCCGGTCGTTGAACGTGAAGTGAGGCGTCGGGATGACGCATTGCTGAGCGAGTTGGGCGAATGCGTCGCGGGTGAGTTCGCCGAGGAGTTCTTCGGGGATGTCCAGATCGATGCCCAGCTTCATGAGGAGCGCCCCTACGCCATCCATTTTAGCGCCGCGGTGGAACCGTCGGAGCCAGATTCGCGGCGCGCGGTTGCCGAGACCAGTTTCTCGCCGTGATGGGCAAGGCAGGGGATGCCGAGGTGGAGCCGTTGGACCGCGGCTGATGTAGTCGATTGTGTAGATGCGGGAGCCTCCGGGTTCCACACAGGGCCACAGGATTCCACAGGCATGCCCGTATTCGTTGGAAACGAAAAGCCCCGGAAACGCGGGGTTTCAGGGTGGCGTGCAATCTGCCCGCTTACCAGAGGGTCGCTGGTTCGATTCCAGCCGCGCCTACCAGTTAAGTCGTGGCTTGGTGGCGATGCGGGGAGCGGGCTGAGAGATGAGGGGTGGTTAGTTCGGGGCCTTGCTCGACTTGGTTGCGCGGATGGTTTCGATGAGGGCGAGGTAGCGGTTGAGGTGAACCTGGGGGGTCCAGGATTGGAGGAAGGCGGCGTAGCCGCGGGCGCCGAGTTGATCGCGCAGGGGCGGGTCGTCGAGGATGCGGCGGAGGGCGGTGTCGAGTTGGGGGGCGTCGTCGTAGGTGAGGGCGGCGGCGGAGCCGGCGGCGACTTCGGCTAAGCCGCCGAGGCGGCGGACGATGACGGGCACGCGCTGGCGGAAGGCTTCCAACAAAACGAGCGGAAACACCTCGAAGCAGAGCGAAGGCATGATGACGGCGCGGGCGTGGCGGTAAAGCGAGGAGAGGCGCGGTTCGGAGACGAAGCCGAGGAAGCGGATGCGCGGATTGCCGGCGGCGGCGCGGCGGAGTTCGGCTTCCTGGCTGCCGGCGCCGGCGATCCAGAGTTCAGCGTCGAGGCGGTCGTGGAAGTGGGGGAAGAGGGTGTGGACGCCTTTGAGGTATTCGAGGCGGCCGACGTAGAGGAAGTAGGGGGGGTGGGAGGCGGCGGGAGCAGGCTCGGCGGGCGGGGCTTCCGGGATGAACGGGGGCAGGAGGTGAAACGGGCCGTCGAAGCCCATGCGGCGGTGGGTGTCGATGCTGAACTGGCTGAGAGCGAGGAAAGCGTCGATGTGGCGGGCGGCAGCGGCGAGTTTGCCGGTGTGACGCCAGAGTTGGGGCGGACGGCGGTGATGCAGAACGCAGGAGAGACAGGTGGGTTGGGTGCAGGGCTCGCGGCGGTTGCGGAAGAGGACGTGAGTGGGGCAGACGAGCCAGTATTCGTGGGGGGTGTAGAGCTTGACGGCGTTGCCGTAGGTGAGAATGTCCGGTCCGCCGATGAGGGAGACGTTGTGGAAGTGGATGACGTCGAAGGGCTGGTTGAGCAACTGGCGGAGGCGGCCGGAGAGGAAGGCGGGGCTGCCGGTTTGCTGGACGGCGAGGGGCCCGAGCAGGTCGAAGCCGCTGGTGAGGGAGTGGAGGCGGAGGCCGGGCTCAGGGGCGGGCGGCGGGGCCGTGAGATTGCCGCCGAGTGAGTGGAACGCATCGACGCTGTGGACGACGTCGACGCGGTGGCCGCGGGCGCAGAGTTCACGGGCCAGGCGCTGGACGAATACGGCATCGCCGCCGAAGCTGTAAGGCGGGTAAAAGGTGGTGACGAGGCAGAAGTGAAGGGGCCGCGGATGGGGGTGTTCTGACAGGGCGGGACGTCTCCGTAGGCAAGCGCTGTGAATTACGGTAGCACGGGGAGGCGGGGCTGACTTTGTCCGGGAGCGCGGCGGTGGACAATGGAAGACTATGAGGATGGAGATGACAAGGAGAGCGGCGCTGGCCGCGGCGGCGGGTTTGCCCTGCGCGCGGGGGGAGGAGTGGGGTGAGCAGGTGGACCTGTGGCAGCGGGGCGAGGGTGGCGTGCACACCTATCGCATTCCGGCACTGATCGAGACACGGGGCGGGGCGTTGCTGGCGATGGCCGATGCGCGGCATGAGAGCGATGGGGATCTGCCGGGGCGGATCTCACTGGTGATGCGGAAGAGCGTGGACGGGGGGCGGAGGTGGAGCGCGGGGCGGACGGTGCATGCGGTGGCCGAAGGGGGAGCGGGGGATGCGTCACTGCTGTTGGATGCGGGCGGGCGGGTGTGGTGCTTCTTTGCGTATGGGCCGCCGGGGATCGGGTTTCGTACGGCAAAGCCGGGGGGAGTGACGGGGGCGGGCGTGCTGCAGTTGCATGCGATGTGGAGCGATGACGAGGGGGCGACATGGTCAAAGCCGGTGGACCTGACACCGCAGATCAAGGAGCCTGGCTGGCATGCGATGTTTGCGACCTCGGGGACGCATTTCGCAACGGCGGGCGGGCGCCTCCTGGTGCCGATGGTGGTGCTGGATGGCGAGAAGAAGATGAGCGCGCGGAACGCCTATAGCGACGATCGCGGAAAGACGTGGAAGATGGGCGCAGCGATTGCGGCGGTGAGCGATGAGAGCAAAGTGGTGGAGCTGGGTGACGGCACGGTGGTGCAGAACATGAGGAGCAGGGGGAACCGGCTGGTGGCGCGGTCGCGCGATGGCGGGGTGAGGTTTGACGCGGCGGTGGAGGATGCGGCGCTGGTGGATGCGGGGTGCAATGCGGGGATGGCGCGGTACCGGCATGGGGGTCGCGAGGCGCTGCTGTTCACCAATGCGGCGAGCCGGAAGCGGGAGAATGTGTCGATCCGGTGGAGCGGCGATGGGGGACGGACATGGTCGCGGGCGAAGACGATCCATGCGGGGCCGGCGGCGTATTCGACGGTGATCCCGTTGCGTGATGGATCGGTGGGCGTGTTGTATGAGCGGGGGGAGAAGTTGTCGACGGAGCGGATCACGTTTGCGCGGCTGCGGGCGGAGTGGGTTTTCGGGGGGTGACGGGGCTTCCGTTGGGCCGCATGGCGGCTGTACAATGCGTGCCATGAACCCCAATCAGAATGGCTCAGTTCCTGGCAGCAACCCGCGGCGGGGGTTCTTCCGCCGCATGATGGCATTGGCGGGCGGCGCGGCGGCGATGCCGGCACTGACGGCGATGCCGGCGCAGGCGCAAACGGGTGAGCAGGGCGGCGGGCGGTTGCTGCCTGTGTATGCGCGGGCGATGAACCACAAGTCGCTGAAGCAGTCGAGCTATGACACGACGGGGGGGAATTCCGACCGCTGGCCGATCGCTCCGGGCGAGACGATCACGGTGTTTGACCAGAAGGGTGCGGGTGCGATTTCGCACATCTGGTTCACGATTGCCGCGCCGGGGTTGATGCATTTGAAGGAGCTGGTGCTGCGGGCGTATTGGGATGGGGCGACGACGCCGAGCGTGCAGACGCCGATTGGGGATTTCTTCGGGCTGAACCTGGGCGACTACGTGATGTATGAGAGCGACTATCTGGGCGTGTCGCCCGGCAAGTCGTTGAACTGTTATTTCGCGATGCCCTACCGGACGGGGGCGAGGATGACGGTGACCAATGAAGGCACGCAAGCGGTGGGTTCGTTTTATTCGAATATCGACTTTATGAGCGTGCCGTCGCTGCCGGCCGATGCGCTGTACTTTCACGCTTCCTACAAGCAGAGTGCGCCGTGCCCACCGACGATGACGGACTGGAAGGTGAATCCGGACGCGAACAAGCTGAAGAACCCGGATGGCAAGGAGAACTACGTTTACTGCGAGACGCGCGGGCGGGGGCACTTGATGGGGGTGACGCTGGGCGTGCTGCAGAACCAGGAGCTGTGGATGGGCGAAGGCGACGATATGCTCTTCGTCGACGATGAGACCAAGCCGCTGATCGTGGGGACGGGCTCGGAGGATTACTTCCTGGGGAGCTGGAACTTTGGCGGCCGCAACGGGGCGCAGGCGTTTGCGCACGGCCAGTATGGGGCGCAGTATATCGAACTGCCGGAGCGGACCGGCGGGCGGTATCTTTGCTATCGCTTCCATGGCGACAACCCGGTGACGTTTTCGCGGTATCTGAAGCACACGATGGAGCACGGGCATGCCAACCACCGGGCGGACAATTTCTATTCGTGCTGTTACTGGTATCAGGACAAGCCGGTGGGTGTGGCGGCGCTGCCGCCGGTGGGCGACCGCACGCCGGTGGTGAGCGCGGTGGCCGGGCCGGGCGGGGCGAAGCGCGGGTAGGGTGAGGGACAAAGCGCGGCTGGGGCGGGCTACACTGGCGGGGTGCGGTTGAGTTGGATCGGCTGGAGCTTGCTGGCGGTAGCGGTGTGTCTGCCGGGGGCGGAGTTTGCGCCGGAGCGGATCGAGTTGCCGGAGATTGCCTGTTCGGCTCCGGATGGGGCTCCGTTCGCGTTTCCGAAGATCGGGCATGACCGGCATGCGGTGATTGTGGTGGAGTCGGCGGGGTGTTCGGGGACGTTGCTGGCGGGCGAGGAGGTGGTGGGGAAGTTGCGCGATGAGGCGCCGGGGCAGCGCTTCGATTTCTCCGAGCAGTTGAGGCGGGCTGAGACGCCGGTGTTACGGTTTCGTCCGGCCGAGGCGGGGTATGGCGAGGTGAGGATGCGGTTGGAGATCACACCGCGGATCTACTTTTATGGGCTAAAGGCGGCTGGCGGAGTGGTGACGTTCACGGCGCGGAACACGCTGGAC
>JAFLBB010000205.1 GCA_017304135.1 Acidobacteriota bacterium | reverse complement strand
CCCATCAACGTCCCCACTCCAAACAACACAAACAACCAAGCCGTCCCCGGCAACTGCCACATCACCGCCGTCTGCTCCGGCCGGAAAAACGTGCTCACAAACATCGTCCCGAACACGCCCGCTAACTGTTCCAGTTCGATCACCCACTCCATCCGCGGCGACGCCGCCGCCCCCGGTGTGAACGCCCGCAAAAAGTGCGGCGCGCTCCGTGCCGCCATCGCCCCCGCCGTCGCCAGCAGCAACCCCTCCCGCAACACCTGCGGCTGCTGCCCCTCCATCGCCCCGCGCCCCACGAATTGCAGAAACACCGACCCCACCAACATCAAAAACGTCAATGGAATCGCCGTCGTCAACACCACAGCCGCTCCCGTGTTCGCCGGCAGTCTCTCAAAAAATCGCGCGTCAAACCGCGACCCGATCCCAAAGCCAACCCACCCCAGCCCCAACGTCAACAACGGAGCCACCCCCGCTAACGTGGACGACGACAATATCCCCACCTCCGGCCTCGCCGCCACATAGCCCAGCACCACAAACGGCAACCCCGCCGTCACCGCATGCCCGATGTTCAACGACCGCTCCCACTGCTTCACCCGCGGATGCCCGGCCACGAACGCCAGCGCCAGAAACAGCGCAAACCCCACGATGCCCCGCAGCACCACCGCCGGCGGCGGCGCCGGCATCACCTCAAACGGCTTCATCAGCAGATCCCGCGTCTGCGACGTCAGCCGCCCCGCTACCTCTTCCAGGTCCGTTCCCGCGCCCACCTCAGGCGGCGCCGGCAACTCCCCCTCCGCCTCCGTCTGCTCGCCTTTCTGTTCCTGCTTCTGTTCCTGCTTCTGCTCCTGCGCCCACGCCCCGCCAGCGCTCCAAACAAGCGCCGCCAAGGCCGCCGCGAGAATCCATCCCCATCGTTTTCTCATTGGCTGTTCGAGCACACCTCCAGCCTCCCACCCAACAGAGGCTATTTCGTCATGGTAGCGAACCCGCCGCCGCATTACCCGGCCGCACGCACGCCGCTAGTCGCCCTTGGCCGTTTGCAAACCGCCCGACGTTTCCAGCCGCGTCGCGTGCGCCTTCTCCGGCCGCTCCTCCAGAATGGCGTACACCACCGGAATCAGCACCAGCGTGATCAGCGTCGAACTCGTCAACCCGCCAATCACCACCCGCGCCATCGGCTGCTGCAGCTCCGAGCCTTCGCCAATGCCCATCGCCATCGGCAACAGGCCAAGCACCGTCGTCGCCGTCGTCATGAGCACCGGACGCAGCCTTCGCCGCCCACCCGCAATCACCGCGTCGTGCACCGAATACCCATGCTCCCGCCGCAACTGGTTCATGTAATCCACCAGGATGATCGCGTTGTTCACCACAATACCCACCAGCAAAATCACACCCAGGAATCCCTGCATGTTGAACGTCGTCTGCGTCATCACCAGCACACCCACCACGCCGATCGCCGCCAGCGGAATCGAAAACAGAATGATGAACGGATCGCGCAGCGATTCGAACTGCGCCGCCATCACCATGTACACCAGAATCAACGCCAGGATCGCCGCGAACTGCAGCTCGCCAAACGCCTTCTGCTGCTCCTCATACTCGCCGCCATAGCTGAATTCATAGCCCAGCGGCAGCGCGATCTTCGCCAGCCGCTCCTCCAGGTCCCCCATCACACCGCCTAAATCCCGGTCCCCCAGCGTCCCCGTTACAGTTACAATTCGCTCCTGATCCAATCGGTCAATCTGCGTCGGACCCTCCTGCCGCTTCATCCGCACCACGCTCTCCGCGATGATCGGCTGCTGCCCTAGCGGCGACACCAGTGGAATCTTCCCCACCTGCGCCAGCGACATCCGGTCCTGCTCCTTCAGCCGCACCACGATGTTGAACTCATCGCCCTGCTGCCGGTACATCGACGTCCTCCGCCCGCCCACCGCCGTCTCCATCGCCTCGGCAATGTCGCTCACGTTCAGCCCCATCGTCGACGCCTTCACCCGGTCCACCTGCAGCAGCATCTCCGGCATCCCCGGCTGCTTGGTAACTTGAACTTCGGCCACCCCGCGCACCGCCGACATCTCATCGCGCACCTTCAGCGCCAAGCCATCCAGAATCTCCAGCTCATGCCCGCGGATCATCACCGCCAGCCGGTCATCGCCGCCCGATGAGCTCCCCGGCGACCGCATCATCCCTCCGCTCACCCGCGTCCGCACCACCATCCCCGGCTGCACCATCATCAACGGCCGCAGCGTGTTCGCAATCTCCTTCGCTGACCGCTCCCGCTCGGTCCGCGGCACCAGCGCTATGCGCAACTCACCCTGGTGTTGCCCCGAGCCCGGTCCAAACCCGCCGCTGGCCCCGCTCTCTATCATGATGTTCTTCGTTTCAGGAACCTGCTCCTTCGCAATCCGCGCCAGCCTCTGCATCAGCGGATCGGTCACCTCCACACGCGTCCCCGGCTCCAGGTCCACATTCACGCGAACCTCGCCTTCGTCGGCCTCCGGCGTCAACTCCACGCCCACCAGCGGCATCCCCGCAACCGCCAGCACAAACAGCGACGCCGCCGTCAGCCCCACGATCAGACGGTGATCCACCGCCCACCGGATCAGGCTCCCATAGCTCTCATCCAGCTTGTCCTGTCCCCGCGCAAACCAGTCCGCAATCGCCGTCAGCGGACCCAGGTTCTTCTTCTCCTTACCCCGCCGCAGAAACCGCGAACACAGCACCGGCACAATCGTCAGCGCCACCGCCAGCGAACACAACAGCGAGAACGACACCACATATGCCAGCTGCTTGAACATCACCGCCGACATCCCCGACACAAAAATAATCGGCACAAACACAGCCAGCGTCGTCGCCGTCGATGCCGTCACCGCCCCAGCCACTTCCTTGCTCCCCACCAGCGCCGCCTTCATCCCGTCCATGCCCTCTTCGCGATGCCGGAACACGTTCTCCAACACCACAATCGCGTTGTCCACCAGCATCCCCACGCCCAGCGCCAGCCCGCCAAACGAAATCGTGTTCAGCGTAAAGCCGTTAAAGTACATCAGCGCGAATGTCGAAATCACCGAAATCGGAATCGCGATGCCGATAATCAACGTGCTCGACATGCTCCGCAAAAACACCAGCAGAATCATCACCGCCAGCAGCGCGCCCTGCGAAGCGGAGCTCTTCACGTTGTTGATCGCCGCCCGGATAAAGGTAGCGCTGTCCCCCGTCGCCGAAATTTTGATGTTCCGGTAGTCCTCGTGAATCCGCGCCACCTCCTTCCACACGGCATCGCTCACCTCCACCGTGTTCGACCCCGACTGCTTATACACAAACAGCCGCACCGCCGCGTTCCCGTCCACGCTCACCAGTTGCCGCACCTCTTCGTGCGAATCCTCAACCGACGAAATGTCCCGCATGTACACCGGCACACCGCCGCGCGTCGTCACCACCAGGTTCCGGATCTCATCCAAATTGCGGTACTCGCCCTGCGTCCGCAGCAACACCTCAAACTTGCCTTCCTGCACCGGACCCACCGGACGGTTCAAATTCTCCGCCCGCACCACCTGCACCACGCTCGCCACGCTCAGCCCCAGCGAACGCAGCTTCTGCAAATCCAAGTCCACGTGAATCTCACGCCGCAACCCGCCCCTCACCGTGAACTGCGCCACCCCAGGCACACGTTCCAGCCTGTACTGAATCTGCTTCTCCACAAACCGCCGCAGCTCTTTCTGATCCATGTCCGTCGCCGCCACGGTCAGAAACATGATCGGGTACTGCGACACGTCGTACTTGTACATCACCGGCGGCGGCATGTCTTCGGGCAGGGAAGAGCGCCTCCGGTCCAGCCGCAACCGCAGCTCATTGGCCGCCTCGTCCAGATTCGTCCCATGCACAAACGAAATCCGCACGCTCGAGCTGCCCTCCGTCGAGTTCGACGTGATCTTCTCCACCCCAGGCGCCGCGCTGAAGGCTTCCTCCAACGGCCTCGCCACCAGGTTCTCCATCTCCTCCGGCGCCACCCCCGGATACTCCGCGCGCACGCTCAACGTCGGATACACCACCTCCGGCATCAGGTCCACGGGCAGCCGCACAAACGCAATCCCGCCCAGCAGCACCGCCATCAGCACCGCCATCAAAATCGTCACCGGCCGGCGAATGGAAAACTCAGGTAAGCTCATCTCTCGTCTGCCTTCCTCTTACGATTTCCGGTTGCCCGCGCCGGCAACCCGCACCTGCACTCCATCGGTCAACATCGACGCCCCCTTCGTCACTATCCGCGTCCCCGCCGAAAGGTTCGCCAACACCTCCACGTCATCGCCCTGTACAATCCCCGGCTCAATGTCGCGGAACATCGGCTTGTTGTCCTGCCCCAGCACATACACCCCCGGCTGCTGCCCCCGGTACACCAGCGCCTCCCTCGGAATCAGAACTGCTTGTCTGAAATTCGCCAGGTCCAGCGTCACCCGCGCAAACATCTCCGCCTTCAACCCCGTCCCCCGGTTCCGGATCTCCACCTCCACCAGCGCGCTCCTCGTCGCCGCGTCCAATACAGGACTCACCCGCGTCACCTTCCCCTCAAACACCTCGCCCCCAAACGCATCCACCCGCACAATCGCCCGGTTCCCCACCCGCAGCTTCGACACCTCCCGCTCCGGCACATTCGCCCGCGTCACCATCGTCGACAGGTTCACCAGCCGCACAATCGGCGTCGACGGACTCACAATCGCTCCCTCATCCACAAACCGCTCCGCTATGTGCCCGTCCATCGGCGACAAAATCTTCGTCTGCTCCAGCCGGATCTTCAGCTCGCTCAACTCCGCCTGCGCCTGGTCCCCCTGCGCCTCGGTCAACTGAATCTGCGCCTGCACCACCTGGAAACTCGTCCGCTTCGAGTCATACTCCTGCCGCGGAATCAGCCCCGCTTCCATCAATTGCCGCGACCGCTCCAGATCCGCCTTCGCGTTCGCCAGCTCCGCCCGCCGCTGCGCCAGCGTCGCCTTCACCACCTCAATCGACGCCGCCGCCCGCCTCACCTGCTGCTGCAGCTCGCTGTCCTCGATCTGCGCAATCACCTCCCCCTTCTTCACCACATCACCGACATAAAACGTCAGCTTCTCCACACGCCCCGTCGTCTTCGACGTCACGTCCACCTGTTCCTTCGGCTTCAGCGACCCCGTAATCAGAATCTCCTCCCGCACCTGCCCCGTCCGGGCTTCCGCCGCGCCAACGCTCACCACCCGCTGCCCCGCGCCTTTCTTCGCCCCCTGTTTCCCCTCGGCGGCCTTCTTCAACTCCACCGCCTGCCACACACGGTAGCCCCCAAACGCCACAAGGGCACCCACAATGAGATATCCAATAAGTCGTTTCACAAGAATTCCAATTGTCCTACACTTCGCCCTTCACTTCAGATGCACGACCCCGTGCGCCCTACACAAAAAGGCGTCGCGAACCCAAAGAAGGCTACACCCCCATGAAAAAAAAGAGGATGAGCGCTCCCGCGGACTACTCAGCCTCGTCCAACACCAGCACCTCCAACTCCCTCACCTTCCGCATCCCCGCATCATTCGTCACGAGCCCCGTCGCCCCCGCCATCAACGCCGTCGACACGATCAGTGCATCCGGCATCTTCAACCCGTACCGCGCCCTCAACTTCGCCGCCCCATCGGCCACCAGCAGGTCCGGCGCTCTCCACTCCAGATGGGGAATCGTCGTCAACAGAGCCCAGAACAGCCCCACCTGACCCTCATCCCCCTTGCGGTAAGGGGCCACCAGCAATTCCGCCAACGTAATCGTCGAACACGCCGCCCCATGCCCCTCCTGCTCCACCCACCGCAGCACCTCTCCCGTCGCCTCCACATACCGTGGATTCGCCTCCAGGTGATACACAAACACATTCGTATCCAGAGCCAGCAGCCGGTGCCGCGCCAGAAACGAACGCAACCGCCTCACCGCTCCCAGCCCTCGCGTTCCTTCCGCAAATGGTCGCCCTCAAACACACCCCGGCCCAAGCCCCGCAATGCCTCCGCATGCGACGCCGGCTTCGGCAGCAGCACCACCGTCGCCCCCCGCGTCACCACCATCAAACGGTCCCCCGCCTTCACCCCCAACGCTTCCCGCGCCTCTTTCGGCACCACAATCTGGTGCTTCGTCGATAATGTCGCTTCTGCCATCACTTTACATTATAGGAAAACGTAAAGCCCTAGTCGAGCCCCCCGCTTGCCCCTCACCCGCCTCTCCACTCCCACCCCCATCCGCTATCCTAAAAAAGTCTTGCGAATCCCCGGCCGTCTCTTCCTCGGCAACCTCGTCCAGCGCCGCGCGCTCATCTGGCAACTCGTCCGCCGCGATTGGGAGCAACGCTACATCGGCTCCGCCGCCGGCTGGCTCTGGGGCCTCATCCACCCCCTCGTCCTCCTCCTCTCCTGGACCTTCGTCTTCCAAATCTGCATGCGCAACCCCCCGCCCCCCGGCGCCGTCACGCAGAACTACACCCTCTACCTCCTCGCCGGCTACCTCCCCTGGTTCCTCTTCCAGGAAACTGTCGTCCGCTCCTCCAACTCCATGGTCGAGCACGCCAACCTCATCACCAAAACCCTCTTCCCCTCCGAAGTCATCCCCATCTCCATCTTCTTTTCCTCCCTCATCAACCACCTCCTCACCCTCTCCCTAGTCGTCGCCACCTCCCTCCTTTGGGAAGACCACTTCAGCGTCGTCATGCTGACCCTCCCCTTCTACATGTTCTGCGTCGGACTCCTCGCCGTCGGCCTCGGCTGGATCGCCGCCGGCCTCCAGGTCTACCTCCGCGACACCGCCCAAATCGTCTCCGTCGCCCTCACCCTCTGGTTCTGGCTCACCCCCATCTTCGTCTTCGAGGAACAATACCCCCCCGAAGTCCGCTTCCTCCTCCAGTGGAACCCCCTCGCCCTCTTCGTCCGCGCCTACCGCGACCGCCTCCTCTCCTCCCGCCTCCCCACCTTCGATGAGATCTCCGGCATCCTCGCCTTCTCCATCGGAACCTTCATCATCGGCGGACTCTGCTTCCGCCAACTCAAACGTGGCTTCGCTGACGTACTCTAATGGCTAAGAAACTTGCCTACTTACTCGCCGCCTTACTCGCACTTACTCTCACCGCCGCCCTGGCCCTCCGCCTCCTCATCTCCCCCGAACAACTCCGCCCCCTCCTCACCACCCAACTCGAGCAATCCCTCAACCGCAAAGTCTCCCTCGGCCACGTCTCGCTCTCCCTCTGGCCCCTCGGCCTCGCCGTCGACCAGCTCTCCATCGCCGACGACCCCCGCATCGCCTCCACCCGCCCCTTCGCCACCGCCGCCTCCCTCACGTGGCCGAATCCGCGGATGGACTGCGGGACACCCGCCAGTTCCACCGCGGCGGCATGATTCCCGGCATCGAGCTTCGCCGCGATCCGTTCCAGGAGGGCTTCGTAGTCGGCGATCAGTCTGCGCTCCATCTGCCGTTCTGCCGTGCGTCCGAAGATGTCCAGGGCCGTACCGCGGA
>JAFLBB010000204.1 GCA_017304135.1 Acidobacteriota bacterium | reverse complement strand
AGGCAAACACATTTTGTGGCTTGTCCGGATTCCACAGCGGCATCCCATACTTCCTGCAGATGAACGGCCGCCACTCATACACCGTACAAACCCCATCCTCCAATGCAGGGCAGGGAAGCCGCGTCCCCTCCGCCGGCAACCCGCCCCAAGCCTCTTGCTCTCCCTTCGCCGCCACCAGCTTCGCCCGCTCCACCTGGTACGCCAACGCCCGCTCCCGCAATTGATTTTGCTGCCCTTCCGGCAACGTCCGCACCCCCGCCGACAACACCGCCGCCTCGATCTCCGTAATCTGGAACAACTGCGAGCAACAATCCGCGCACCCCGGCCCGCACTGCATCCTCGCCCCATGCAGCGCCCGGTTCCGCGCAAACTCCTCCCCAATGGCGTTACAGATTCGTTCAAAGCTGCCGATCATGTGTACTGTTGCCGCCTCTGCCGGCACATGCGAAATCCTGCGTCCCCACGCCGTTGGAGGATGTCATAGAATCTAGGTCGAGAGCCTGACGATTTTGGTTGCGCTCTCACGTTCTTTCACCATAATAAGGACTATCCGCTTTCGCACGCGGCGCGGTGGGGAAACCGGGCCGGGAAGCAACCATGTGGGAGGAGTAGCGAAAGCGTAAAACAAGATAGAGATCGGAGCGGTTGGGATGATGGGCTTCGGTATTTGCGGAGCGTCACAAGGCGCCCGCGCAATTGTGTGGTTTTTGACGGCAGGCGCACTCGCCCTGCCAGCCTTCGCTCAGGTGCTGGTTGCTCCGGCGGGCAACCGGGGAGCCATCCGGCTCCACAACACCGACCTCGCCGTCATGGAAGCAGGCGACGAGCGCAAAGACCTCCCCTGCCTGGTCGTTCCCGAAAAGCCCTTCCTCGGCTTCGACTTGAAGTTCCACTCCGGCTACGACATCTCCATTCCCCTTGAGGAACTCGCCGGCAACGAGGACCTCCTCACCATCGTCTTCCGCGTCGTCCCCGACGGTCGCGCCGACCAGCCCACCTACTTCACCCAGAAAATCCGCGTCCCCGCCATCGAAGAGGAAGCCAAAGGCGACGCCCTCCTCCAGGGCGGCTTCGACGTCGGCGTCGGCAAGTACAAAGTCGACCTCCTCGTCCGCGACCGCGCCGAACGCATCTGCTCCCTCTCCTGGGACATCGAAGCCAAACTCCCCTCCAAGGACGCCCAAATCGCCCTCACCATGGGCGAAGGCGCCGTCGAACCCGTCGAGGCCGCCCAGTTCCGCGAAGAACCCCCCGCCACCCGCTCCTCCGAACAGGACCCCCTCAACCTCAAAATCCTCATCAACTTCGCCCCCCAAAAGGCCCTCGCCTCCTCCCTTCGCCCCGTCGACACCGCCGCCCTCGTCAGCCTCCTCCGCACCCTCGCCCGCGACCCCCGCGTCGGCCGCTTCTCCCTCGTCGCCTTCAACCTCCACGAACAGCGCGTCCTCTTCCGCCAGGACTCGGCCGACCGCATCGACTTCCCCGGCCTCGGCAAATCGCTGGAATCCCTCAACCTCGGCACCGTCGACCTCAAGCGCCTCTCCAATAAAAACGGCGGCGCCGAGTTCCTTACCGACCTCATGGCCAAGGAGTTCGCCAACACCGAACGCGCCGATGCCGTCGTCTTCGCCGGACCCAAGGCCATGCTCGAGGCCAATATCCCCTCCGAGCAACTAAAACGCCTCGGCGAGTTCGACGTCCCCGTCTTTTACATGAACTACATCCTGAACCCCTACGCCAACCCCTGGCGCGACACCATCGGCCAGGCCGTCAAGTCCCTCAAAGGCGTCGAGTTCACCATCAGCCGCCCCCGCGACCTCTGGTTCGCCGTCACCGACATGGTCGCCCGCCTCGTGAAAACGCGAAACGCAAAACAAGTCGCATCAGTCAAACTACAATAGAGGTAGGGTCACTCAAAGGTTATGCGTACACTCGCGGTTTTGCCATCCGTGTTCCTCCTGGCCGCCCCTTGGCTCGCTCAGGCCCAGATCCCCGGCATCGGCGCCCAGGTCAAGCCCAACCGTCTTGCCCCCTTCGTCCCCTCGCCCCAGAACGTCGTCGACGAAATGCTCCGCGCCGCCAACGTGAAGGTCGGCGACACCGTCTACGACCTCGGCTCCGGCGACGGCCGCATCGTCATCACCGCCGCCCAGAAGTTCGGCGCCAAAGCCGTCGGCATCGAAATCAGCCCCAAGGAAGCCAAACTCTCCCGCGAGAAAATCGCCCACGCCAAACTCGAAGACCGCGTCAAAATCGTCGAAGCCGACGCCCTCACCGCCGACCTCTCCCAGGCCGACGTCGTCACCCTCTACTTCCTCACCTCTTCCAACGACCTCCTCCGCCCCCACCTCGAAAAGTCCCTCAAACCCGGCGCCCGCGTCGTCTCCCACGACTACCCCATCCGGGGCTGGAAAGAAACCCGCGTCGAAAAGGTCGAATCTTACAAACGCGTCCACCACCTCTACGTCTACGAAATCCCCGCGAAGTAACCGCGCCGCCCCCCTACCGCAACCTCTCCGCCAAAACCCCCGCCAGCCGGTAAGCCGCCTTCGCCGCCTGCGCA
Source organism: Acidobacteriota bacterium (assembly GCA_017304135.1). Taxonomy (GTDB): domain Bacteria; phylum Acidobacteriota; class Terriglobia; order Bryobacterales; family Bryobacteraceae; genus JAFLBB01. The sequence continues at coordinate 4,947 of JAFLBB010000204.1, read as the reverse complement.
TGCGCCACCCGTAGCGACTCCTCCTCATACCCCACCGTCCGCCGGAACGGCTTCTCCCGCGTCCCCTCCTCCGCCTTCATCGCCCCATACGCCTTGTCCCGCGCTACCGCAAACCCCTCCTCAATCCACACATCCGGATCCAGGCTCACCTGTGCCGGCTTCCGATGCGCCTTCTTGATCCGCGCCGCCATCCAGTCGATGTAGGCCTCATCCCGCGTCACCCCCAGCAAGTCATCCCACACCGCATGCAGGTTCGTGTAGCCATCCACGTTCGTCAGGTTCCCCCCCAAATCCGACGTCGGCTTCCCCGCCCGGTCCACAATGTGCTTGGTCAACCGCGACACGCAATGCATCGGCTGGTGAATGTCCCCCTCCACATGCAACAGCCACACCAGGTGATACCAGCCCAACTCCCCATCCAGCCCCGCAATCATCTTCGGCAACTGCGTCTTCGCGCTCGGCTCAGGCGTCTTCGGCAGCGGCGAACCATCCGGCGAAAAATACAGGTTCACGTAATGCCAGTTCGTATGCCGCTTCATCTCCGGAAACGGAGCCAGCGCCTTCGTCGCCTTCCCGTCGCGCCGCGTGTCGTCCCAGAACCGCTCATCGCCCTTGATGTCATCCGCCCACGCCGCCGCGTGAATGAACGCCCACCGCGCCATGTGCTTCGCATCCCCGCGCACGCCCTCGGTGAACTTCCCATAGTCCGGATGCTTCCGGATCACCTCATCCACCCGCGCCCGCGTCTTCTTCGGCAACTGGTCATACGCCATCGCCGCGATGATCCGGTGGCCCACCGGATGCCACCCCCATGCCGGAGCCGCCAGCGCCCCCGCCACAGTCAGTGCCACGCACAACGCCACGATTTGCCGCATCGTCACATCCTCAATTGATATCCCGCCGCCTTCACCGCTTCGATCATCCCCTCGCGCACCGCCGTAATCTCCTCGGCCGCCAGCGTATGGTCCGCCGCCCCCACCGTCACCCGGAAGCTCACGCTCTTCTCATCCTCCGCCAGCGGCGCTCCCGTGTACTGCCTTACAAACTCCACCCCCAACACCTGTTCGCCCCCCTGCCGCACGATCAGCGAGCGCACCACGCCCACCTCTTCCCGCAGCGGCGTCAACACCGACAGATCAAACTCGCTCACCGGGAACCGCCGCAGCGCCTTGTGCCGCGCCCCTGCCGGCTTCAGCCGGTACAGCGCCTCCACATCCATATCCAACACCGCCCCCCGCCCCGCCTCGCACTGCGACGGATGCAGTTCAAACAACCGCCCCACCACCTCGCCCTGCCACCGCAGCCGCCACACCCGCTTCGGATGCTCAAACCCACGCGCCTCGTCCGCCCGCTCCACCTCCACGCCCGGCGCCACAACCTCGGCCAGCCGCTTCAGCTCAAACAAACCCGCCTGCCCGTCGCCCTCTTTCGAAAACACCGCCGCCGCCAAATGCGGAATCTGCCGCGGCAAGCCGTCGCTCGCGCCGTCGCCACTTGCGGCCCGAGCGCCACCCGCGGCCCCCGCCCCGTCCTTGTGCACCTCGTTCCCGATCTCAAACAACCGGAACTCCCCCATGTGCCGCGCATTGTCCTCAATGTTCTGCACAATCCGCGGAATCAGCGACACCCGCATCAATCCCTGGTCGCTCGCAATCGGATTCAGCACATGCACATGCTCGGCCTCGGCAAACCCAAACCGCGCCGCCCGCTCCTCGCTCAAAAACGAATAGTTATAGACCTCGGTGAACCCCTGCGCCGCCACCTGCAACCGCAGCGCATACTGGAACTCCCGCTCCGGCGAGGCCGCCGGCGGAGCCGCCGGAACCAGCGGCGGTTGCGGCGGAATCGAGCTATACCCGATCATCCGCCCAATCTCCTCCACCAGGTCCTCGGCAATCGAAACATCCTTCGTCGCCCGCCACGACGGCACCGTCACCGTCAACACACCTGCCCCCGCTTCCTCCACGCCAAACTCGAGCGACCGCAAAATCCGCACCACCTCGCCCCGCTCCACCACCCGCCCGATCTTCCGGTTCAACCAATCCAGCTCCAGCCGGATCACCGGCGCATCCTTCATCGGCGCGCAGTTATCAATCAACCCGCCCACCATCCGGATCCCCGGCGACACCACCTGGAACAGCTCCCAACACCGCGCCAGCGCCCGCACCGTATTCCGCGGATCCTGCGCCTTCTCAAACCGCATGCTCGCATCCGTGCGCAGCTTCAACCGCGACGACGTCTTCCGGATCGATGCCGCCTGGAAATTCGCCGACTCCAACACCACCCGCTTCGTCCCCTCGTGAATCCCCGTCGGCCGCCCGCCAATCACACCCGCAATCGCCTCCGCACCCCCGGCATCGGCAATCACCAGCGCCTGCTCGTCCAGAGCGTACTCTTCGTCGTTCAACGCCCGCACCCGCTCGCCCGCTCGCGCGCGCCGCACATAAATCGTCTCGCCCTTCAGCAAATCGGCATCGAACGCATGCGTCGGCTGCGCCAGTTCCGCCATCACGAAATTCGTCACATCCACGATGTTCGAAATCGGATTCAGCCCAATCGCTTCCAGCCTGTACTGCAGCCACAACGGCGACGGCCCAATCGTCACATTCTCAAACACCAGCGCCGAATACCGCGGGCACAACTCGGTATCTTCGATCTCCACCTTCAGCACCGGAGCGCCATCCCAACTCACCTGCGGCACCGGATCGCGCAGCGCCATCCCCGTAATCGCCGCCACCTCGCGCGCCATCCCGTGATGGCCCCACAAGTCCGGCCGGTGCGTCAGGCTCTTGTTGTCGATCTCAATCACGTGGTCCGGCACAATCCCGGCCAGCCGCTCGCCCGGCGTGCCCTCGCTGAACTCCAGAATCCCGTCATGCTCGCGGTTCACGCCGATTTCATCGCCCGCCGCCAGCATCCCTTCGCTCTCGTGGCCGCTCACCTTGGCCTTGCCGATCTTCTTCCCGCCCGACAGCTCCGCCCCCGGCATCACCCACGCCGCCAGGATCCCCGCCCGGCAATTCGGCGCGCCGCACACCACATTCTTCATCCCCAGCGGCCCGGCGTCGATCGTCGCATAGACGTTCTTCGACCCCTCAATCGCCTTCACATCCACCACGCGCACCAGCCGCACCTGCTCCAGAAACGGCGCATACGCCTCCGTCCCCTCACACTCGGCCGTCTTCGTCGTGATCAACGTGCCCAGTTCCCGCGGCTCCACCGCAAGCCCCGGCACAAGTTCGGTAATCCAGTTAGCGGAAAACTTCATCGGAATTGGTTTAGAAATCGCAAATCGCCCGACTGCAACAGCCGGATATCGTCTATGCCATAGCGCATCATCGCCAGGCGTGTCAGTCCCAGCCCAAAGGCAAAACCGTTCCACTCCGCCGGATCGATGCCCCCCGCCCGCAACACGTTCGGATGCACCAGCCCGCACGGCAACAGCTCCACCCAGCCCGTCTGCTTGCACACCGCGCATCCCGCGCCGCCGCACAACGAGCATTGAATGTCTAGCTCAAACCCCGGCTCCACAAACGGGAAATACCCCGGCCGCAGCCGCACCGTCACCTCGCGCTGGAAGATCTCCCTGAGCAGCGTCTGCATGAAATACAGCATGTGCGCGATCGATACCTCGCGATCCACCATCATGCCTTCCAGTTGATAAAACGTGTGCTCGTGCGACGGGTCTACTTCTTCATTCCGGAACACCCGCCCCGGCGCAATCATCCGCAGCGGAGCCCCCAACCGCTTCATCCCCCGCACCTGCACCGGCGACGTATGCGTCCTGAGCAGGTTCCCCTGCTCCAGCCAGAACGTATCCTGCATGTCGCGCGCCGGATGCGTCGGCGGTATGTTCAGCGCATCGAAATTGTGCCACTCCGTCTCCACCTCAGGACCGCTCAACACCGCGAACCCCATCGACGTGAAGACTTCCTCCAGATACCGCTGCACCTGCGTCACCGGATGCAGCGCCCCCGGCTTCACTCCCGGCGCCGGCACCGTCAGGTCCATCCACTCCGCGTCCAGCCGCTGCTCCAGCGCCGCCGCCGTAAACGCCCCTGTCCGCTCCTCCAAGGCCGCTTCAATCGCCGTCTTCACGGCGTTGAGCAACTGCCCCATCGCCGCCCGCTCCTCCTTGGCCACCTTGGCCATTTCCTTGCCGGCATTGGCCAGCACACCCTTGCGCCCCACCGCTTCCACACGAATCGTCTCCAATTCGTCGAGCGACGTCGCCAGCGCAATCCGCGCAAGCGCGCTCTCTTTCAACTCTTGTAACGTCACCGCCAGGCTCATCGCTTTGCCCGACCTACGCCGCCGCGCCCGCCGGCACAAACAGCGCCGACTCCGCGTCCACCTCATGCGCCAGGTGGTTTAAATAAAACGTCAGCACCGCCTCCGGATACTTCTCCTGGAACTCCCCATGTGCCCGCTGCTGCCAGCCCTCCGTCAGGTGCTTGGCCAACTCGGCGTCCTTCTCAAAGAACCCCTCATTGTGCGGCACGCCCAGGAAATTCAGCACCGCGATGATCATGTCCAAGTGCGACACCAGCATCGCCTGCGCCAGCTCCACCGCGAATTCCTCGTCCTGCTCCCGCAGGCGCTCGAGAAACTTCGGCGCAGCCTTCCGCAGCGAATCCTGATTGAGCTTCGTCAACCGCGCGCGCACTTTGAAGCGCTCAAACAACTGGTAGGTTTTTAGTTTTCCCAACGAGATCTGGCGAAGGCACGCCTCCAGGCGCTCCTGCCCCAGACCGAGGAACACATCGGAGAGGGTCATTCCCCGTTAGTGTACCAAGCGGCTCCGCGCCACCGCCTGACGGAGTCTTTTCTCATGCAAGATGAGCCTGAAGGGGGGCACAGATTCTCACACGAGATGAGCCTGAAGGGGGACGGAGTCGGGATGCTGGGGATTGAACATCAGCATGGACGATTCGAAATGGTTGAGCC
>JAFLBB010000203.1 GCA_017304135.1 Acidobacteriota bacterium | reverse complement strand
GAGGAGGTCCACAACCACCACAACTACGCCTGGCGCGAGGAGCATGGCGGGGAGAAGATGTGGGTGGTGCGCAAGGGGGCGACGCCGGCGTTTCCGGGGCAACGGGGGTTTGTGGGCGGCTCGATGGGCGACATCAGCGTGATCATTGAAGGCGTGGAGAGCAAGGACTCGGCGACGTCGCTCTATTCGACGGTTCACGGGGCGGGGCGGGTGATGGGGCGGTTGGAGGCCAAGGGCGTGCGGGACCGCAAGACGGGGGCGTGGAAGCGCAAGGGGCGGGTGTCGCGGCATGCCATGATGGAGTGGGTGAACGAGCAGGGCGTGGAGTTGCGCGGCGCGGATGTGGATGAGTCGCCGCACTGCTACAAGCGGCTGCCGGAGGTGCTGAAGGCGCACGAGGGCACGATCCGCGTGCTGCACACGATGCGGCCGTTGGGCGTGGCGATGGCGCCGGCGGGCGAGTTTGACCCTTATAAGGATTGAGGCACGTTGAGTTCGACAAGCGAGCAGAAGAGCTGGATCTGGCCTGACCCAAAGACGAAGGAAGAGGCGGTTGCGATTTCGCGGCGCGGGGTGTGGGGGCTGGGCATCATCGGCCTGCTGACGCTGCTGGGCGGGGCTCCGCCGCAATCGCTGTTGGTGGGCGGGGCGTTTTTGCTGCTGGCGTTGGGGATCAGGCTGGGTCATGCGACGGCGGCGGCGGCGGGGATGCTGGTGGCGGTGTCGCCGATCATCATGCTGTTGTTGAACCGGGGTCCGAACTGGGCGACTTATTTGCTGAGCGGGCTGGTGCAGTGCATGATGATCGCTTATTTTCCGTTTGTGAGTTTTCGCGCGTTGCGGATGGCGGAGCAGTTTGGCGATGAGGCGGGGGAGAAGCGGCGCACATCGCTTGTGCCGGGGCTGCTGCTGTGGATTCCGTTGAGCGTTGCCGTGCTGGGCTTCTTTGTGTTTGTGAGCGGGAACCTGTACCTGATGCCGGAGGATGTGCCGGCGCGGGAGATTCTGGCGGGGGATTTGGTGTTGCTCGAGCCGAGCGATGCGGAGGCGCCGAAAGACGAGACGGCGCGGCGAGCGGCGGTGGCTCAGCGGGCGCGACGGATTGTGTGGTCGTTCGAGGTGACGCCGGAGCAGTTGAAGACGGGGCAGTTTGGCAACATCGTGATGTACAGGCGGGCGCGGTGGGAGCGGATGTTGCGGAAGCTGTAGGGGGCGGAGACCGCTTGCTGACGCGCGCGGCTCAGTCCAGCAAGCGGGTGAAGAGTTCGCTGTACTGGGCGGCGCTGGAGTCCCAACTGAAGTCGCGGTTCATAGCGGTACGCTGCATGGTGCGGTAGCGGGCGGGCTGTTTCTTGTAGGTGTCGAGGGCGGCGTGGACGGCGCCGAGCATTTCGGCTCCGGTGTAGCCCCAGAACTTGAAGCCGGTGTCGCCATCGACGGTGTCTTCGAGGCCTCCGGTGGCGCGGACGATGGGGAGGGTGCCGTAGCGGAGCGAGTAAATCTGATTGAGGCCGCAGGGTTCGTAGCGGCTGGGCATGAGGAAGAAGTCAGAGCCGGCTTCGATTTTGTGGGCGAGGGCGTTGGAGTATTGAACGCGGACGGAGAGGCTGTCGGGGAAGTTGGCGGCGAGCGAGCGGAAGAGGTCTTCGAACTCGCGTTCGCCGGTGCCGAGGACGACGAATTGGGCGCCGGTGTCCATGAGGGGTTGGGCGACCTGTGCAATGAGGTCGAAGCCTTTTTGTTTGGCAAAGCGGGAGACGATGCCGATGAGGGGGCGCTTGGGGTCGGTGGCGTCGAGGCCGAATTCGCGGAGGAGGTCGAGCTTGCAGGCGAGCTTGCCGGGGAGGGTGTCGGAGGAGTAGCGCTGGGCGATGTAGCGGTCGGTTTCGGGGTTCCATTCGGCGTAGTCGACGCCATTGAGGATGCCGCTTAAGGAGCTGGAGCGGGCGGCGAGGAGGCCTTCGAGGCCTTCGCCGAAGTAGGGGGTTTGGATTTCGCGGGCGTAGGTGGGGCTGACGGTGGTGATCCAGTCGGCGTAGACGATGGCGCCTTTAAGGAAGCTGATGTCGCCGTGGAACTCGAGGAGGTCGGGGCGCATGTGTTCGAGGCCGAGGCCGATGTCGGGGAGGAGGCTGGGGGCGAAGCGGCCCTGATAGCCGAGGTTGTGGATGGTGGTGACGATCTTGGTACCGAAGAAGGTGGGGTCGTGGGAGTAGAAGTGGCGGAGGTAGGGGGCGACGAGTCCGGCCTGCCAGTCGTGGATGTTGAGGATTTGGGGGCGGAAGACCTGACGCGAGAGGGCGATGGCGGCGTGGGAGAGGAGGCTGAAGCGGATGTGGTTGTCGCCGAAGTCGGAGCCGTGGGAGCCGTAGTAGCCGTCGCGGCCGAACAGGGGCGGGCAATCGACGAAATAGTAGGGGACGCCGCGGAGTTGCTTGACCCAGAAGTCGGCGTGGAAGACCATCCAGCCGGGGTGGAGGGGGACGGCGGTGGCGACGCGGGCGGCATCGTCGAGGGGGATGGAGCCGTAGCGGGGGAGGAGGACTGCGACGTCTTCGCCGCGGGCGCGGAGGGCTTGGGGGAGGGCGCCGAGAACATCGCCGAGGCCGCCGGATTTGGCAAAGGGGACGGCTTCGGAGGAGACCATCAGGATGCGTGACATGAAAGGATCAGTCTGCATGATAAAGTCACGGTGATGCAACGGCGTGAATTCCTGGGGACGGCCGCGGGAGCGGCGGCGAGTGTGGCGGGAGCGGCGCAAAACCGGCCGAACATTCTGGTTTTGATGCCGGACCAGTGGCGGGGTCAAGACCTTGGCTCGATGGGCAATGAGCAGGTGAAGACGCCCGTGCTGGACCGGCTGGCTTCGCAGGGGACGCAGTTTACGAATGCCGTGGCGAATTGCCCGGTGTGCACGCCGGCGCGGGCGTGTTTGCTGACGGGGCGGTATCCGCACCAGGTGAAGATGGCGGTGAACGATGTGCCGCTGGGGATTCAGGAGGTGACCATCGCTGAGTTGCTGCAGCGGGCAGGTTACTACACGGGGTTCATCGGCAAATGGCATTTGCATGGGGGGCTGCGGAATCCGGGGTTTGTGCCGCCGGGCGAGCGGCGGCAGGGTTTTGATTTTTGGGCCGCGAACATCTGCAACCACAACTACCTGAAGACCTGGTATTTCCGCGATGACGACCAGCCGATCCCGGTGCCGGGCTACGAGGTGTTCACGTGGACGGACCTGGCGATTGAGTTTCTCGGCAACGCCAAGGCCAAGGAGCAGCCGTTCTATTTGAACGTCTGGTACGGGCCGCCGCATGATCCGTATATCGTGCCGAAGGGTTACGAGGGGATGTACGATGCCGCGAACTTGAAGATGCGGCCGAATTGGAAAGAGGGCGCCAAGCGCGGGGGGACGCCGAAGGACATTGCGGGCTACTATTCGGCGATCACGTGTCTGGATGACGAGATCGGGCGGTTGCTGGGCAAGCTGGAGTCGATGGGATTAGCGGACAATACGGTGGTTTATTTCATGAGCGACCACGGGGACATGCTGGGGAGCCAGCAGACGTTTCTGAAGCGCAAGCCGTGGGAGGAGTCGGCGGTGGTGCCGAGCATTTTCCGGTGGCCGGGGAAGATCAAAGCGGGACGGCGGAGTGGGGCGCACTTGTCGCATATCGATGTGGTGCCGACGCTGCTGGGCTTTGCGGGGGTGAAGCAGTTGGCATCGATGCCGGGGACGGATCTTTCTGGCTATCTGACGGGCGCGACGGACAAGGCTCCGGAGGAGTCGCACTTGATGATCTACACGTCGACGGAGATGGAGGAGCATGGGCCGTGGCGGGGGATTCGGAACCAGAAGTGGAAGTACGCGCGGCATGAGGACAAGCCGTGGGTGTTGTATGACCTGGAGAGAGACCCGTTTGAGTTGAAGAACCTGGCGGGCGAGCCGGCGCACAAGGCGCTGATGGCGGAGTTGGATGGGCGCATCGCGGCGCAGATGGCGGCGATGGGGGATGACTGGGTGCAGCGGTTTGACCGGCCGTTCCGCTAGGCGGGGAAGAGTTTGCTGAGCGGGAGAGCGAAGTCGCCGAGGATGTCGGGTTCCATCAGTGTGTCCGAGGCGTAGAGCCTGCGGCTGCGGCCGCCGGGGTAGTGGACGTCCATGAGCTTGCGCTCGGGGTAGAAGGTCCATACCGCTTGCGCGCCGCCCTGGAGATAGATTTCGATCTTTTGGGCGATGCGTGTCGCGGACTCGGAGGAGATGATTTCGACGGCGAGCAGGGGTGCGCCGGGGAAGCGGCGGTCGGGATCGACTCTGGACAGCCAGTCCCGGCGGACGATGGAGATGTCGGGGATGCAGGCGTCGTTGGCGGTGACGCGGAACATGGATTCGGAGAGGACGAAGAGAGCGCCGGTGCGGGCCACGTGGATAGTGAGGGCTTCGGAGAGGAGGCCCTTCATGATCTCGTGGATTGCCTTTGCGTTGCCCATCTCCACCAGCTCACCACCAAGCAGCTCTCTACGGAACTGCTGCTCTTCGGGCAACGCCAGAAATTGTTCAACCGTCAATAAGGCCGTGCCGGTTGCCATGGGTCTATCGTAGCGCGGGTGTGGGACGCGGGTGCAGACGCGGGTACAGACGCTTTGCAGACTCTGTGTGTGGAGTTATGCTCGTCGCATGCCCGCGACATCTGAGATGGTCCGGCAGTGGTGGATACGGGAGGCGCTTCTCGCAGAGGGAGGTAGCGCCAAGCGAGAAACAGTGCTGGATTGGATTGAGAGGCACCACGGACACAAGTTCACGCCGGAGGATCTCAAGAGCGTGCCCAGCACTGGCGAGCCAACGTGGCGAAACCGAGCATCTTGGGCACGCCAGCACGCAGTGGACTCTGGCTTCTTGCGCCAGAATTCGCCCAGTGGCCTATGGGAGTTAACGGAGGCGGGAAGAGAGAACATGCGGCCTCTGGAACTTGAGGACCTGCTATAGCGTAGTGACAGCCACGAACCGGCTATAGCAGCGTCTTCAGTTCGCTGTGTTGGAGGCCCTGGCTTTCGGCGACGGCGGCGTAGGTGATGCGGCCCTGGTAGGTGTTGACGCCTTCGTAGATGGCGGGGCTGTCGATGCAGGCTTGAACAAGACCTTTCTTGGCGAGGGAGAGGACGTAGGGGAAGGTGGCGTTGGTGAGGGCCAGCGTCGAGGTGTGGGGGACGGCGGCGGGCATGTTGGAGACGCAGTAGTGGAGGACGTCGTCGACGAAGTAGATGGGGTCGGTGTGGGTGGTGGGGCGTGAGGTTTCAAAGCAGCCGCCCTGGTCGATGGCGACGTCGACGAGGACGGAGCCGGCGCGCATGTCCTTGAGCCAGTCGCGGCGGATGAGGCGGGGTGCGGAGGCGCCGGGGATGAGGACGCCGCCGATGACGAGGTCGGCGAGTTTGACGGCTTCGTGGATGGTCCAGGTGTTGGACGCGAGGGTGGTGACGTTGGAGTTGAAGATGTCGTCGAGCTGGCGGAGGCGGTCGAGGTTGCGGTCGATGATGGTGACGTGGGCGCCGAGACCGAAGGCCATTTTGGCGGCGTTGAGGCCGACGATGCCGCCGCCGAGGATGACGACGTTGGCGGGGGCGACGCCGGGGACGCCGCCGAGGAGGATGCCGCGGCCGCCATTGGGCCGTTCCAGATATTGCGCGCCGATTTGCACGGACATGCGTCCGGCGACCTCGCTCATGGGGATGAGCAGGGGCAGGGAGCCGTCGCGCTCGCGGATGGTTTCATAGGCGACGGAGTTGACCTTGGACTCGACGAGCTTGGCGGTAAGTTCGGGAAGCGGGGCGAGGTGGAGGTAGGTGAACAGGGTGAGGCCGGGGTGGAGGTGGGGGTATTCGGAGGGCTGGGGTTCCTTGACCTTGACGACCATGTGGGCCGATTTCCAGACGCTGGCGGCGTCGGGCGCAATGGAGGCACCGGCGGCGAAGTAGGCGGCATCGGGGATGGATGAGCCGACGCCTGCTCCGGCCTGGACGAGAACGGTGTGGCCGGCTTCGACGAGCGCGGTGACGCCGCTGGGGACGAGTCCGACGCGCGACTCGTGGTCTTTCACTTCGGTGGGGACGCCGATGATCATTGGGGTGCCTTGTCGTTGGGAGTAGTGGGAGTAGGAGGTGAGCCCTCGGCGGGTACGGCGACGGGGGGCGTGGGGGTGGATGGCGGCGAGGCCGGCTGGACGCTGCCGCGTTTGGGTCCAAGACCGAGAGCGATGAGGCTGAGGGAGCCGAGTTTGCCGTCGGGCTTGAGGTTCTGTTCCTGCTGGAATTTCTTGAGGGCGAGGGTGGAGGCTTCGCCCCACTTGCCGTCGGTTTCGCCTTCAAAATAGCCGCGCTGTTTGAGGGCGCGCTGGATGTCGGCGTAGCGTTCCGGGGAGGGCTTGCCCTGGCCGGCGGGGCGGCGGACGCGGCGGCGGGAGGTGGTGGAGCGGCGGCGGGCGGGGCGTTTGGTGGACTTGGCCGACTTGACGGTGGATTTTTTGGCTGTGGACTTCTTGGCCGTTGTGGACTTGGAAGTGGACTTCTTGGCTGCCGTAGTCTTGGTGGACTTCGACGCGGGCTTCTTGGCGGGGGCGGCGTTGGCGGCCATCCAGCCGAGGAGCAGGCCAACGCAGAGAAAGCAGTGAACGATGGCTCGCAAGCCTCAATTTTAGCAAACGGGGCGGCGAGCACCACCGTATGCTGGTTGCATGAAGTGGCAAGCGTTGATTGGGCTGGCGGCGCTCGTGGTGTGCGCCGGGTGCGCGAAGAAAGAGGACGTGCAGGCGAAGCGTGAGGAGGAGTTCCGGCAGTTGTTGACGGGGGCGCGGCTGGCCGGGCGGTTTTCGATGACGGGGCGGCCGGAGGTGCGCGAGGATTCCTACAAGATATCGGGCGTGACGAAGCTCGCGGGCGGGATTTGGACGATCAATGCGGAGATTCCGCGCAAGTCAGGTCCGGTGACGCTGCCGGTGCCGGTGCGCGTGGAGTGGGCGGGCGACACTCCCGTGATGCAGTTGACCGATGCGACGCTGCCGGGGATGGGGACGTTCACGGCGCGGATTTTGTTCTATAAGGACAAGACGGGCAAGGGGCACTATGCGGGGTTCTGGTGGGGCGGGGATCATGGGGGAGATGTTTGGCGTGGTGGAGCGGCACTAACCGTGCCGGGCCTCCGCGGCCCTGGCGCGAGAGGCCGTGACTCATCCCTGCGGTGCGGGAGACTGGAGCTATGGCGGAAAAAGATCTGGATTCGAGCGCGGAGAAAAATGAAGTTGCGCCGGGGCGGGACCGCGGGACCCGGGAAGGGGTACGCCGACCCACACTCGACGAGTTGATTGCCGGGATTGAGCCGGGGAATGTGCATGGCGAGATGGACTGGGGGCCAGACGTGGATCGACATTTTCGGCATCATCTTTTTCCTGTTGCCGATGGCAATCGCCGTGATGTACCTGTCATGGCCGATCTTCCTGCTCGCGCTGCACAACAACGAGCAGTCGAGCAACGCT
>JAFLBB010000202.1 GCA_017304135.1 Acidobacteriota bacterium | reverse complement strand
GTTTGGGGAGCGAGGCGGGTGGTAGGATTGCGAGACGACGATGCGGAGACAGTTGGAGCGGTATTTCGAATTTGAGGCGCTGGGGACGGACTGGCGGCGGGAGATTGTGGCCGGGTTCACGACGTTTGTGACGATGGCGTACATCATCTTTGTGAATCCATCGATTCTGGCTGATGCCGGGATGAAGCCGGGGGCGGTGATGGCGGCTACCTGCCTGTCGGCGGCGGTGGCGAGCATTCTGATGGGGGCGGTGGCGCGGTATCCGATTGCGCTGGCGCCGGGGATGGGGCTGAACGCCTACTTCACCTACTCGGTGGTGAAGGGGATGGGGGTGGCGTGGGAGACGGCGCTGGGGGCGGTGTTTGTGTCGGGGGCGATCTTCTTTGTGTTGACGCTGGCGGGGGTGCGGGAGCGGCTGTTCGCGGCGATTCCGGCGGAGTTGTATGACGCGGTGGCGGCGGGGATCGGGTTGTTCATCGCCTTTATCGGTTTGAAGAACGCGGGGATCATTGTGGCGCATCCGGCGACGACGGTGGCGCTGGGGAAGTTGAGCGATCCGGGGACGCTGCTGGCGCTGTTTGGATTGGTGTTGATGGCGACGCTGCTGGCGCGGGGGTTTCCGGCGGCGATTCTGGTGGGGATTCTGGGGACGGCGCTGGTGGGTTCGCTGCTGGGGGTGGGTCAGGTGGCGATGGCTCCGGTGGCGCTGGGGGATCTCTGGCTGACGGCGGGGAAGTTGGATGTGGGGGCGGCGCTGCGGCTGGGGGTGTTGGAGGTGGTGTTTGTGTTTCTGTTCGTCGACCTGTTTGACAACTTCGGGACTCTGGTGGCGGTGGGGCGGAAGGCGAGGTTGTTTGACAGCGCGAACCGGATACCGCGGGTGCGGCGGATTTTGTTGACGGACGCGACGGCGTCGATGGCGGGGGCGGCGCTGGGGACGTCGACGGTGGTGAGCTATATCGAGAGCGCGGCGGGGATTGTGGCGGGGGGACGGAGTGGCGTGACGGCAATTGTGACGGGGTTGCTGTTTGCGCTGGCGCTGGTGGTGGCTCCGCTGGTGGGCGGGATTCCGGCGGCGGCGACGGCTCCGGCGCTGATTCTGGTGGGGGCGGCGATGTTGCCTCATGCGGCGGGGATTGAGTGGAGCGATCCGGGGGTGGCGATTCCGTCGTTTTTGACGCTGGTGGCGATTCCGTTGACGTTCAGCATCGCCAATGGTGTGGCGCTGGGGTTCACCGCATGGACGCTGTTGAAGCTGACGACGGGGCGGGCGAGGGAGGTTTCGTGGGTGGTGTGGCTGCTGACGGCGCTGTTTGTGGCGCGGTTTGTGTGGCTGGGCGCGGGGTGAGTGCGGGCTGTGAAAGAATATGGGGCAGTAATCGCGATGAAATCCCTGGATTCTTGTTGGCTCGACTTGTCTGTAGTTGTGGAACGGGCGCGCTCGTGCGCAGCGGGGTGGGGGACGGTGTTGGTGGGGGCGCTGTGGTTGGGCGCGGGGGGAGTGGCTTGGGGGCAGCCGGGTGCGGGCAGCGCGGCGGCGAAGGTTGATTTCGAACGCGATGTGAAGCCGGTGCTGGACCGTTCGTGCGCGGGGTGCCATGGGGCGAAGGCGCAGATGGGCGGGTTGCGGCTGGACGCGAAGAGTACGGCGATGGCGGGGGGTGTTTCGGGGAAGTCGATTGTGCCGGGAGAGCCGGAGAAGAGCCCGCTCTATTTGCGGACAGCGGGGATTGGCGAGCAGGCGCGGATGCCGATGGGGGGCAAGCCGCTGCCGGCGGAGCAGATTGCGACGATCAAACGGTGGATTGCGGAAGGGGCGGTGTGGCCGGAGGGAGTGGGCGCGAAGAACGCCGAGGTGAAGAAGCACTGGGCGTATGTGGCTCCGGTGAGGCCGGCGCTGCCTGTGACCAAGGATGCGCGGTGGGCGCGGACGGCGGTGGACCGGTTTGTGCTGGCGCGGTTGGAGAAAGAGAGCCTGCGGCCGTCGGCGGAAGCGGACAAGGCGACGCTGCTGCGGCGGTTGAGTTTGGATTTGACGGGGCTGCCGCCGAGTCCGGCGGAGGTGAAGGCGTTTCTGGCGGATGCTTCGCCCAAGGCTTATGAGAAGCAGGTGGAGCGGTTGCTCGCTTCGCCGCACTATGGCGAGAAGTGGGCGCGGATGTGGCTGGATGCGGCGCGGTATGCGGATTCGGATGGCTTTGAGAAGGACAAGCAGCGGTGGGCGTGGTTTTATCGCGATTGGGTGATCAATGCATTCAATCGCGATCTGCCGTATGACCAGTTCTTGCAGCAGCAACTAGCAGGCGACCTGATGGCGCGGCGGGCGGCGACGGCGCAAGAGGCGCAGGATTTGCGGGTGGCGACGGGATTCCTGCGCAACTCGATGATCAACGAAGAAGGGGGCATCGATCCGGAGCAGTTCCGCATGGAGGCGATGTTTGACCGGATGGATGCGGTGGGGAAGGCGATGCTCGGCGTCACGATCCAATGCGCGCAGTGTCACAACCACAAGTTCGATCCGTTGACGCAGGAGGAGTATTACAGGATCTTCGCGTTTTTGAACAACTCGCATGAGTCGACCGATACGGTCTACACGGCGGCGGAGCAGAAGAAGCGGGCGGAGGTGATGCGGCGGGTGGCGGCGATGGAAGCGGCGCTGGAGAAGAAGATGCCGGAGTGGAAGGCGCGGCTGGGGGCGATGTCGTCGCGGGAATCGGACTGGAAGGTCTTAAACGCAGAGGCTGAGGATATTTCAACGGGCGGGCAGAAGTATTTGGGGATGGGCGATGGGTCGATGTTGGCGTCGGGCTATGCGCCGACGAAGCACCGTGTGAAGTTGATGGCAAAGACGGAAGCGGTGGGGATCACGGCGTTCCGGCTGGAGCTGTTGATGGACCCGAACCTGCCGCGCGGGGGGCCGGGGCGGAGCATTTTGGGGACGGGGGCGTTGACGGAGTTTGAAGTGGAGGCGGCTCCGGTTTCCGATCCGGAGAAAGTGACGAAGGTGAAGTTTGTGCGGGCGCTGGCGGATGTGAATTTGCCGGATGCGCCGATCCCAGTGTTTGCGCGCGATAAAGAGGAGCGGGAAGGAAAGAAGACGCCGCGGGTGACGGGGCCGGTGGCGTATGCAATTGACGGAAAGGACACGACGGCGTGGGGGATGGATGCGGGTCCGGGGCGGAGGAATGAGCCGAGGAACGCGGTGTTTGTGGCGGAGACGCCGGTGGGGTTTGCGGGCGGCACGGTGTTGAACGTTTATTTGAAGCAAAACCATGGCGGGTGGAACTCGGACGATAACCAGAACTACAACCTGGGGCGGGTGCGGCTGTCGGTGACGACGATGGCTGAGCCGAAGCCGGTGTTGGCGGAGAGGTTCGAGGCTGTGCGGCAGGGCGTGGCGGAGTGGCGCGCGGAGAATGAGGCGATTGAGGCGGCGTGGCGGGAGCATCCGGAAGGCTCGACGCAGCTTGTGTTGAACGAGCGCGATGAGCGGCGGATGACGAGCCTTTTGACGCGGGGCGACTTTTTGAAGCCGGCGCAGAAGGTGGAGCCGGGTGTGCCTGCGTTTTTGCATGCGCTGCCGGAGAAGGCGACGCCGGATGAGCCTGCGCGGTTGACGTTTGCGCGGTGGATTGCGGCGCGGAATTCGCCGACGACGGCGCGGTCGTTTGTGAACCGGGTGTGGCAGAGCTATTTCGGGACGGGGCTGGTGGAGACTTCGGAGGATTTGGGCAAGCAAAGCCCGGCGGCGTCGCATCCGGAGTTGCTCGATTGGCTGTCGGTGGAGTTCATGGAGCGCGGGTGGAAGGTGAAAGAGCTGCAGCGGATGATTGTGCTGTCGGCGACGTACCGGCAGACGTCGAAGCTGACGCCGGAGTTAAAAGACAAAGACATCTTTAATCGCCTGCTGGCGCGGGGGCCGCGGTTCCGGGTGGAGGGCGAGCTGGTGCGGGATGTGACGCTGGCGGCGAGCGGGCTGTTGAATGCGAAGGTGGGCGGGCCGAGCGTGTTTCCTCCGGCGCCGTCGTTTTTGTTCCAGCCTCCGGCGAGTTATGGTCCGAAGAATTGGGATGAGGAGAGCGGGGCGGAGCGGTACAGGCGGGCGCTTTATACGTTCCGGTATCGATCGGTGCCGTATCCGATGTTGACGAATTTCGATACGCCGAATGGCGATATTGCTTGCGTGCGGCGGACGCGATCGAATACACCGCTGCAGGCGCTGACAACGTTGAATGAGCCGCTGTTCTTTGAGGCGGCGCAGGCGTTGGGCAAGATGGCGCTGCGGGATGGCGGGGCGACGGATGCGGCGCGGCTGGAGTTTGCCTTTGAGCGGTGTACGGCGCGGAAGCCGACGGCGGGTGAGGCGGCGGAGCTGGCGGCGTTTCTGGCAAAGCAGCAGAAGCGGCTGCAGGAGCCGGAGCGGGTGTGGACGGCGGTGGCGCGGCTGCTGCTGAATTTGGACGAGACCATCACCAAGGAGTAATGACGTGATCAGCAGGCGTTGGTTTATTCGTGATTGCCCGATTGGGATGGGGGCGCTGGCGTTGCGCGATTTGATGGGGGCGACATTGGACGACCCGATGGCGCCGAAGAAGCCGCATTTCGCGCCGAAGGCGAAGCGGGTGGTGTTCCTCTTTATGGCTGGCGCGCCGAGCCACCTGGAGATGTTCGACTACAAGCCGCAGTTGGAGAAGTTTGACGGGACGCTGCCGCCGGCGGATTTGCTGAAGGGATACCGGGCGGCGTTCATCAATCCCAATTCCAAACTGATGGGTCCGAAATTCAAGTTCAGCAAGCACGGGCAAGCGGGCGTGGAGTTGAGCGAGCTGATTCCGCATACGGCGTCGGTGGTGGACGATCTGACGATTGTGAAGTCGATGGTGACGGATGCGTTCAATCACGCGCCGGGGCAGTTGCTGATGAACACGGGTTCGCAGCAGTTCGGGCGGCCGAGCTTTGGGGCGTGGACGCTGTATGGGCTGGGTTCGGAGACGCGGGATTTGCCGGCGTTCGTGGTGTTCTCGAGCGGCAAGAAGGGACCGAGCGGGGGGAATTCGTGTTGGGGGTCGGGCTTCATTCCGACGGTGTATCAGGGGGTGCAGTTCCGCAGCGTGGGCGATCCGGTGTTGTATTTGTCGAACCCGCCGGGCGTGGACGATCAACTGCAGCGGGAGACGCTCGATTCGGCGAAGCGGTTGAACCAGATGCGGCTGGAGGCGACCGGGGATCCGGAGATTGAGACGCGGATCAACAGCTATGAGATGGCGTACCGGATGCAGTCGAGCGCGCCGGAGTTGATGGACCTTTCGAAAGAGCCGGAGCATGTGTTGAAGATGTATGGGGCCGAGCCGGGCAAGCCGTCGTTTGCGAACAATTGCCTGCTGGCGCGGCGGTTGCTGGAGCGGGGCGTGCGGTTTGTGCAGCTGTATCACGAGGCTTGGGATCAGCATGGTTCGCTGGTGAAGGACATTCAGGTGAACTGCAAGGACACGGACCAGGCGTCGGCGGCGCTGGTGAAGGATTTGAAGCAGCGGGGGCTGTTGGAAGACACGCTGGTGATTTGGGGCGGTGAGTTTGGGCGGACGCCGATGGTGCAGGGCGTGGGTAAGCCGGATGGGCGGGATCATCATCCGAATGCGTTCACGATGTGGATGGCGGGGGGCGGGTTGAAGCCAGGGCTGGTGTTGGGTGAGACGGATGAGCTGGGGTTCAACGTGGTGCGGAACAAGGTGCACGTGCATGATTTGCATGCGACGTTGATGCATTTGCTGGGGTTTGATCATACGAAGCTGACGCACCGGTTCCAGGGGCGGGATTACCGGTTGACGGATGTGCATGGGCAGGTGGTAAAGGAGATGTTGGCGTAGGGGGAAATTGGGAATAGCGGTGACTGTCCCTATTTAAGTTGCCAGCGCTGGCCGGCTAGCTTTTTTTCGGGGAGGGCGGAGAGGGCCTGTTCGTAGCGGGGTTCTTTGTAGGCGCGGGCGGCGCGGCGGAGAAGGGCGGCGATGTCGAGGCGGGTGTCGAGGCTGACGCCGCCGATTTGGGCTCCGGGCCAGGGTTGGGCGGGGTCGACGTAGGGGGCGATGTAGTCGAGGGCTTTGCGGAGGCCGCGGCCGTCTTTGGTTTCGTAGCGCCAGAGGTCGAGGCCGATGCGGTCAGCAAGGGTGGCGAGTTCAAAGAAAGCCCGGAGGTTCATGGTGGAGTAGGAGAGGGCCTTGGTGCGGGCTAGCTCAAGGGGCTGGGAGCCGTCGGGTTCGATTTGCCGGGCGATGCGCTTCTGCTTGGCTTCTTCGAGAATGCGGCGGGCGATTTCGGGGCGGCCGGTGTGGAGGGCGAGGGCGGCGACCTGGGCGTCGTACCAGGTGCCGTGGTTGTTCTGGGATTTGGCCTCGTCGAGGCCGTTCTTGCTGGTGAGGAGCCAGTGGAGATAGTCGGCGAGCCAGCGGCGCATGCCTGTTGCGTCAGAGGGGGTGAAGGCTTCGGAGGGTTCGAGCCAGTGGAGCTCTTCGCAGAGGGAGACGAGGTAGGCGGTGTCGATGATGCCGATGCCGCGGCCGTCGAGGCGACCGGGAATGGATTGTCCGAAGTTGAGGTTGGGGTTCATGCGGGTGGCGGGGTCGAGGAACCAGTCGCGGAGGAGCCTGGTGGCGTGGGCGGCGAAGCGCTCGTCGCGGGTTTCGCGGAAGGCGAGGGCGAGGTGGGAGACGGCAGCGTGCATGCGCTTCATGGAGGCGGCGTCGGTATCGGCGGCGAGGCGGTCGGGGTTGGTTTCGCCGTCGCGGCGGATGTAGGGGAGGCCGTTGGGTTTGGCGGGGTCGGGCCACCAGTAGGGGCCGACGCTCATGTAGTCGTGCTTGTCGCCGCTGGGGGGCGTGCGCTGCTTTTGCATGACGTGGAAGGGTCCGGCGGCGAGGGATTTGGTGGCTTCTTCGAGGAGTTCCTTGAGGGCGGGGGAGGGGGTGGCGGCGGTTTGCGCGTTGAGCGGGGGCAGGAGGAGAAGGGCGAGGGTGAGCGTGGGGGGCAGGACGGGGCGCATTTGCTTTCACGGTAGCGCAAGTAGAATGGGAGCGGTTGATCTATGGAGCGAATCTGTTTTGTTCTTCAGGTGAAGCCTGAGCGGCTGGATGAGTATCGGGAGCGGCACAGGAGTGTGTGGCCGGAGATGCAGGAGGCGTTGAGCCGGACGGGGTGGCGGAACTACTCGCTGTTCTTGCGTGAGGACGGGATGCTGGTGGGGTATTTGGAGACGGACGATTTCGCGGAGGCGCGGCGGCGGATGTCGCTGGAGCCGGTGAACGGGGTGTGGCAGGAGTCGATGCGGGAGTTTTTTGTGGATGCGGCGGGGCGGCCGGCGGACAAGCAGATGGAGCGGTTGGAAGAGGTGTTCCACCTGGCGTGAGGCGGGCGGTGGGGGGAGAGACCATATTCTCATCGAAGGATGAGCCTGAAGGGTGGCGGTGAGGGTCGGTAGGGGCAGGGGTCCTTTCGGTGCAGTTTTTTGGTTGGATGAATCCATATATCGCCGTCGAAGCTGTGGGAATGTGGG
>JAFLBB010000201.1 GCA_017304135.1 Acidobacteriota bacterium | reverse complement strand
CGCGGACCCGCCGTGAACGGCGGATGATGCCAGTACGCAATCCGCCACGGCGCCGCCGCCTTCCCCAACTCTCCCGCCAACCACTGCTTCTGCTCCCCGCTCTTCCACATGTTCCGCCGCGCCCCCTGCGCCGCGCACTCCGTCGAATCCAACGCATAAAACTGCGCCAGTCCCCCCACCTCGAACGCATACCACCGCTCCCCCTTCCCCGCCGGCGAAAAGAAGTTGTCCAGGTACACCTCCAAATCCCCGCGGTTCTCGCTCTCATTGCCGTCATGATTTCCCAGCGACGCGTAAAATGGCATCCGCCGCAACAACCCCGCATACGGCACGAAATACTTCTTCTGCCAGTGCTTGTCCTTGTCCCCCGAGCTCTTCGTGAACAACCCGAACGGCGTCCCGTAGATGTTATCCCCCGTCGTGATCAAAAATCGGACCGGATTATCCGTTTTCTCGTGCCGCGCAAACTCCGCCTCCATCGCCCGCGCAATCTTGTACTGCGGATCGCTCCCCGTCCCGTAATCCCCCATCACGAAGAACCGCAGCTTCCGCGCCCGCTCCGGCATCGTCCGCAACTCCCCATCCCCAAACGCCGCTCCGTTCACCAGCACCCGGAACGGATACGCCCGGTCCGGCTCCAGCCCCGTCACATGCATCCAGTTCAGCTTCGACTCGTGCCGCTTGCCCCCAATCTCCACCACCGCCGCCCCCAACGGTTTGCTCTCCCTCCCAATCGTGTTCCCGCTTCCCCCCGTCGTCCCCCACGCAATCCACGCCTCGCGCGCCCCCACCGCGCCTACGTAGACGTGCTTCGTCTCTGCTGCCTCCGCCCTACCAGCCCCGCTCCAAACCCACAACGTCCCAACCGCCAGCGCCACGCCGCAAGTAAACCGCAATTGTCTTCTTCGCATCCTCACCCTTTACCAGCGCCTTCACATACGACGCCCCCGGCGCCTCCGGAACCGTCAGTCCCTTCGCGCCCAGCGCCGTCGCCGCGCCACTCCCATTATCGAAGACACTCCACTCCACCTTGTAGCCCATGTCCTCGGTCCTGTACCCGGGGCTCTTCGCCAACCCATGCTTCGCCGCCAGATCATCGAACGCCAGCTTGCCCCCCTCCACGCGAAACCGGTCCAGCGGCAACACCTCCGTCAAAAACGCCCGCCCGATCTTGTCCCGCCGTTCGATCAACGCATCGGCCACCCACTTCTCAGCCCCCACATCGCTATACTCCCCCGTCTTCACAATCGCCCGGATCTCTTCATCCGTGAACGCCATTACCTGCTTCGCCGCCCAGAAATTGTCATCCGCCAACCGGTTCACAAACGCCGGATTCGGATACTCCGGCACCCACTCCGCCGCCCGGAACAGCTTCGACTCAAACCGCCCCACGCTTTTGTACGCCGGATACTGCGCCCGCGCCCAATACGGCACAGCCAGCCCCAGGCTGAAGAAATTCTTCATCGCCGGACCCTTCTCAAACAAATACTCAAATCCCGACCGCGGCGAATTCGGCCCGTTGCTCGCGCTCCCCAGCGTCGACCCAAAGTCGATCAGGTAGTGCTTCACATAGCTCACCCCGCCCTCGCTATGCAGCATGTCCAGCGAGTTGATCGCCCGCGAATCGTCATGGTTCACCCACGCGCAAAACACACCCAGCCCTCGCAAATCCCGCCGGTGCTCATGCGGCACAATATCGTTCGGATCGTCCCGCCGCATCCCCGCATACTTATACGGACCCACCGGCTTCCCCGGCAAATACAAACTCGCCCCGCCCCGGTACAAGCCCTCCTTGGTCCTCGGCACCCGCATCAGCAACTCCGTCACATCCCGCTGCGTCATCTTCCGCGGCGTGCCCTTGGCGTCCACCAACTGCACATCCTCGCCCAACACCAGGTCCTCGCGCGTGAAGTGCACAATGTAGTTCTCCGGCACGTTGTAGCCCAGCGCATAAAACAGCTTCGACACCAGCGCATCCGGCGCCGTCGCAATCTCCGGATACTCCAGCGGATCGAACTTCAACACAAACCGCCGCTTCTTCGCATCCAAAATCTCAAACCCCGGCGTCACCCCCTCGCTTTTGGCCTTCACCACCGTCCACTTGCCCTCTTTCGAAGGCCCATTCTCACTGCCCGCCCCGCGCGTCAACTCCGCCAGGCTCATCTTCTTGTAGTAATGCCGCGGCTGCCACCACGCGCTCGCCATCGGCTCGCCCAACGTATTCACCGCCCGCGCCGGAATCGGCGGTGTCACCTTCCCGTTCACCACCTCGCCCACCTGCTCGCCCGGCTTGGCAAACATATGCGCAAAGAAATCGTAGTAGTCGCTGATCTTCCGCCGCATCGCCTTCGACGCATCCCGCGCCTTCGGCTCCGCCGCCAACGGATCATCCGCATAAAACCGCGCCGGCCCCTCGCCCCACGCCGCCGCCCCCGCCAGAAGAACGCCCGCCATCAAACGCATCGCCAAAGCTCTTGTCATCGCTCTCATCCTCTTCTGCCCGTCCCGAGCGCACAGGGCCGGGCGGCGAATTGTGCCGCCCAGGCTCCGTTGTGCGCGATGTAATCCCGAGCGCACAGGGCCGGGCGGCGAATTGTGCCGCCCAGGCTCCGTTGTGCGCGATGTAATTAAAATATATGACTCGGCGCTGAGCTCCCAAACGGCCGCTGCGCAAACACATCGTTGAACTTGAACCACACCTGAAAGCCCTCATGGCTGAAGCCCACATCAATCCGGATGAACGTCGCATTCCTCGCATTGAACCGCATCCCAAATCCCACCGCGCTCTCCAGATCCTTGAAATCCAACTGGCTCCGCTTCGCCGTCACCTTCCCTGCATCGGCGAAAATCGCCATGTCCATCCCTGAGAACACCTCCCACCGGTACTCCGCGTTCAACACCAGCATGTTCTCGTCATAAAAACGATACGGACGAAATCCTCTCAAATCCTGCGACCCGCCCAGCACACTCTGCAAATAGAACGGCACCGTCTGGTCCGCGTCATGCACCGTCATCACCGTCCGTCCGCGCAGCACAATCACCCGCCGCTTGTTGAACAGCGGCAAATACTGCTGCGCCTCCAGATCCACCCGCTGGAACCCGTGCCGCCTCAACCCCCGGTCGTTGTAGCTGTCATACCGCATGGTGTAATTCCCGCCCTGCCGCGGGCCCAGCTTCGAGTCCCGGTAGTCAGCCTGCGCAAACACTCCCCAGCGGTAAAAATCCGTCTGCTGGTCGATCCCCGACGCCTGCCGCACCGGAAACACCGTCTCCGCGCTCGCATACCGCTCATCCTGCCCCGGACCCACGTTGTTCCACATGTAGCCCGACGAAAACCCCGCCCGCAGCCACTTGTTGATATGAACACCCACCAGCCCATCCGCCGCCGTGTTCTCCAGTCGGTAATTCGTCCGCCGGATCTTCTCCGAATCCGGACCCTGCCCATAAAACGGCAGCCCACTGTAGTTGTGGTGCAGCGCCCGCGTCTCCCAGAACAACCGCCCGTTGGCCGTCTTCGGCTGCCCCATCGCCGCCTCCAGCCTCACCCACTGCCGCGTCGAAGCCTGCGCCGACGCATCCACGAACATCGACCCTCGCGCCAAATCCGTCCGCAAATACTGCGGTCCCAACCCAAACCCGCCGCCCGTCCCCAAGCCCCCCAACTTCACCCGGAACCCGCCAATCCCCGCCGTCAGCCGCTCCAACACCTTCGCCTCTTTGATATAAATCAGCCGCTCCTCGATCTTCGACGGCGCATCCGGCTCCAACTTCGCCGTCTTCTTGTCCCGCTCCGCCTCAATCTCCCCCACGCGCGTCTGCTGCCCCGCCAGCGGCATCGCCAGCAGCCAAACCGCCACCACCACAACTCCAATCCTGACCAATCTTGACTGTTTACTCATGTAGCCCCAAATTACTAGCTTCGCACATCGCTTGCATCACACTTCCTACGTCCGCACCGCTACACTGGATTGCATGCAACTCACCTTCTGGGGGGCGGCTCAAACCGTCACCGGCTCCATGCACGAGCTCTCCATCAACGGTCAGCGCTACCTCCTCGATTGCGGCCTCTACCAGGGCCGCCGCTCCGACACCTACGAGCGTAACCGCCACTTCCCCTTCCCGGTCCAGTCCATCTCCGGCGTCGTCCTCTCCCACGCCCACATTGACCACAGCGGCAACCTCCCCTCACTCGCCCGCGACGGCTACTCCGGCGACATCCATACCACCCCCGCCACCGTCGATCTCTGCAAAAAAATGCTCCTCGACTCGGCCTACCTGCAACAAAAAGACGCGGAGTTTCTCAACAAACGCGCTCAACGCCGCCGCGCCGTCCTCCAACACAATGGCGACGCCCCCACCGAACCTCTCTACTCCATCGCCGACGCCGAACGCATCCTCACTCACTTCCGCGCCACCGGCTACCACGCCCCCGCCCAGCTCTCCGATGAGCTCGGCTTCGAATTCGCCGACGCCGGCCACCTCCTCGGCTCCTCCAGCGTCCTGCTCAATCTCAAATCCAAAGGCAAACACCTCCGCCTCCTCTTCTCCGGCGACATCGGCCGCCCCAACCTCCCCATCATCCGCGACCCCGAACCCGCCCCCGAAGCCGACTACCTCATCCTCGAATCCACCTACGGCGGACGCCTCCACAAGCACGACGAAATCGTCTTCGACAAACTCCGCGACACCATCAACCGCACCGCCGCCCGCGGCGGCCGCATCATCATCCCCGCCTTCGCCGTCGGCCGCACCCAGCAAATCGTCCTCCTCCTCCATCAAATGTGCTGCGGCCAAGGCATCCCCGACATCCCCATCTTTGTCGACTCCCCCCTCGCCATCAACGCCACCGACGCCTATCGCGCCCACCCCGAATGCTTCGACGCCGAAACCATGGCCTACCTCGATAACCACGACGACCCCTTCGGCTTCCGCCGCCTCCGCTACGTCCGCGAAGCCTCCGAGTCCAAAGCCCTCAACGACCTCCGCGGCCCCATGATCGTCATCTCCGCCTCCGGCATGTGCGAAGCCGGCCGCATCCTCCACCACCTCCGCAACAACATCGAGGACCCCCGCAATACCATCCTCATCGTGGGCTTCCAGGCCGAACACACCCTCGGCCGCAAAATCGTCGAACGCCGCGCCGAAGTCCCCATCTTCGGCGAACCCATGCGCCTCCGCGCCGAAGTCGTCACCATCCAGGAACTCTCCGGCCACGCCGACCAGGGCGAACTCCTCCACTGGATCAAACCCACCGCCCGCCGCCTCAAAGGCATCTTCCTCGTCCACGGCGAACCCATCAATCAACAAGCCCTCAAAACCGCCATCGAAGAACGCTACAACGTCCCCGTCCACATCCCCCATCGTGGCGAAACCATCCAACTCCACTAACCACACACATCACCACACCCCATGAGCGCCGCCAGCGAAACCCTACCGCCCCCCAACCGCACACTCCTCGACCGCCTCCTCGCCCCCTTCTCCCAAGTCCAGGGCGGCGAAGGCGCCGGTGCTCTCCTCCTCGCCGCCAACGTCTTCCTCCTCCTCGGCTCCTATTACGTCCTCAAGACCGTACGCGAAGCCCTCATCCTCTCCGAATCCGGCGCCGCCGTGAAAAGCTACGCCTCCGCCGGACAGGCCGTGCTCATGTTCCTCCTCGTCCCCGCCTACAGTTGGTTCGGCTCCCGGGTCGGCCGCCTCACCCTCGTCGCCGGCTCCACCCTCTTCTTCGCCGCCCACCTCGCCGTCTTCTTCCTGCTTGGCCAGTCCGGCCTCAAAATCGGCATCCCCTTTTACCTCTGGCTCGGCGTCTACAATATGTTCGTCGTCGCCCAGTTCTGGGCCTTCTCCAACGACCTTTACACCGAAGAGCAAGGCAAGCGCCTCTTCCCCATCATCGGCGTCGGCGCTTCCCTCGGCGCCTGGCTCGGCGCCCTTGCCGCCAAGGAACTCTTCAAACTCTTCTCCCCCTACCAACTCATGCTCCTCGTCATCGGCATCCTCGCCGCCTGCGTCGCCCTTACCTACCTCAGCCACCTCCGCTCGCAACGCCAGGCCGCCCCCACCACCGCCAAAGCCGCCGAAGCCCCCCTCGACCGCGCCGGCGGCTTCGCCCTCGTCTTCCAAAACCGCTACCTGCTCTTAATTGCCTTACTCGTCCTTCTCCTTAACCTCGTCAACACCACCGGCGAATTCCTCCTCGGCGATTTCGTCGCCGGCCAGGCCACCGACCGCTTCGGCCCCGGCGATGCCACCGCCGCCCAGCGCGGCGCCTTCATCGGCCAGTTCTACGGCGACTTCTTCGGCTGGGTCAACCTCCTCGGCTTCCTCATCCAAACCTTCTTCGTCTCCCGCATCTTCAAATACGCGGGCATCGGCGCCGCTCTCTTCGTCCTCCCCGTCATCGCCCTCCTGGGCTACGGCTTCCTCATCTTCGTCCCCGTCCTGGCCATCGTTCGCACCGCGAAGATCCTCGAAAACGCCACCGACTACTCCCTCAACAACACCGTCCGCCACGCCCTCTTCCTCAACACCTCCCGCGAAGCCAAATACAAAGCCAAAGCCGCCATCGACACCTTCTTCGTCCGCTTCGGCGACCTCATCCAGGCCGCCGTCGTCTTCATCGGCACCACCCTCGCTTGGACCACCAAAAACTTCGCCCTCCTCAACGCCATCTTCGTCCTCGTCTGGTTAGTGATCGCCTGGCGAATCTACCGCCTCTACAAACAACAGGAAGCCGGCGCCCAGGCCGCCAACCCGCCCTCGCCCAAATAAAGGAGCCAAAACTCCGCAATCGGATTCCCGGCGCCCCTCCACTCGCCCCACAGCGCAGTGATAGAATTCCCCCAAGTTCCGCCATGCAACCTAGGCTCGCGTTGATCCCCGCCCTCTCCCTCTCTCTCCTTGCCCTCACCTTCGCCGCCCCCCTCCGCGCCGAAATCACCCCCGCCCAATCCGAACACTTCGAACTCAAAATCCGCCCCCTCCTCGCCAAAAACTGCTTCTCCTGCCACACCCAATCTAAAATGGGCGGCCTCGCCCTCAACTCCCGCGAAGCCCTCCTCACCGGCGGCAAATCCGGACCCGCCATCAAGTCCGGCGCCCCCACCGAAAGCCTCCTCATCCAGGCCCTCCACTACGCCAACCCCAACCTCAAAATGCCCCCCGCCGGCAAACTCCCCGCCGCCGACATCGAACTCCTCACCTCCTGGATCAAAGACGGCGCCTACTGGCCCGACCACAAAGCCGCCCCCCCAACCACCACCCAAGCCACCGCCTACCGCATCACCCCCGAACAGCGCGCCTGGTGGAGCTTCCAGCCCATCCGCAAACCCGCCCCGCCCGCTCCTTCCACCAAGGCCGCCCT
Source organism: Acidobacteriota bacterium (assembly GCA_017304135.1). Classification (GTDB taxonomy): domain Bacteria; phylum Acidobacteriota; class Terriglobia; order Bryobacterales; family Bryobacteraceae; genus JAFLBB01. The sequence goes on along the minus strand of JAFLBB010000201.1, from coordinate 209 downwards.
CCGCACCTGGCCCCAAACCAACATCGATCGCTTCCTCCTCGCCCGCATGGAAAAGGAAGGCCTCCAACCCGTCGCCCCCGCTGACCGCCGCACCCTCCTCCGCCGCGTCTCCTACGACCTCACCGGCCTTCCCCCCACCCCCGAAGAAGTCACCGCCTTCCTCAACGACAAATCCCCCAACGCCTACGCTGCCCTCGTCGACCGCCTCC
>JAFLBB010000021.1 GCA_017304135.1 Acidobacteriota bacterium | reverse complement strand
GGGGGGGAGTTAAGCGCGGGCCGCGCGGTGTGGTGGGAGGCGCAGGCGATGGAAAGAAGAAGGCGCGCGGCGACGGTCCGGCTCAACTGGCAGGATGCAGGGTCTGGCGCGGGGTGTGACCTGGCCGCTCGAGGAGCGAATGGACAAGGTGGAGCGCGCCGGGGACGGCGAGGACGGCGGCGATGGGCCAGTTGTCGAAGTCGACCACGAGGCAGAAGCCGGCCAGGCAGGCCAGGGAGACAGCGGCAGCGCCGAATTCATGCTGGAGAGCGAGCACGGGCGCGCAGCAGGCGACGGTGATGAGGACGATGCCGGTCCATTCGCGGAGGTTCACCGGACCCGCCGGATGCGGGGTAAAGATCTCACCTAAGAGGAAGAGAAGAAAGATGCCGGCGAGAGCGTAGGAGAAAACTTGCGCGACGTAGCCGAGAATCCGGACGGCCAGACCGTTCATAGGGACCTCCTGACAGCATTGGGCGCTTCCGAGCGGCGGGTGTCAAGGGGTGAAATCTCCGAGCCGGGCCCCCATTGCTCCCCGCATGTGCCTTCGATACAATCTGGCAACAGTTTGAGATTGGGGGTAGTGTATCGACGCCGTGTCGCCGTATCGATTCCTCTTGGCAATGGCCGTGGCCACCGCGCTGCCCGCGCAGACGCCGACGGTGTCGTTTGACCGGGATGTCAAACCGGTATTCGAAGCTCGCTGCGTGAAGTGTCATGGGCCGAAGATGCAATTGGGCAAGCTCGATATGCGCACGCGGGAAGCGGCGGTGGCGGGCGGGGCGCATGGCCCGGCGTTTGTAGCGGGCAATGCGGAACAGTCGCGGCTCTACCGGCACGTGGCGGGGTTGGAGAAGCCGCTGATGCCGATGGACGGCAAGCTGTCGGAGGCTGAGATCGGCATCCTGAAGGACTGGATCGACCAGGGCGCGCCGTGGCAGGGCACGCTGGCCGAGGTGGTAAAGAAGAAGGAAGAGGCGCCGGAGGAGCGCACGGTGCGTGCTGAAGCGCGGCAATCCTGGAGCTTCCAGTTGCCCAAGGCGCAGCAGCCGCCTGTGAATGGCGCGGCGGAGTGGGATGCGCATCCGGTGGATGCGTTCCTGTATCGCACCTGGAGAGAGAAAGGGCTCACGCCCGCTCCGCTGGCCGGCAGGACGACGCTGGCGCGGCGCGCGTATCTCGATTTGATCGGGTTGCCGCCGACGCCGGAGCAGGTGAAGGCGTTTGTCGAGGATGGGTCGCCAAAGGCGTGGGAAAAGCTGATTGACCAGTTGCTGGCCTCGCCGCATTACGGCGAACGCTGGGGGCGGCACTGGCTGGATGTGGCGCGCTATGCCGATTCCAACGGCTATGAGCATGACTTTGACCGGCCCAACGCCTGGCGCTACCGCGACTATGTGATCGCGGCGTTCAACAAAGACACGCCGTTCGATGAGTTTCTGCGGGAACAGATTGCCGGCGATGAGATGGAGGAGGCGACCAGCGAGCGGCTGATTGCGACGGGGTTCCTGCGCAATTATGCGAAGGTCGGCTTCCGCGAAAAGGACAATCCGCAGTTCCGCTTCGATTACCTGGACGACATGATCGCCACGGTGGGGCGGGGTGTGATCGGGCTGACGGTGCAGTGCGCGCGCTGCCATGACCACAAGTTCGACCCGATTCCGCAGCGCGACTATTACGCGATGCAAGCCTCGCTTTGGGGCTATGTGGAGGTGGATCATCCGCTGGTGCCGAAGCCGGAGGCCGATGCGTACGCGACCGAGGTGGCTGAGGTGGAGGCGAAGCAGAAGCCTCTGAAGGCGGAGGTGAAGGAGATCGAAGCGCCGTATGCGCGGCAGGTGCGCGAGTCGAAGTACCGCAAGTGGCCGCAGCATATTCAAGAGGCTGTGTTCACGCCGGAGGAGAAGCGCACGCCGGGGCAGGTGTTGCTGGCCAACCAGATCATCCGCACGACGGGGGTGAGTTCGGCGGAGATCGACCGTTTGATGAAGCCGGAGGACCTCAAGCGGAAGAAGGAGCTGCTGGCGAAGATCGCCGTGATCGAGAAGGACCGGCCGAAGCCGATTCCGGTGGCGATGGGGATCACCGACGGCGACTACCGCTTCACGCCCGATGGCGCGGGCGATGAACCGGCGCCGGGCAAGGGCATCAAGCGGGAAGCGATCGAAGGGGCGTTTCTGAGCGACGGTACGAAGCCTTACATCGCCCCACCGGCCTACTTCCTGCATCATGGCGACGCCGAGAGCCGGGGTAAGGAGATGCAGCCGGGCTTTGTGCAGGTGGCCAGTTACTCCAAGCTGCCGGTTGAGCTGCCGCCGGCGCACAGGCGCACGAGCGGTCGGCGGATGGCACTGGCCAACTGGCTTGCCTCGCGCGACAATCCGCTGACGGCGCGCGTGATGGCCAACCGCATCTGGCATCACCACTTCGGCCGGGGCATTGTGACCACGCTCGACAACTTCGGCAAGACGGGCGAGGCGCCGACGCATCCGGAGCTGCTCGACTGGCTGGCCGTGCGGTTCCAGGACAACGGCTGGAGCATCAAGAGCATGCACCGGCTGGTGATGACCTCGCGGGCTTATCGGATGACGAGCGGGTTTTCGAGCGCGGCCAATGAGCGAGTGGATGCCGACAACCTCTACTGGTGGCGCTACCGGGCGCAGCGGCTGGAGGCGGAGATTGTGCGCGATTCGATTCTGCACGTGGCCGGCACGCTGAATACAAAGATGGGCGGGCAGGCCGTGTTTCCGCCGCTGCCGGAAGAGACGTTGAAGAGCATGGACAAGGGCATCTGGCTGCGGCAGGCCGATGGCGAGGAGACGTGGCGGCGGAGTGTTTACATCTATCGCAAGCGCGGACTTCCCTTCCCCTTCTTCGAAGTGTTCGATTTGCCGGACCAGAACATCACCTGCGGGCGGCGCAATGTGTCGACGGTGCCGACACAGGCGCTGACGCTGCTGCACAACGAGTTTGTGATTGCGCAGGCGGCGCGGCTGGCCGATCGCGTGGCGTCAGAGGCGGGGTCGGCGAAAGAGGCGCAGGTGGATCGTGCGTATTTGCTCGCGCTGGGCCGCGCGCCGAGCGAGGCCGAACGGCGCGAGGGCGTTGCGTTTCTGAGCGAGCAGCCGCTGCAGGGGCTGACGCATGTGCTGCTCAACCTGAATGAGTTTGTGTACTTGAGGTAGAAGCGATGGCCTTCACGGACCGGCGGAAGTTCCTTTTCGAAGCAGGCGGCGGTTTGAGCGGCGTGGCGCTGTCGTGGCTGCTCGGGCAGCGCGGGTTGCTGGGTGCCGAGGGCGCGCCGGCGGCATGCGCCAACGCGGCGGTGAAGGACTCGCCGTTTCTGCCAAGGAAGCCGCATTTCGAGCCGCGGGCGAAGGCCGTGATCAGCCTGTTCATGAGCGGCGGCGTGAGCCAGATGGACACGTTCGATCCCAAGCCGGCGCTGGAGAAGTACGCCGGGCAGCCGCTGCCGGTGAAGGGCGACATTGTGGTGCGGCAGGGACACCCGGGTCCGCTCATGCCGTCGCCGTTTACGTTCAAGCAATACGGGCAGTCGGGGTTGCCGGTATCGGAGTTGTTCCCGCATGTGGCGAGCCACGCCGATGAGTTGGCGGTGATCCGCAGCGTGGTGGGGCGTTCGAACGATCACGTGATGGCGCACTACGAGTTGGCGAGCGGGACGGTGCGGATGGGCGCGCCGAGCGTGGGCTCGTGGGTGACGTACGGACTGGGTTCGGAAAACCAGAACCTGCCGGCGTTCGTGGTGGTGTATGACGCGCGGGGTGGTCCTTTTGGCGGGCCTTCCAACTGGAGCGCGGGCTACATGCCGGCGGCCTATCAGGGGACGGTGTTCCGTTCGGCGGGCGATCCGATTATGGACCTGAAGCCGCCGGCAACGGTGCCGGGCGGGCAGATGAAGGAACGGCTGGCGCTGCTTGAAAAGTTGAACCGGCTGGATGCGGAGAAGAATCCGGCCAACAGCGAACTGGCGGCGCGGATCACGTCGTATGAGCTTGCCTACCGGATGCAGGGCTGCGCGCCGCAGGCGGTGGAGATCGACAGCGAGAGCGCGGCGACGAAGGCGCTCTATGGCCTGGACAATCCGGTGACGGCGCCGTTCGGGCGGCAGTGTCTGATGGCGCGGCGGCTGGTGGAGCGCGGCGTGCGGTTCGTGCAGCTCTATCATGGCGGGCTGGGGATTCAGAATACGGACACCTGGGATGCGCATGGCAACGTGAAGGAAAACCACACGCAACATGCGGCCGAGGTGGACCTGCCGATGGCGGGATTGCTGACGGACCTCAAGGCGCGCGGGCTGTTGGATGAAACGCTGGTGGTGTGGCAGAGCGAGTTCGGGCGCATGCCGATTTCACAGCGCGGGCTGGGGCGCGACCACAATCCGGGGACGATGTCGATCTGGATGGCTGGCGCGAAGATCAAGGGTGGCCAGGCGATCGGGGCGAGCGACGAGTTTGGCTATAAGGCCGAGCAGCAGATTGTGACCACGCACGACCTGCATGCGACGATGCTGCACCTGGTGGGCATGGACCACACGAAGCTGACCTATGCGTACCAGGGCCGGCAGATGCGGCTCACCGATGTGTATGGCGAGGTGATTCCGCAGATCAAGGCGGTGTAGGGCGCGGCCGGGACGCGGACGGCCGGGGCTAGGCGAGAGCGCCTGCGGCCGGCCGGGGGATGCGGAAGGGCCCGCGGCTATTGGCCGCCGGTGAGGCCGAGGTCGGCGAGCACCTTCGGGTTGGCCTCTTCCATGGCGAGCAGCTTGTGGCAGGTGTTGCAGTCCTGCTGGATGGTGTTGCCAGCTTTGGAGGTGTGGTCGGCATCGTGGCAGCGGAAGCAGCCCGGGAAATCGGTGTGGCCGATCTGATTGGGATAGGCGCCCCAGGTGACATTCATGGCCGGGAAGACGTTTCGCTTCCAGATGGAGGCCAGCGTGTCGGCGGCCTTGTCGATGTCGGCTACTTTCGCCTTTGCCAACTCAGGGTACTTGTCCTTGTAGAAGGCCTTCAGCTTGTCGGTAATCTGGCGGGTGGCTTCGGCTGAGTTCGGGTAGCTCGCCTTGAGCAGTTCGACGGCCTGTTTCTTGACGAAGGGGAGGGCGGGCGAGATGCCGCCGCGATCCATCTGCCAGTTGATGGCGCGCTCGGGCAGGTCGAAGGTGTGGCTGGGGCGCGTGTGGCAGTCGACGCAGTCCATGGTGCGCATCTCGAGCTTCTCGGCCTCTTCAGCCTTGGCCGTGGAGGCGACGAAGACCTCCTTCTTGCCGTTCTTTTCCAGTTCGACCCAGGGGATGGTGAGGCGCTTCTCGTCGCCGGTGCGGTAGTGGATGGCGACACCCTCGCCCAAGTGAGCGCCGTGGATGCCGGGACCGCTGCCGCCGCCGCCGATGTGCATCAACAGGACGGTATCGCCGCGCGTGTTGGTCTCATCTTCGGCATAGGTGGCGATGCGGCGCAGGCGGTCAGCGCCATATTTTTGCGGCCAGTGGCACTGTTCGCAGGTTTCGCGCGCCGGGCGGAGGTTGTGAACGGGGGTAGGAATGGGCTTGGAATAGGTGTTGAGCACGACGGCAAAGACCTGGCGGACGCCGCTGAGCTTGCTCTTGACGAACCAGGAGGCGCCTTCGCCGATGTGGCATTCCGTACAGGAGACGCGCGAGTGGGGCGAGTTGCTGTGGGCGACGAATTCGGGCTCCATGACGGTGTGGCAGGTTTGCCCGCAGAATTGCACGCTCTCCATGTGATGGATGGCGCGGTAGGTGAACAGCGAACCGATGAGGAGGTTGGCCGCGGTGGTGACGCCGAGGAAGATGGCGAAACTGCGCAGGGAGCGCGGTTGGGGCACGCGGCCGCCGCGGCGGGCCAGCCACCAGCCGATGGGGATCAGAGCCAGGCCGCCGAAGAAGATGCCGGGCAGGATCATGAAGGTGAGGATGCCGAGATAGGGGTTATCGGCTTCGCCACGGAGCAGGGTGGGCAGCATGAAGAGCCATAGCACTCCGCCTGAAGTGGTGAGCAGGACGCCGAGCGACCCGATCCAATTCGAGGCTAGCAGGGCAATGGGCTCAAGAAGTCTGCTCAGGATTTGTTTCATGCGGAACGGATTCTCCCTCGGAGTGCGGATGCGGATGCGGCGACTCTTTGCGCACGCTCTTGCCGGTGAGCCAGGCGGTATCCATCGGATAGACCTCGGGGTCGAAGATGACACTGTAGAGGTGCCAGACGACAATGGCGAGCGTGGCCAGCAGAGCCTCGTAGAAGTGCAGCGTCGTGGCCAGGTCGAGCCACCACTTGGGCAGGTATTGCAGTGACCAGTTGTTGAACCAGAGCATGAGGCCGGTGATGCCCATGAGGACGGTGCCCCAGGCGACGGCCCAGTATTCCATCTTCTCGATATAGCTGTGGTGCGAGCGGAACGGCACCTGGCGGCGCAGGCCGACGCGGAACAGCGTGCCTTGGATCAGTTCGCGGGCGTCGCGGGCGCGGGGGATGAGCTCAATCCAGTGGTCACGCAGGCGCTTGCTGGCGATGAGCGTGACGACGTGGATGAGGCTGAGGACGATCATGACGGCGCCGGCGCAGCGGTGGATCCAGCCGCGCAAGCTCCACTGGCCTTCCAACTGCATGAGCGGCTGGGCCCACCAGGTGTCGGGATACTTGAGCGCGAAGCCGGTCCAGACGAGGGTGAAGAAGCTTAGCACGAGGGCACCGTGCTGGAGACGTTCGGGCAGGAGCATGCGCTCGGCGCTTTCGGTGTGCAGCGCGATGGTGACGCCGCGCGGACCGGAAGCGGCCAGACGCAGGCGGCGGAACTTGCGGATGAAGTCGCCGCCCTGATGGAGGAGCATGAAGCCGATGGTGGCCGGGATCATGAAGAGATAGAAGAGGCGGGCGAAGCGGATGGGCTCCGGCTCCTGTTGGCCTTCGCTCCAGTGAATGGTGCCGATGGCGAAGCGCGAGCCGGCGCCGGGATGGCAGGAGCCGCAGGTGGCGGCCAGCTTGGAGGGGTGGGTCATCGACTTGGGGTCGGAGGAGGGGAGGATGTCGTGGAAGCCGTGGCAGGAGGCGCAGTTGGCCACCGACTGCGCGCCGGACTTGGCGGCCAGGCCGTGGAAGGAGGCGTCGAAGCTGGTGAGGCGGTCAGAGGGGATGCCGAAGCGCTTGGAGAGGGTGAGGTTGCCGTGGCAGCGGCCGCAAGTGTCGCGGATGGCGCTGGCATTGACGCGCGAGGCGGCGTCGGATTTGGGGAGGATGCCGTGTTCGCCGTGGCAGTCGGTGCAGACCGGGGCGTCGAGTTTGCCGGCGGCGACGGCCTTGCCGTGAACGCTGGCCTTGAAGTGTTCGCTGACCTCGGAGTGGCACATACCACAGGTGTCGGGCACGGCCATACGGAACTCAGCCGTACGGGCGCGGCCGATCTCATGAACAGCGCCATGGCAGGTGTCGCAGCCGGGGGCGGCGGCGTTGCCGGCCTTCAGTTGCTTGCCGTGGATGCTGAGGGCGTGTTCGCCCACCTGCTGCGCGTGGCAGGTGGCGCAGACGGGTTTAGGGACGTTGGCAGGGTGAGGATACTCTTCGTGTTTGACGTGACATTGCTGGCAGGAGACCAGCGCGTGGCCGCTCTTTGCAAGTTTTTCGCTGGTGTCGTGGCAGCCGGCGCAGGGGCTCTCGGCGGCGGCGGGGGGAGTTTGCGCGGGGGGCGTTTGGGCGAAGAGAGGCCCTATCAGAAAACCGATCGTGATCAGGCAGAAGCGGAAGATGGATCTCGAAGCAGTTTCCATGACAGGGCCTCCCGAAAACGTCACTCCCGGCTATTTGGCCGCGCAGGCGGACATGGACTTCTTGGCTTCATAGCACTTGCCGACGTCATTCAGGTCCTTCTTGCCCATTTTGACGTGGCAGGCCGTGCATTTCTGCTTTTCTTTCTTGCTCATCTCCACCGTGGCGAAGCTGCTGATGCTAAGACCAAACAGCAGCAGACCCGTGACGAAAAATGAAGTTGACTTGAGTTTCATGTGGTGATGACCACCTCCCTTGGTTGAATTATTTGCCCCCTGACGATGCGACTGACTTACTTCTGCCCAGCATTCAGGTAGGCGATCACGTCTTGCATTTCGTTATTCTCAAACCGCGGCCATTTGAGATTCTTTTTCTGAATGTCGGCCAGCATGGCCGGGCCGTGCTTCCACAGCGAGCTTGCCATGGAGAGACTGTCGAAGGCGCGGCCGGCGAGTTTCGGAGCGGCACCCGAGTCGTGGCAGCCGGCGCATCCCTTTTTCTTGAAGACGCCGGCGCCGCTGGCAGCGTTGCCCGGTTCCTCGAAGTACTGAATGGACCAGAGGTAGCCGACAAGGGCGCGCATCTCCTGCGAGCTCAATTCAGGCGGCATCTGGAGCATCTTGGTGGCGTGGTTCCACATGCCGGCCGAGAAGCTGGCGAGCGTGCGTTTCTGCGCCTGCAGGCCGGTGGTGAGGTCGAGCTTGCCATGGTGGCAGCCGGCGCAGCCGCGATTGTCGAACACCGATTTGCCGTCTTCGGCGGGCGCGGCGGCGAAGGCGGGTGCTTTGCCACGGGTGCGGCTGAACGAAGAGAGGTAGACGGTCAGGTCGGTCATTTCGGCGCCGGACATGGAGGGCCAGGCAATGCCGCTGGCCTTCATTTTGGGCAGCATCTGTGGGGCGTGGTTCCACATGGCGCGGGCCAGCTCGACGGGGTTCTCCACGGCGGGCCAGGCGTCAACGGGCGGTCCCTGTTTGGCGGCTTCGTTGCCCAAGGCGTGGCATCCGGCGCACTGTTTGGCCTGGAAGACGGCCTTGCCGCGGCCGCCGTCGCCGGGCGCCTCGAAGTAGCGCAGGGAGTAGAAATAAGCGAACAGGTCGGCCGACTGTTGCACGCTCAGTTCGGGACGGCCAAGGCCGGCCGATTCCATGGCCCGCCACATTTGCGGCGCATGGTTCCACATGAGCGAAACCATGTGGGAGGGTGTGTAGGCGCGCGAACCGCGGCGGCCCAGGTCGGGCGCCGACCCTTTGCCGCCACCCACGGTGTGGCAGGTGAGGCACTTCTGCTCGCGCAGCACCTGTTCGCCGCGCTGCGCGTCGCCGGGAACCGCGGCCATCGCCATGGCCGCGCCCAGGAGAACACCGATACAGCCGATTGTGACCGATCTCATCGCCCTCTCCTACAATCCGATTCTCAACCCGCTCACCACGGTGTGGGTGCGGAACGCTTCGTAAAGATACGTGGGTTGCGAGAACCCATAGTAGCGCCAATCGGCGTACCACTCCACCCGGGAATGGAAGGGCAGCCGAAGCCCGACGATGGGCTGATAGAAATTCGTGGGCCGGCTTCCGGAGCCGATGTAAAAGGAGCCGCCCAACTGCACGTGCGGCCCGCCCACCAGCCAGCTCTTGGGCGCGGCCAGGTCGAGCAATGCCGTGGCCGTGTGGCCGTATTCGGTGTAGAGCGACTTTTCGGCGCTGAGGATCTGTGGCGCCAGGTACTGGAAGTCGCTGCGCAGCTTGGAGTGGGTGTACTCGCCGATGAGGGATCCGAATTTGCCGGCCTTGGGCGTCCATTGCAAGGCCAGGCTGGCCGCCTGGGAGGAGGACTTCCATTGGGTGGCGGCGCGGAAGCTGTCGGCGGCATGCGGGTTGCGGTTGTCCAGCAGGTAGTAATTGAAGCCCAACTGCAGGGTCGAATGCAGTTGCTGGCGGCCGCGCACGCGCAGGCGATGGTAGTTGGACAGGCTGGTGCGGAAGTAGACCTGGTCAGCCGAGGCGCGTTCGTATTCGGCGTTCCAGGAGGAGCCCGACAGGGGACGGAAGTTGATGCCGGCGATGCCGACGTTTTGCTTCAGTTCGCCCAGTTCGGACGGACCGAACGGATTCACCCGGCCGGCGCGGACGGCGGCGTCGCCCCACACATGGCGGTAGCCGCCGCGGAAGGTGAGCTTGCGCGTGGCGTCAAAGAAGCCGTCCACCTGGTAGCGGTGATTGTTCACCACGAGGCGGTCGGCGGTAAAGGCGGTGGAAGACTCGCTGAGCGTGGGCGTAAAGAAGAGCGTCTCGGTGAGCAGGGCCGAAGAGGCGTTGTGGAAACGGTCGGTGAAGAAGCTGTTCACGAGGCGGAAGCGGCCCACCTGGATCTCGGCGCCGCCGGAGGCCGAGCTGTGCGGCTGGTTGGCGGCTGAATCGAGGAGGGACTGGCCAGTGTTGAAGAAGCGCGTCGCGCCCAGCACGAACAGCCCGCGGGCGTTGTCGGTGTAGGTCACGTCGGTCTTGGGCCGGCTGTAGAGGAACTGGCCGAAGGCGTGCAGCCAGTGGAAGGGCGAACCGGTGGCCATCGCTTTCGAGTAGATGCTGTCGCCGCGCACGCCATAGGCCTGGTTGAGGTCGGCCAGGAAGAGCGTCTGGCCGAAGGCGGTGGTGGTGCGGTTGCCGAGGTTGCGGTCGCGTGTGAACACCGACTGGTCGTCCTTATAGGTGATGCCGCCCTGTTCGAGGGTGAGGTGGAAACGGTCGTATTCGAACCGCACGCCGCCGCGGTAGGTATTGGCCTCGTCGCTGAGCAGGGTGGAGACGGGATACTCGTTGCCGGCGGCGACGAACGGCGTGACGCCGGTGCCGTCGCCTGAATTCCGCGAGAAGCCCAGATAGGGGATGATGCGGCGGCCGGGAAGCAGTTCGAGATCGACGTCGGTGGTTTTACGGCGCTGGTCAAAGCCGCGCTGGTTGAGGAAGAGGTCGGGGCCGGGGGAGGCCGCGGTCTGTCCGGGCTGGCGGAGGCGCGGATTGGCGAACGAAGGGAGGAAGTTGTAATAGAGCATCGAGCGGTAGTCGGCCGAGAGGCGCCACCACTTGGTGTTTTCCGCCGTCAGGCGGAGGGTTGAAAAAGGATCGCCGCCCCAGTTGCGTGCCGACACCGAGAAGCCGTTGAGCATCTTGGCCTCGGGGTTGAGGTAGTTGGCTTCAAAGCCGAACAGCTTGGCGCCTTCGCCGAGGTTGACGACGCTGCGGTAGGTGCGGAGGTCACCGGCGACCCCGGAGATGTACCGGGCGCCGGCATCGATGGTGGCGGTGAAGGGCTTTTCCGCGACCGGGGCGGGAGATTCTTCGGCGGCGGGAGCAGCCTGCGCCTCGGTCTTGGCTTCTTCCGGTTTGGTTTCGGCCGGTTTGGCCGCCTCCTGCGCCCACAGGGCGCCACCCAGGAGAGCACTCAGCATGAGGATAGGTAGGGTTCTCATCGTGTTCTCCTTTACCTGAGGAAGGCCCGGTTGACGTGCGAGCCGTGGATCTTCATATGGCAACTGGTGCAGTTGGCGTAGCGCGGGCTGCGGATGTCATGGAAGGCCGGCGGGATGCCGCCGAGCGTGCCTCCGGCGGCGGCGCCGGTGGCCTGCTGCGTGGCGATGTTGGAGTGGCACTCCAGGCACTGCAGGCGCACCTCGGGGCGCGTCAGCATGCGGGGGTTGGTCGAGCCATGCGGCTCGTGGCAGGACGAGCAGCCTTCGGTGCGCATGGGCGCATGCTCAAAGGCGAACGGACCGCGCTTGTCGGAGTGGCACTTCAGGCAGCCCGGCTCATTGGCCGAGGCAAACTTCAGGTTCGCCTTGGGGGCCGAGCCGTGCGGGTTATGGCAGTCCAGGCAGGACATGGCATTGTTGCCCGCCGAAGACAGCGTCGACAGCGGGTGGGCGTGCGGCTTCTGGAAGCTGGCGAGCGTGTTCACGTGGCAGGAGGTGCACTGCTGGTTCACCGCCGCGTTGCGCCCGTGGCGAGCCAACTCCTTCGGTTTGTGCACGCTATGACAACTGGTGCAGGCAATGGCGCTGCGGGCGTGACCGCTGTCGATACGTCCGACGTGAGTGGGCTGATTGCGGTGGCAAGTTAAGCAAGTCTTATCTGCCTGAGAAGGCGCGAGTTTGGTGGGTTGAATGATATCGGTGGCAGCCATCGATTCTGAGTGTTTTGACCCAGGACCGTGGCAACTCTCACAAGCCTTTTGCTCCCACTTCCGCTTCTTGTCGGTTTCCAAACGGTAGTGGGGGTTCTTGGCGAACGCCTTGAAAATGTCTTCGTGGCAGGCCTGGCAGGTCTCCGAATTGACATACGTAGGCTTGGCATCAGGGCCTGGCGGGGGTTCGGCGGCCGGTTTGGCCACCTCCTGCGCCACGAGTGGTGTAAGTACGAATCCCAGAATGAGTACGAGGTTTCTCAACATCCGCGGTTATGACCTCAGCTGAAGTTGTGCACGCAGTGGGCCAATCGCATCACCCACGTTTTCATTCTCCACGGTCTTGTTGATTTTTCCCACAACGGAATCCGTCAATAGCCGGGAAAAGCCGTCGGGAGGAGGACGGGTGGGCGGCTGGGAGACGACCTGGGGGGGTGAGGGCCGAGGGGCGGCGGGAGACTCCGGGGGGGCGGGGGACGGCGGGGGGGCAGCGGGAGACGCCGGCGGCGGCGGGTGACATCTGGGGGTCGGCGCGAGACGGCTGGAGGCGGGACATCCAGTGTGCGGCGTGATACGCTTTTCCCAATTCCATGATTCGGCCGATCTCGCGTAGAACGCTTCTCAGAGGGACGGGCGCGGCGTTGTCGTTGCCCCTGTTGGAGGCCATGTCGCCGGCGGCGGCAGGCGACCGGTTGAGCGAACCGCCGCTGCGGGTTGCTTACCTCTTTATGCCGAACGGGGTGCGGCCCGACTACTGGACCCCGCCGGGCGACGGCGAGGAGTTCGAGCTGACGCAGCACCTGGAGCCACTGCGGGACCTCAAGAACGACATTCTGCTGCTCGAGAATCTGTGGCACAAGAATACGGTGGGGCGGAACGGTCACTGGCCGAAGGTGCCGGCCTGGCTGTCGGGCGGCTATGTGGAGCGCTCAACGGGGCGCGACCTGGATGCGGGCGGCACATCGGCCGACCAGGTGGCGGCGCAGCACATTGGGGCGGAGACGCCGCTGCCGTCGCTGGAGTTGGGAATTGACGCACCGCGCACGGGCATCGACAACATCGGCGGCGGATTTGCACGCATTTACGGCTCGTTCGTCTCCTGGCGCGACCCGCACACGCCGGTGCAGAAGGAGATCATTCCGCAATTGGCCTTTGACCGGTTGTTCCGCAACAAGCGCGTGCCGGTGACGTCGAACCTGGATCCAACGGGGGCGGCGGTGATGTCGTCGTTGCAGCGCGATGAGACGAGCGTGCTTGACCTGGTGATGGGCGATGCCAAGGCGTTGCGGCGAAAGGGCAGCGCGGCCGACCAGATGAAGCTGGATGAGTTTTTTGAATCGGTGCGCTCCGTGGAGCAGCGCATTGAGGCTTCGTTAAAGCCGCAGAAGCGGTGGATCAACGAAGGCAAGTTTCCGTTGGAGCGGCCGGCTCCGGGGCTGCCGGAGTCGCACCAGGAGCATGTACGGCTGATGCTGGAGATTCTGCTGCTGGCCTTCTGGACCGACTCGACGCGCATCGGCACGTTCATGTTCGGGGATGCGCAGAGTTCGCAGGATTACTCGTGGCTGGAGGGCGTAAAGGGCAACTGGCACGGGTTGTCGCACCATTTGAACGAGCCGGCCAAGCGCGAGCAGTATGAGCGCATCATCCACTGGCAGATGGAGCAACTGGCGTGGTTCCTGGGGCGGGTGAAGAGTCTGGACGAAGGCGGGCGTTCGATGCTGGATAGCTCGATGATTCTGTTTGGCTCGTCGCTGAAGGACGGCAACCGGCATACGGAGGAGAACCTGCCGCTGCTGCTGGCAGGGCGGGGCAAGGGGGCGATTCGTCCGGGGCGGCGGTTGCGAGCGGCGCCGAAGACGCCGTTCTGCAATCTGCACCTGGCGCTGCTGCACCGGATGGGGGTAAAGCTGGACAGCTTTGGCGACAGCACGGCTCCGCTGGAAGGCTTGGCCTAGGCCGCCGGTTCGCGATGAGCGCGCGCGCGGCCTCGCTTTACGTTGCATTTGATGTGTTCCCACGCGCGAAGGGGTCGTCGAGCCATATCGCGTCGATGGTGCGCGGGCTGGAGCGGGCGTTTGGCAGTGTGCGGCTGTTGTGCCTGGGCACGCCGGAGATGCCGGCCTACCAGCGCGAGGGGAACATTGAGATCTTCCGCTTCCGCGAACGGCGGCGCGATCTGCTGCAGCGGGCCACGCTGTTTGCACGCTTCGTGGGGCGGCATACGCGGGGGCTGCGGGGCGGACTAAAGCTGGCGGTGTTTCGCGATCCCTGGGGCGGCTATCCGCTTTTGCGGACCGGGCCGGGGTGTCCGGCTGTGTTTGAGGTGAACGCGCTGCCGAGTTGGGAACTGGCCTATTCGCGGCCGGGGCTGGCGGCCGATGCGGCGTTGCAGGCCAAGCTGAGAGACATGGAGCGGTACTGCTTGCGGCGCGCGGCGCGGGTGTTGTGCGTGTCGTCGGTGACGCGGCGCGCGCTGGCGGCCGAGGGCGTGGAGGCCGGGCGCGTGGACGTGATTCCGAACGTGGCGCACGATGAGTTTTTCGCGGGCGCTTCCCTGCCCTGCCCGATTGCGGAGTTGGAAGAGGGCGACTGGTGCGGCTACATCGGCGGTTTGCAGCCGTGGCAGGGAGTGGAGACGCTGATTGACGCCTTTGCGCTGGCGGCGCCGGATGTGCCTCGGGCGCGGCTGCTGATCCTGCATGGAGACACGCCACGCATGGTGCGGGCGGTTGAGCGGCGCATTGTGCGAACGCGGATGGGGGAGCGCATCCTGCTACACCGGCCGCTGCCGGCGGAGGGCGTTGCGGCGGCGCTGGCGCGTCTACGCTTCACGGCCGTGCCGCTGGCCGATACACCGCGCAATACGGTGCAGGGGTGCTGTCCGATCAAGCTGGTGGAGTCGCTGGCGGCGGGCACGCCTGTGGTGGCGTCGGACCTGGCGGTGTGCCGCGAATGGGTTTCGGCGGAACGGGAAGGGCTGCTGGTGACGCCGGGTGATGTGCGCGGATGGGCGTTGGCGTTGCGGCGGATGTTTCGCGATCCGCTGCCCGGCGGGCCGGCCTCGGCGGCGCGGAGGCGGGCCGAGGCCGAGTTTTCCTGGCGGGTGGTGCACGAACAGTTGCACAATATGTTTCAATATGTGGCGGCAGGAGGAGAGGCATGACGAAACCGGCGCAGCCGTATAAGAAGACCTCATTGGAGCAGTTCACGCCCGAGGCGCAAGAGGCGATTCGCAACCGCGCGATTACGGGCAACTGGGAATTGAACCGGCTGATCAAGGTGTTGGGCGAACTGGCTCACTTCGATGAGGTGAATGAGAAGGCCACGGGGAGGGCGCTCGGCTGGACGATCGGCTTCTTCGTGTTGGCGTTCCTGAGCATCTTCGCGGGGGCGATTTTGGGCGAGGTGTTGAACACGGGTTTAGTCTGGCTGCTGCTGCCGGCGTTCATTGGCCTGGCCATTCACCGGCTGTTGCGATACCGCAAATGCAAGAAGATGGATCTGATCAACGACTTTCGCGGCTGCCTGCGGCCGGCGTTGAAGGACCTGGCCAACGACATTGACCGCGAAAAGAAGATCAAGGTGCAGATGGATCTTTCAGGTCCAGTGGAGAGCAAGAAGAAGTCGAAGATGGAGATTCCGCCGGGTGCGTACATCAAGGTGGAGGAGACCATTTATGAGGACCCGTGGTGTGAGGTCCGGCTGCCGCTGGTGGATGGGACGACGGCAGTGGTGGAGTTTGACATCACCTGGCACAAGCTGGATGTGAGGAAGCGGGGCAGCCGGGGGAAAATCAAGTTTAAGACGAAGTGGCGCAAGGAATGTGTGGCGCGGGCGACGCTGATGCCGCCGGAGTCGATTCAATGGAAGGAAGACTCGCTGCGCGAGCGCGCGGATTCGCGATTGGAGAAGGTGAAGATGGTGGACAAGGACGGCGTTACCTGCGCGCGCATGGAGAGATATTGGAAGTTCAAGGGAGGCGGTGATGCGCCGGGCGATGCGCCGCCGTCGCGCGAAGTGGTGGGCTTGTTGCTGCGGCTGCATTCGGCCATGGTGGCTCCGCCGGAGGTGCGCTCATGAGTTGCATGGCAAGCGCCGGTCTGCTTGTGTTGCGCCAATGCGGCCAGCCCGCCGTGGGTGGGTGTTCGCAATGCGGCAAATCGCTGTGCATGATGCACATGGCTGGTGGCACCTGTCCGGAATGCATGGCCATGGGCGGGCAGGTGGATGATAGCGAGGCCGGGCGCGAAGCGGCTTCGCGCAACGACTACTACAATACTTATGGCGGCGGCGAAGAGTATGGTTCGGCATCCTATTTTTCGCAGGGCAATCGTGGCGCGATGGGGCCCGGCGCGGCTGGATTCACCTCGACCGGCGACGATGACTACGACCCGTTTGACACCTAAGCGCGGCTGATGCACCCGATTCGAATTTTGTGGGTCACAGAGCGTTACCCACCGGCCAAGGGCGGCATGGCGGTGAGTTGCCTGCGGCAGGTGCGCGGGATGCGCAAACGCGGCTACGAAGTGGATGTGGTGGTGCTGGGCGGGTCGCTCACCGAGAATGCCGTGAAGCCTACTGACGGCGGAGTTGATCTTCATTTCCGGCGGCACCCGGCGACGGAGATTGCGCCGAACATGGCCTGGACCGCCATTCGTGAGCGGCATGCGCGCGCGCCGTATCAGTGCACGGTGGGCTTTGGCGCTTCGTGGGCGGGATTCAATGCGGCCAGCTTCGCGGCGTGGCTGGGCGTTCCGTGCGCGGTGCTGGTGCGCGGCAATGATCTGGATCGCGACTGGTTTCTGCCGCGCCGTGGCGGTTGGGTGCGCGAAGCGTTCTCGCGGGCGCGGGCGATCGGGGCGGTTTCGCAAGAGAAGGTGGACCGCATTGCGGGGCTCTACCCGGGGCGGACAGTGCTGTGGACGCCAAACAGCATCGATGTGGCGCGCTGGCAGTTGCTAGGCGCCGATGAGCGGCGGCGCGACGAGGTGAGGGCGCTGTTGAAAGCGGGACAGCGGCGCGTGTTCGGGTTGTTCGGCGAGCTGAAATTCAAGAAGCGCGTGCCGTTCTGGCTGGAGGCCGTGCGCGATGCGGGGCTGTTGGGGGCGATCAGCTTGCTGGTGGTAGGCACGACGGATGACGACACGACGCGCATTCTGAGTGACCCCGCCATTGCGCCACCGAGCGTGCGGCTGCCGTTCTGCTCAGCCGATGAGTTGCCCGCGCTGTATGCGGCGTGCGACTTTGTGGCCATCCCCTCGGCGTTTGAAGGCATGCCGAATGTGCTGTTGGAAGCAATGGCGTGCGGCGCGGCGGCGGTGGCCTCCGATGCGGGGGCGATGGCAAGCGTGGTGGAAGACGGGGTGACGGGCTTCCTGTTTGCCGCCGAGAATCGCGATGCGGCGGGCGCGGCGACGAAGCGGGCCGTGGCGCTGAGCGATGAAGAACTGGCCGCCATGTCGGCACGGGCGCGGGCTTCAGTGGCCGAGCGGTTCACGCCGCAGGTGGAGATGGATGCGATGGCGCGGCTAATCGAAGCGGCGATGGCGGGATGAGCGCGGCAGTCCTTTACTTCGCGCCCGGTTCGGGACTGGGCCATCTGACGCGCGCGCTTGCGGTGTGCCTGGAGCTGCGCGAGTTGGGGGTCGAGGCCGAGATCGCCACCAATTCACCCTTCGCCCAGCCGCTGGCGCGGTTGGCGCGGATACGGGTGACGCAGATCGCCAACGACCAGTGGTCCGCGGCCGCGCCGCGCCTGCTGGCCGAACGCGCGCCCCGGGCGGCCGTGGTGGATACCTTTCCCAACGGGCTGCGCGGGGAGTGGCTGCAGCGGCCGGACGTGCCGCTGATCCACATGGCGCGGCGGCTGCGCTTGGAAAACTATGCGCAGTTTGCGACGGATGGCGCGGCGTGGCGCGGCTTTGCTTTGACGGTGGCGATTGAAGCGCTCGCGCCGGAGCACGAGGCGCTGCTGTCGCCGCCGGTGCACGCGCTGCGCGGTTTGATCCGCCTAGCTCCGGGGAGGATTGGTGGGGCGGGGCCGGAGCGGCTGCTGCAACTGCTCGATAACGGCGCCGCGCTGGTGGTGCACGGAGGTCCGAGGGAAGAGGTGGCGCAACTCGTAGCGAACGCGCGAGCCCGTTCATCAGCGGAGGTCGCCGCGATCACGCCGTGGCAGCTAGATGGCGTTGCCTGCTTTGACTACTTTCCCGCCGCAAACGTGCTGGCGCGGGCAAGCCACATCTTTACGGGCGGTGGATACAACAGCATCGCCGACACGATGGAGTTGCGCCCACGGCACACGGCGCTGGCGTTTCCGCGGCGCTTCGACGATCAGGCGGCGCGGCTTGCGGCAGTAGGTACGGCGGACGCCGATGCGACGCGCGAGGCGGTTGAGGCGATCGTGCTCGCGGCCGGGCTCAGTGCGTCATCGCATAGATGATGTAGTTGATGCCGAAGCGATAGGCGAGTCCGGTCATCTCGGCGGGGTACTCGGGCAGATCGGCGTGCTCCCAGGCATCGCCGACGTCCATCTGGAAATTGACGGCCACGATCAGGCGGCCGCGGCCATCGAACAGCGCGCGCCAATGTGGCGGACCGGCGGGGACCTGGGCGAAGGTGCGGCCGCCACGGCCGATGCCCAGGTGGCGGAGGCCGGGGATCTGCGTTTTCTCGTGGATGTCGAAGAGGACGTGCATGAGCGGGTGGTCCATTTCCAGTTCGAGGATGGGCTGGTCACCGAGGGTGCGCTGCATGGCCTCGCGAAAGACCTCCCACTCCCGCGGCCCGTAAAAATCGTCGACGACGAGGAAGCCGCCGCGGAGCAGGTACTCGCGCAGGCGGGCGGTTTCAGCGTTGCTCAGATTCCAGTAGCCGGCTTGGGTGGCGTAGATCCAGGGGTAGTCGAAGAGGCGGTCGTCGAGCAGCGAAAGGTGGCGAGGCTCACCGACGTCGAGCCGGGTGAGGCGGCGGATGCCGAGGGTGAAGTGGTGGTCGGCTTCGGGCCAGTCCTGCATCCACCAGCCCCGGCCGAAACCTCCGCGGGCGCGATAGAGGTCGCGGTATTCAGCGCGGATGAAGTGGAATTCAGAGGATGGAGCGGCGGCCCCCTCACCGCGGGGCCGCTGGCCGCTGGCGATCCAAAAGCAGGCAAAGAGAAGCGCGAGCCCGCCCGCGACCTCGCGTCTGCCAGCCATGGCGGCCATTATAGGATGGGTAACACCCGGGGGGCTCATCCCCGTCTACACAAGGGGCGGCACACGTCACTTTATGCTTTTGCGCATTCTCATCATGCTCGGCGCCGCGGCACTAGCGCCTGGGGCCGATTTCAGCGGCTTCGTGCGGTCCAATCAACTGCCGATTCCAGGCGCCACCGTGACGCTGGCCCAGGGCGAACAGAAGCTGGTGGTGTATTCCCGCTCCGATGGCGGATTCACGGCGCGCGGCCTGGCCGAGGGCGAATGGCGCGTGGAGGTCAGTGCGTTCGGTTTCAACCCACTGACACAGTCGGTTCAGCTTCCGGCCGCGGGCGGGCAGGAGTTTGCCTTGACCATCGCCGTGCCCCGCGTGAGCCTGGCCAACCGCGTACGGCAGGATCGGCAAGCGTTCCAACGCATGCAGATGAACCGCGTGGAGCCGGAGGGCGGCGCGGCGCAAACAGAGATGAACTTCGATGTGCCGGCCACGCAGCAACCGGAGTTTGCGCGCACGGCGACGGAGACGTTTTTGGTGAGCGGCAGTTCGAGCGAAGGCCTGGGTATGGCGGAGGAGGGGCTGCCGGGGCCGGGATTCGGACCGGGCTTCGGACCTCCGGGCGGGCCAGGCGGACCGGGCGCACCAGGCTTCGGTGAGGCGGGGATGCCGGGCGGGCCAGGTGGGATGGAGGGACAGGGACAGTTGGGACAGGCGCAGGCGCCGGGGACGATGGGGGCGCGTGCGGGTGGTCCGGGTGGTGGTGGCGGGCCCGGGGGGCCAGGCTTTGGAGGCCCGGGGGGATTCGGTCCGGGTGGTCCCGGTGGTCCGGGTGGGCGCCGTGAGGCAAAGGTGGACCGTCGTGCGGCGCGCACAGGGCCGGGGGGCCGTCCGGCATTCCTTGGGCAGCGCGGCGTGGCGGCGTTTGGCAACCGGCGGCGCAACCAGCAGGCGCAGATCCGCGGGCGGGCGACGTTTTCGCTGAACAACTCCACGTTCGATGCGCGGGCGTTTTCCATTAACGGCCAGGAGGTGGCCAAGCCTGAGTATTCGCGCGCACGGTATGGCATTGGGCTGGGCGGGCCCCTGCGCATCCCGAAGCTGTTCTCGGCGCCGGACACCATCTTCTTCGTCAACTACAACGGCACACGCAGCAACAACCCGGTGAGCCGGTTTGGCATTGTGCCAACGGCTGCGGCGCGGGCAGGCGATTTCACCTCGTCTCGGGTGCGCGGCCGCGCAGTGACGATCTTCGATCCGCTTTCTGGAACGCCGTTTCCGAATGGGCGGCTGCCGCAATCGCGCATCGATCCAGCCGCCGCCGGCCTGCTGGCGTTTTTCCCGCAAGAGACACAGCCGGGGAGCGTGCAGAACTACAACATCGTGAACGCGAATCCGAACAACAACGACAACCTGGACGTGCGCATCATGCAGCCGTTGGGCAGCAAGGACAGGCTGTCACTGGGTGCGGGATTTCAGCGGCGCACGGGTGAGACGCTGCAACTCTTTGGATTCCGCGACGAAACCTATGGCCGCGGGCTGAGAGTGAACCTGGGGTGGACGCACACGCTGTCGCCCGTGATGCTCAGCAACCTGCGCCTGGACTTCAGCCGCAACCGCTCCACGACGACGCCCTACTTTGCTTATGGCAACGACGTAGCGGCAAGCCTGGGCATTGCCGGCACGTCACGCAATCCGTTCTCCTTCGGCCCGCCCAACCTGAGCTTCACCAACTTCGGCGCGCTGAACGACGGCAATCCGAACTTCCGCAGCGATCAATCGTGGGCACTCAACGAAGGCATCACGCTGACGCGCGGCCAGCACAACTTCACCACGGGGATCAACTTCCGCCGCAGCCTGACGAACCAGATCAGCGAGCCGACCGGGCGCGGGGCGTATGCCTTCAGCGGACTGTTGACGAGCGCGTTTGACGCCAGCGGAAGCCCATTGAACAACACGGGCTACGACTTCGCGGACTTTTTACTCGGATTTCCGCAGACGGCCAACATCCGCTACGGGAACGCCGACAACTACTTTCGTGGCTGGAGCCTGAGCCTGTTCACGCAGGACGACTGGCGCGTCAACGCCAACCTGAGCATCAACGCCGGGGTGCGCTATGAGTTCACCAACCCGACGTATGAGAAGTACGGGCGCGCCTCCAATCTCGACATCGCCTCCGGCTACGCGGGTGTGGCGGTGGTGACTCCCGGCACGAGCGGCGTTTACACCGGCAGCTTTCCCGATGCGCTGATTGACCCGGACCGGAACAACGTGGCGCCGCGTTTCGGTTTTGCATGGAAGCCGCTGCCAAAGCGGTCGCTGCAGCTGCGCGGCGGCTACGGGCTCTATTTCAACGCGGCCATTTACAGTCAACTGGCGAGCCGCCTGGCGCAGCAACCGCCGTATGCCAGCACCACGCAGCAGACGACAACGCTGGCACGGCCGCTGACGATACGGAGCGGGTTTGTGACCTCGCCGGCGGGTAATCTGATCCAAAATACATTCGCCGTGGACCGCGGCTACCGGACGGGCTATGGGCAGACGTGGAACTTCTCGGTGCAGACGAACCTGCCGCATTCACTCGTGTTGGAGGCCGGCTACCTGGGTACGAAGGGGACGCGGCTGGATGTGCAACGGTTGCCGAACCAGGCGCCGCCCGGTTCGCCCACCGACTCGGAGAACCGCCGCCCGATTCCCTATGCGCTCGGCTTCACGCTGGATAGCGCCATCGGCAATTCGATTCTCCACTCCGGCAATGTGCGCCTGACGCGGCGCTTCCGGGGCGGCTTCACGTTCAATGCGCGGTATCAATACGGGAAGTCGATCGACGATGTGTCGACGTATGGCGGCGGACGCACCACGGTGGTGCAGGACAACAACAACCTGCGCGCCGAGCGTGGACTATCGAGCTTCGACGTGCGGCACACGCTGGATGCCAACTTCGTGCTGGCCTCGCCGTATAGCCGAGGCTCACGGCGCGCGGCCGAGGGCATGAAAGGGGTGCTGCTGCGCGACTGGACGCTGATGACGACGATTCGCGCCAACTCGGGCACACCGCTGACGGCGAGCGTGCTCGGCAACCGTTCGGACGCCGGTGGTTCAGGCGTGGTGGGCAGTGCGCGCGCCGACTCGACAGGATTGCCGGTGGTGGGCGGCGAGGGTTACTTCAACACTGCGGCATTTGCCGTGCCGGCCGCGAACCGCTATGGCAACGCGGGCCGCAACACGATTCCCGGCCCAAATCTGTTTGTCGTGAACGCGTCGCTCAACCGCAGCATTCCGATTGCGGGCGAACGCCGGGCGCTGGAGGTTCGCGCCGAGGCCGATAACGTGTTCAACCTGGTGAACATCTCCAACTTCGGAACGACGCTCAACAGCGCCAACTTTGGGCTGGCGACCAACGCCGGACAAATGAGACGGATCAGTCTGGAACTGAGGTTTCGCTTCTAAACCATGCCACGACTTCGCCCCACCGCCGTGCTGCTGATCGCCGCCACGCTCGCCTTGCCGCAGGAGCAGCCCATTTTCCGCACGACGACCAATCTCGTCGTGGTCAACGTCGAGGTGAGGAGCCGCGACGGCAAACCGGTGGAGGGCCTCAAGGCCGAGGACTTTGAGGTTCTCGAAAGCAAACAGCCGCAGCGCATCTCGGTGTTTGAGTATCAAAGGTTGGAGTCAGAGGCGCCGCCTGCCCCGGCCGCGGTTGCGGCAGCAGAGGAGGCGCGCTCGGCGCCGGCGATTTCCGCCTCCAAGCCGGGTGAGTTGCGCTACCGCGACCGGCGGTTGATCGTGCTCTACTTCGATGTCTCGGCGCTGGCCGTGGCCGAGGAGATCCGCGCGCGGCGGGCGGCTGAGGACTACATCCAGAAGTCGATGAACGCGAGCGATCTGCTGGCGATTATGTCGTTCTCGAGCCAGTTGAAGATCCTGCATGATTTCTCCGACGACAAAGAGTCGTTGCTGGCAGCCATCAAGTCGATGCGCCTGGGCGAGGCAAGCGACCTGGCCGAAGGCGCCGCCGCCGATGAGACGACCGAGGACACAGGCGCGGCGTTCACGGCCGACAGTTCGGAGTTCGACATCTTCAATACAGACCGTAAGCTGGGGGCGCTGGAAGACGCGGTGGACATGCTCGCTTCGCTGCCCGAGAAAAAGGCGATTGTGTACTTCAGCTCGGGCACGAGCCGCACGGGATCAGAGAACGAATCGCAGTTGCGTTCGACGGTGAACGCGGCGGTGCGGGCCAATGTTTCGTTTTATCCGGTGGATGCGCGCGGGCTGATAGCGGAGGCTCCGGCGGGCAACGCCGATGTCGGCAACATTCGCGGCGACTCATTATTCAGCGGCGGCGCGCAGCGGCAGCGGCGTGACCGGGTGAACGCGCAGCAGGAGACGATGGACACGCTGGCGGCCGACACGGGCGGCAAGGCGATGGTCGACACCAACGACTTGTCGCTCGGCATCGTGCAGGCGCAGCAGTCGTTTGCGAGCTACTACATTCTCGGCTACTATTCGTCGAACCCGGCCGAGGATGGGCGCTTCAGGCGCGTCGAGGTGAAGCTGAAATCGCCGGAGAAGTACAAGCTGGAGTACCGCGCCGGCTACTACGCGCCGAAGACCTTCGACAAGTATTCGAGCACGGACAAGGAGCGGCAACTGGAAGAGGCGCTGCGACTGGGAGACCCGGTGACGGACCTGCCGATGGCGATTGAGGTGAACTGGTTCCGTCGCGCCAAGGACCGCTACATCGTCCCGCTGGCGGTGAAGATCCCCGGTTCGGTGATTCCCGTGGTGCGTAAGAAGCAGCGCGAAGAGGCACGGCTCGACTTCATCGCCGAGGTGCGCGATGAGCGCGGGCGTGCCGTGGCCAGCGTGCGCGATTTCATCCGCATTGAGTTGACCAAGGAGAACCTGGGGCAGCTTGGCCGTAAGCTGCTGCAGTATGACTCGGCCTTCACGCTACCGCCGGGCGAGTACCGTTTGAAGTTCGTGGCCCGCGAGAATGAGAACGGGCGGCTCGGGACGTTTGAAACAAAGTTCACCATTCCTGATTTGGCCGCCGAGCAGGCGTGGCTGCGCACGAGTTCCGTCGTGTGGGGCACGCAGCGCGTGCCGTTGCAGCAGCGCGTCGGGGCGGCGGACAAGAAGGACAAGTCGAATAAGGGCAATCCGCTCGTGCGCGATGGAGCGAAGCTCATTCCCAGCGTGACGCGGGTGGTGCGCGAAGGGGGCGAGCTGTTTGTGCTGTTTGAGGTCTACGAGCCAGGCTCGACGCCGGCGCAGACGCTCGATCTGGAAGCGAGCGTCAGTTTGTTCAACCGCAAGGGGAAGGCGCTGGAATCGGAGGCGGTGGTGATCGATTCGCGGCCCAGTGAAAAATCGCTGTCGGTGCCGGTGCAGTTGCGGGTACCACTGGAAAACCTGCCGCCCGGGGATTACTTGTGCCAGGTGAGCGTGGTCGACAAAGCGGGGAAGAAGTTTGCCTTCCACCGCACGCCGATGGTGATTCTGCCGGCGCAGACGGGCCTGTAGCGGCGGGCCTGGAGCGGGCTCTACAGCGTGACGGTGCACATCCAATCGAGAATGGCGCGCACGGCATGGCCAGCGTGCGCGGGGCTGGTGACGATGCTCTCGTGATTGGAGCCGGGGACGACGCGCACCTCGGATTGGCGCGATAGCATGCCGAGGTCCTTCTGCATCTCCCGCCAGTAGGGCATCCATTCACGACGCACGGGCCCGCCGCTCACTTCGGCTGAAAGCACGAGCAGCGGGAGCGAGCCTAGGGGCCGCACCGAACTGATCTGCTTCATGGTTTCGAACCACTGCTCGGCTTCACCCTGCATGGCTTCGAGGTGGGTGGGCGAGTTGAGAAAGCTCTTGAGGGCCGGGTGCACGGGTTCGGGCAGTTGGCTGTAGGTGGCAGGCGTGGGCATCAGGAGGGATGCGGCGCCCAGCTGAGCGCCGCGGCGGCTGAGGGCAAGACGCGAGGCGAGGTCGCGCATGGATTGCTCAGCGCCCGGCATGCGCTCGCAATAGCCTGACTGCACGGAATCCAGCAGGACGATTCCTTGCACATCGTTGCGGAACTGGTCGCGATAGAGGCGCGCGTAGCTTCCGCCGATGGAGTGGCCCACGAGGACGAAGGGGCCAGCCTCGCCCGCGGCGTTGAGCAGGAGATGGAGAAGGCGGGCCTGTGAACGGCCATCGTGCGTCATGGACAACGCATCAGACCATCCAAGTCCCGGCCGATCATACGAGCAGACGCGTGTGGACTGCGCCAGTTCCGGCTGCAGCCACGACCATTGCAACGTTGTGCCGCCGAGGCCAGCCTCAAGAACCACCGTGGGCGAGCCGTGGCCGATGCACCAAAGATGGAGACGCGCGCCGTCCACCGTCACGAACCGGCCCGGAGGAGGGATGTCCGGATGATGCGGGGTGAGGGCCGCTATTCCGGCCGCGGCGGCGGATACCAGGAGGAGTATGCTAACGGCGCGCATTGTGTCTCATTGAACAACGCGCGGCTGAAGGCGGTTTCGGCGCAGAGGGGCAATCGGCGGGTGATATGCTGGCGTGGATATGCGATCGGTGTTGATGTTCGCCTTCTCTTGCCTGTTGATTCTTGCGCCTCTGCGCGGGCAGCAGGCTCCCTTTCACGAAGCTCACGGCGGAGTGGGCGAGTTACCGCTTAGCGGTGGCCTGGAGTTTGGCGCCGAGGGAGGAACGTATCGCATCACGGGTGGCGGCGCGAACATTTGGGGGACGCAGGACGCTTTTCATTTCGTCTACCGGCGCGTCAGTGGCGACTTCACGCTGACGGCGGATGTCCAGTTTGTGGGCGCGGGCGTGAATGCGCATCGCAAGGCCGTGCTCATGGCGCGGCAGGATCTGAGCGCGGGGGCGGCTTATGCGGACGCTGCTGTGCATGGCGATGGCTTGAGCTCACTGCAATACCGCGCGGCTGCAGGCGGACCAACGGCGGAGTTGCGCTCAAGTGTGAGCGGCCCCGTGCGCCTGCGGCTGCAGCGGCGCGGCAACCAGTTCACGATGCAGGCGGGCAAGCCAGATGAACCTCTGTCCGCATCAGGACCGCAGGCGGTGGAACTCTCCGGCCCGATCTATGTCGGGCTCGGCGTGTGCTCGCACGATGCGAAGGTGCTCGAGACGGTTGTCTTCACCAATGTGCGGCTGGAGGTGGCGCCGCGGTATCGCAGCAAGGTGACGATTTTCGATTTGACGAGCCGGAATTCGAAGACAGTGTATGAAGCCGAGGGCGTTGTCGAGGCGCCCAACTGGTCGCGCGATGGAAAGTGGCTGTTGATCAACGCGGGCGGGAACCTGTACCGGTTGCCGCTGGATGGTGTGGCGACGCCGCAGTTGATTTCAGTCGGAGAGGGATTCCGCTGCAACAACGACCATGATCTGTCGCGCGATGGCAAGTGGCTCTCGTTTTCGGCGTCGAGCCCGTCGTCGCGGCAGTCGCAGGTGTTCCTTGCCGCAGCCGATGGCAGCGGTACGAAGCTGCTCACGCCTGCCGCGCCGAGTTACTTTCACGGCTGGTCGCCCGACGGCAAGTGGCTCGCGTTCGTGGGCCAGCGCAACGGGAAGTATGAGTTGTTCCGCGTAGCGCCAACGGGCGGAGAGGAGTTGCGGCTCACCTCGGCGGGCGCCTACGACGACGGTCCGGATTACTCGCCAGACGGCAAGTGGATCTACTTCAACTCGAATCGCAAGGATGGCTGGAACATCTGGCGCATTCCGGCGGCGGGCGGCGGAGAGGGTGACACACTGGCGCAGCAGATCACCAGCGATGCCGGCGAAGACTGGTTCCCGCATCCCTCGCCCAACGGCAAACGGATTGTGTTCCTCACGTTCCCGGCGGGCACCGAGGGTCACAACGGCCGCATGCCCGGCATGACGCTGCGCATGATCAAAGCCCCGGGAAAAAAGCCGGAGGCAAACCCCATGGTGGACACGCTGGTCACATTTTTCGGCGGACAAGGAAGCGTTAACGTGAACTCGTGGGCGCCGGACTCGAAGCGCTTCGCCTACGTGGTGTACGAACTGCTGCCTTAACGCTTCTTGCCGGCCTCCAGATGGCGCGTGAAGAAGGGCATCGTCTTCTTCACGATGCGCTCGTCGATGTGATTGGTGTGGTTGCCGGGGTAGATCTCAAAGTCGTGCGGCAAGCTGTAGGCCTGCAGTTTGGCGCTGAAAGCCTTGGCATCACGGCCGATGACGGCTTCCTGGTCGCCCGCGTCGAAGCCGATGCCCTTGTAGCGTTTGAGATGGGTGATGTACTGGTCGACGAAAGCGAGCGGCGCATTAGCGGCCCAGCGCGCCATCAGTTCGGGCGGCACGCTGCCGTCGCGCGGCGCAAGGTCGAGGTAGAGCGGCGGGTTTTGCGGATTGGGCGACCAGGCCGCCGCGCCGGCAAGCGAGGCCTTCTGGAAGAAGTTGAGCTTGGCCACGTCGTCGGCGGTGCGGACGTGGGAAAGGTCGGGCTGCGGACCGCGCGATGTGCCGCCGGGAGTCATGCAGCAGGGGCTGAGAGCGTAGAGGGCCGAGAACACATCTGGGTTCTTCATGCCGATGCGCAGCGTGCCGTAGCCGCCCATGGAGTGGCCGGCGATGCCGCGGCTTTCGCGGCGGGCAAGCGTGCGGTAGTGGCTGTCGACGTGGGCAACCAGCTCGCGCGCGACGTAGCTTTCCCAATCGCCGGTGGTGACCGAGTTCGAATACATGCTGCCTTGGAAGAAGGTGAAGGCGTTGGGCATGACGACGATTATTTCGGCCGCGCCTTCGGCGAGGGAACGGTCGAGCACCTTGGGCAGGTTGATCCAGTGCTTCTCCTCCCAAAACCATTTTTGGTCGCTGTCGGTGAAGCCGTGCAGGAAGTAGACGACGGGATAGCGGCGGTTCTTGTCCTTCTTATAGCTGGGCGGCAGGTAAACCGAGACGTCGCGATCGGCTGGATCGGCCGAAAGGTTGCCTTCGAGGCTCTTACCGTGGACCTTGATGCGTTCGGGCGTTCCCTGGGCGAAGGCGAGCGTGCCGGCGGAGGCGATGAGGAGAGCAAGCGCGAGTTTCATCGCTGATAGTGTACGCAACCGAAGTGGTGATGCGCGAGGCTAGGCGAGGATCTCGCGGGTGAACTGCGCCGTCTGGCCGATCTGGTCATTGAAGCGCTGGTACATACCGATGATGACTGCGTCGGCGGGCTTGATGCCTTTGAGCGCCACGGCCATGCGTTCCTTTACTTGCTGCGGCGAATTGACGGTGCGGCCCGCCGCGAGCACCTTGTACGCCAGGCAGGGCTTCTTCACTTTGCGGATGGTGGCGAGCATCTTGGGCACGTCGGAGGGCAGGTAGATCTCGCCGATCGGCACCTGGCCGAGGATACGTTCAAACTCGGCGCGCGGGCGGTTGATGTAGTAGAGGCTGGTCATGTAGTAGTCGACATCCCAGTTGTGTTCTTCGGAGTACTCGACCATGAGCGGATTGTGGCAGGAAAGGCCGACCATGAGTCCGGTGTCGCGGATGCGCTTGAGGTAGTCGACGCAGCGGTCCATCTGGCCGGCGTCCCAGAAGCGGTTGGTGGCGGCGCCGTGCTGGGCAAGGCCGAGCGGCTTGAGCTTGGCGGCGCGCTTCACCATTTCGGGTTCGTCGTTGAAGGTGGGCTTGGAGAGCATGAGCAGGTCGAGTTTGCCGCCCTGCTCCTTGTAGGCGGTCCAATCGGTCTCCAGGCGCTCGCTCCAACTGGCCTGCCAGGTGGTGACGCCGGAGCGCTCCAACTCGCGCAGGAAGGCGAGCACGCGCGGCGTGCTGTGGTATTCGCCCATGTGGGCGCTGAAGACGTAGTTGAAGTGCGAGTAGCCGTAGATGGTGTTGGCGCCGGCGATGAGGCGCGAGACTTTGTGTTTGCCGAAGGGGACACAGGGTAGTGTTGGGCCCGGTTTGGCTTCGGGCACGGCGCCGTCGGGCGCGGGGGCGGCGGCGGCTCCGCGCGAAGCGGCCAGCCAGGCGGCCACTGTGCCTGCCCCGCGAAAGAGGTCGCGGCGCTCCATGACGGTGTCCTCGGAGGGATCAATCTCCATGATGCCGTTCCACCCTGGCGGCGGATGTTCACTCATACGGTAGGCCTCCTGTACAGTCCCGGCGGCGAGGCCGGCGGTTGCACTATTCATGCAACGCGGCGCGGCGGGAGTCAACGGGTAGGCGGAAAAGCAAAGAGCCCCGGCCGTAGCCGGGGCCCTTGCAGCAGTCTGGAGTGAGTCTATTCGACGTCGGCCATCACGTCTTCGCTGGGCGTGTCGTCGAGGCCGCCGGCAAAGAGGTTGCGCGTCTCGTCTTCGTATCCGGGGATGCCTTCGGCCATGGCGGCCTCGCTCTCCGGCAGAAGTTCCTCTTCCACCACGTCCTCGCCGGCGATCTTCACGCGGCGGTAGTAATCCATGCCGGTGCCGGCCGGGATGAGGCGGCCCATGATGACGTTTTCCTTGAGACCGCGCAGGTAGTCGACACGACCGTTGATGGCGGCTTCGGTCAACACGCGGGTGGTTTCCTGGAACGACGCCGCCGAGATGAACGAGTCGGTCGACAGCGAGGCCTTGGTGATGCCGAGCAGGGTCGGCTGGCCCTGGGCAGGGCGGCCGCCGGCTTCGATTACACGGTCGTTCTCTTCGCGGAACTTGAAGCGGTCGACGATCTCCTCGGGGAGGAACTCGCTGTCGGCGATGTCGGTGATTTTGATCCACCGCATCATCTGGCGCGAGATCACCTCAAGGTGCTTGTCGTTGATGTTGACGCCCTGCAACCGGTAGACTTCCTGAATTTCATTGACCAGGTACTTCTGCAGTTCCTTCTGGCCCTTGACCTTCAGAATGTCGTGCGGATTCAGCGGGCCGTCCATCAGAGGCTCGCCAGCGCCGACGCGCTCGCCTTCCTGCACGCGGATGTGAACGCCGCGCGGCAGTGCGTATTCGCGCTGTTCGCCGTCTTCGCCGACGATATAGATCTTGCGGGTGCCCTTGCTGATTTCGCCGTACTTCACCGTGCCGTTGATTTCAGCCATGACGGCGGTTTCGCGCGGTTTGCGGGCTTCAAACAGTTCCACCACGCGGGGCAGACCGCCGGTGATGTCCTTGGTCTTGGTGGTGGCGCGCGGGATTTTGGCCAGCACGTCGCCGGCGTGGACCTCTTCACCGTCGATGGCCATCAAGTGGGCATGCGTCGGCATGAGGTAGCGCTTCTCGTCGGCCTTGTGGCCGCCGGGCGGATGCATGAGGATGGCCGGCAGTTTCTTTTCGTCCGGCGAGTCCATCACCACCCACTGCGACAGGCCGGTGATTTCGTCGACCTCTTCCTTCATGGTGACGCCCTCAATGAGATCCTTGTACTTCACGACACCGCTGATTTCGGTGAGGATCGAGAAGGTGTAGGGATCCCACTCAAGCAGGATCGCGTTCTCTTCCACGCGCGCGCCGTCCTCAAACAGGACTTTCGCACCGTAGACCACCTCGTAGCGTTCGCGCTCACGGCCCTTCTCGTCGAGAACGGCCAATTTACCGGAGCGGTTCATGGCCACGATCTCGCCCTTGGCGTTGCGGACCGTGTTGATTTCGATGTACTTCACATAGCCCGCGCTGCGCGCTTCCTGAGTCGACTGTTCGGCCACCCTGGTGGCCGCGCCGCCGATGTGGAAGGTACGCATGGTGAGCTGCGTGCCGGGTTCGCCGATGGACTGGGCGGCGATGACGCCGACAGCCTCGCCGCGTTCCACCAGGCGGCCCGAGGCGAGGTTGCGCCCGTAGCAGAGCTGGCAGACGCCGCGGCGCGATTCGCAGGTGAGCACGGAGCGGATGCGGACGCGCTCAATGCCGGCCTTTTCGATCTGCGTGGCCACATCCTCGGTGATAACCGAGTTGACCGGGGCGAGAATCTGGTTCTCGTAATCGCGGATGTCTTCAAGCGGCACACGGCCGATGATGCGATCCGAGAGGCGCTCAATGGTTTCGCCGGCTTCGGTGATGGGCTCGACTTCGATGCCCTCCACGGTGCCGCAATCCTGTTCGGTGATGATGACGTCCTGGGCCACGTCAACAAGACGGCGGGTGAGGTAGCCGGAGTCGGCCGTTTTGAGCGCCGTGTCGGCCAAGCCCTTGCGCGCGCCGTGCGTGGAGATGAAGTACTGCAGCACGTTCAGGCCTTCGCGGAAGTTGGCCGTAATGGGGGTCTCGATGATCTCGCCGTTGGGCTTGGCCATCAGTCCGCGCATGCCGGAGAGCTGGCGGATCTGCTGGCGCGAACCGCGGGCGCCGGAGTCGGCCATGATGTAAATCGGATTGAGATAACGGCCGGTGCGGTCGTCGTCCTCCATCTTCTTGAACATTTCGTCGGAGACGCGCTCGGTGACCTTCGACCAGATTTCGATGATCTTGTTGTACCGCTCGCCCTGGGTGATGGCGCCTTCCTGGTATTGCGCTTGGACTTCCATCACGGCCTTTTGGGCCTCGCTCACCAGCGCGAACTTGTTATCCGGGACGACCATGTCATCGATGCCGATGGAGATGCCGGCGCGCGTGGCATAGAGGAAGCCCATCTGCTTGATGTCGTCGAGCATGTGCACGGTGATGTGCAGGCCGAACTTGAGGTAACAGAACTGCACCAGTTGCGTGAGGCCCTTCTTCTTCAGCAGGCCGTTGATGAACGGCATGTCGTCGGGCAGCACGTCGTTGAGAATCACGCGGCCGACGGTGGTGTCCATGTACTGCTTGGCATACTCGACCGGCTCGGTGTGGAGGATGTTCTGGCTGTCAAAGGCCTTGGTGAGGTCGATGACGCGGCCCGTGTAGCGCAGCTTGATCGGCGTGAGCGTTTCCACTTCGCCCATTTCGAGGGCGATCAGCACGTCGTCGATGGAGGCGAAGGTGCGGCCCTCACCCTTGGAGCCGTGGCGAGATTTGGTGAGGTAGTAAAGGCCAAGCACCATGTCCTGCGACGGTGTGGCGATGGGCGCGCCGTGCGCGGGCGAGAGGATGTTGTTGGCCGCCAGCATGAGCGTCGAGGCTTCGATTTGCGCCTCGGGCGACAGCGGAATATGGACGGCCATCTGGTCGCCGTCGAAGTCGGCGTTGAAGGCCGTGCAGACTAGCGGGTGAATGCGGAGCGCCTTGCCTTCCACCAGCACCGGTTCAAAGGCCTGAATGCCGAGGCGGTGCAGCGTGGGGGCGCGGTTGAGCAGGATGGGGTGGTCGCGGATGACTTCCTCGAGGATGTCCCACACCACGGCGTCCTGCTGCTCGACGAGCTCCTTGGCCTGTTTGATCGTCGTGCAATGGCCGCGCTGTTCCAGGCGGTGATAGATGAAGGGTTTGAACAGCTCGAGGGCCATCTTCTTGGGAAGGCCGGCCTGGTGCAGCTTCAGTTCCGGACCGACGACGATGACCGAACGGCCGGAGTAGTCGACGCGCTTGCCGAGCAGGTTCTGGCGGAAGCGGCCCTGCTTGCCCTTGAGCGTGTCGGAGAGGGACTTGAGCGGGCGGTTGTTGGCGCCGCGCAGCACGCGGCCGCGGCGGCCGTTGTCAAACAGCGCGTCGACGGCTTCCTGCAGCATGCGCTTTTCATTGCGCACGATGACGTCGGGGGCGTGCAGCTCCATGAGCTTCTTCAACCGGTTGTTGCGGTTGATGACGCGGCGGTAGAGGTCGTTGAGGTCGGAGGTGGCAAAGCGGCCGCCATCGAGCGGCACCAGCGGGCGCAGTTCGGGCGGAATCACCGGCAGCACGTCGAGGATCATCCACTGCGGCTTGTTGCCCGACTTGCGGAACGACTCGGCCACGCGCAGGCGCTTGGCGAACTTCAACTTCTTCTGCTGCGACTGCTCGGTCTTCATGCGCTCGCGGATTTCCAGCGAGAGCGATTCGACGTCGACCTTCTTGAGCAGTTCCTTGATGCCCTCGGCGCCCATCATGGCGACATACTTGCCGGGGAACTCCTGGTCGAGGGCGCGCTTGCGCTCGTCGGTGACCACTTCGCCGAGCGAGAGGCCCGATTCGCCGGGGTCGACCACGACAAAGGCTTCAAAGTAGAGCACGCGTTCCAGGTCGCGCAGCGTGATGTCGAGCAGGTAGCCGATGCGGCTCGGCAGGCCCTTGAAGAACCAGACGTGCGAACAGGGGCTGGCCAGTTCGATGTGGCCGAGGCGTTCGCGGCGCACACGGGTGAGCGTCACTTCGACGCCGCACTTGTCGCAGATAACGCCGCGGTGCTTCATGCGCTTGTATTTGCCGCACAAGCACTCCCAGTCGGCGATCGGTCCAAAGATGCGCGCGCAGAACAGGCCGTCGCGCTCGGGCTTGAAGGTGCGGTAGTTGATCGTCTCCGGCTTGGTCACTTCACCGTGCGACCAGCTGCGGATCTTCTCCGGGGATGCCAACGAAATGCGAATCGAATCGAAATCCGCGATCAGATTCGCCCGGTCATAGGCTGCAGCTCTGTACATAAGCTTTTGCTCCTTTCCTCTTTCTTGGCTATTCCCGTTAGTCGGCCGCCAGAGCTGTATCGGGCAGCTCCGCCGGACGTTTCATCAATTCCACATCGAGACACAGCGACTGCAGCTCGCGGATCAGCACGTTGAACGATTCCGGCACGCCGGGTTCGGCGGCGGCTTCGCCCTTCACGATGGCCTCGTAGATCTTGGCGCGGCCATAGACGTCGTCTGATTTCGCGGTGAGCAGTTCCTGCAGAACGTAGGCCGCACCGTAGGCTTCGAGCGCCCACACTTCCATTTCGCCGAAGCGCTGTCCGCCGAACTGCGCCTTGCCGCCCAGCGGCTGCTGGGTGATGAGCGAGTACGGTCCGATGGAGCGCGCGTGGATCTTGTCGTCCACCAGGTGCGACAGCTTCAGCATGTAGATCATGCCCACCGTCACCGGCTGTTCGAACGCAATGCCGCTCATGCCGTCGAGCAGCAGCACCTTGCCCGAGCTGGGCAGGCCGGCCTTGTCGAGTTGGGTTTTAATGTCCTTCTCGGTGGCGCCGTCAAACACCGGCGTGGCGTACTTGACCTTCAGCTTGGCGCCGGCCCAGCCGAGGTGCGTTTCCAGAATCTGGCCGACGTTCATACGCGAAGGCACGCCGAGCGGATTGAGCACGATCTCCACCGGCGTTCCGTCGGGCAGATAGGGCATATCCTCTTCGGGCACGATGCGCGCGATGACGCCCTTGTTGCCGTGGCGTCCGGCCATCTTGTCGCCCACGCTCAGCTTGCGCTTCATGGCGATGTAGCACTTCACCATCTTGATCACGCCGGGCGGCAGTTCGTCGCCCTTCTTGAGCTTGGCGATCTTCTCTTCGGTGATCTTTTCGAGCACCTGGATCTGGCGCGACGTCATCTCCTCGATTTCGTCGATCTGCTCGTTGACGCGCGGGTCGCGGTCCTTCAGCTTCATGCGCTTCAGGTCACGAGCCTTAAGCTTTTCCACCACCTCTTCGGTGATGTCGATGCCCTTGCTGAGCAGCTTCTTGTTGGTCTTGTCGTCGTGCAGGTCGGCCTGCAACTGCTGGCCGCCGAGCAGGTGCATGAGGCGCTTGGAGCGCTCGTCGTTGAGGATGCGCTTTTCGTCCTCGAGGTTGCGGTGGAGCCGTTCGACCTGCGATTCGAGAATGGCCTTGGAGCGCTCATCGAGTTCGGCGCCCTTGCGGGAAAACACCTTCGCGTCCACCACCACGCCTTCAATGCCCGGCGGGCAGTAAAGCGAAGCGTCCTTCACGTCGCCGGCCTTTTCACCGAAGATGGCCCGCAACAGCTTCTCTTCCGGCGTCAGCTGCGTTTCGCCTTTCGGCGTCACCTTGCCCACCAGAATGTCGCCCGGCTTGACGCTGGCGCCGATGCGGATGATGCCCGATTCGTCGAGGTTCTTGAGGAACGACTCGCTAATGTTGGGAATGTCGCGCGTGATCTCTTCGGGACCCAGCTTGGTGTCGCGGGCCTCGATTTCGAACTCTTCGATGTGGACCGAGGTGTAGTAGTCTTCCTTCACCAGCTTTTCGCTGACGACGATGGCGTCCTCGAAGTTGTAGCCGCGCCATGGCATGAAGGCCACCAGGACGTTGCGGCCGAGCGCCAGTTCCCCGAGGTCGGTGCAAGGGCCGTCGGCGAGCACGTCGCCCTTTTTCACGCGCTGGCCCACCTTGACGATCGGCTTCTGCGTGATGCAGGTGTTCTGGTTGGAGCGTTTGAACTTGGTGAGCTGGTAGATGTCGGCGCCGACTTCGCGCGACATCTGGCCTTCGTGAGCCGCCGCCGAGCCGTCCACGCGCACGATGATGCGCGTCGAGTCGACCGAGTCGACCACGCCGGCGCGCTTGCAGAGCACGACGGCGCCGGAGTCGCGGGCGGTCACCTGCTCCATGCCGGTGCCGACGATGGGCGAATCGGCGCGCAGCAGCGGCACGGCCTGGCGCTGCATGTTCGAACCCATGAGGGCGCGGTTGGCGTCGTCGTTTTCCAGGAACGGAATGAGCGAAGCGGCGACCGAGACGAGCTGTTTCGGACTGACGTCCATGTACTCGATCTCGTCACGCTGCTTGAGCACGAAGTTGCCCGTCTGCCGCGCGTTCACCAGTTCCGGAACCAGGTGGCCGACCTCGTCGATCTCCACGTTGGCCTGGGCGATGATGTACTTGTCTTCCTCCCACGCCGAAAGGTATTCGCAGTGGGCCTCATACTCAATGGGCTGCTTCTTGGCGCCCAACGCGGCGATGGCCTTTTCGGCCGCCCCGCGCGTGAGCACGTCGCCCACCTTATAGCTGGTGTCGCCCGGATTCAGCACCAGCACTTCGTCGACGATCTGCGCGTTTTGCACCTTGCGGTACGGGCTTTCAATGAAGCCGTAGTCGTTGATGCGCGCAAAGCAACTGAGCGAGCTGATGAGACCGATGTTCGGGCCTTCCGGCGTTTCGATGGGGCAGATGCGGCCGTAGTGGGTCGGGTGCACGTCGCGCACCTCGAAGCCGGCGCGTTCGCGCGACAGGCCGCCTGGTCCAAGGGCCGACAGACGCCGCTTGTGCGTGATTTCGCTGAGCGGGTTGGTCTGGTCCATGAACTGCGACAGCTGTGAGGAGCCGAAGAATTCGCGGATGGCCGCCATCACGGGCTTGGCGTTCACCAGGTCGTGCGGCATGGCCGTCGACATCTCCTGGTAGACGCTCATCTTTTCCTTGATCGCGCGTTCCATGCGCACCAGGCCGATGCGGAACTGGTTTTCCAGCAGTTCGCCGACGGCGCGCACGCGGCGGTTACCGAGGTGGTCGATGTCATCCACGCGGTGTGACGAATCAGGCTGGCCGGCGTGGCGGCGCAGTTTCAGAAGGTAGGTGATGGTGGCGATGAAGTCGCCCTGGTCCAGCGTGCGGCGGTCGAGCGGGTGGAGCACCTTTTCGCCGCGCTTGCCGCGCTCGTCCTGCTCGCGCAGCCATCGCTCCGGCGCGTAGTCGGAGTTGTCATGCAGTTTGATGTTGAACTTCATGCGGCCGACGCGCGAGAAATCGTACTTGCGCGGGTCGAAGAACATGCCCTGGAACAGCGCCGTGGCCGTGTCGCGTGTAGGCGGATCGCCGGGGCGAAGCTTGCGGTAGATTTCCAGCAGCGCGTCGTCCTGCGACTTCACGCTGTCCTTCTTCAGGGTCATCGAGATGACGTTGCCGGCGTCGTCGCGCTCGGGGAAGAAGATCTCCACGGCGGGCAGTTCGGCGTCGATGATGCGGCCGATCACGGTGGAGGTCAGCTCATGGTTGGCTTCCACCAGGATCTCGCCGGTGGTCATGTCGACCACGTCGGAAGCCACATAGGCGCCCTCAAGATCGTTGGCGGCCACTTCCACCTGTTCGATCTTCTGCTTGTTCAGTTCGCGCAACACGCCGCGGGTGATCTTCTTGCCTTGCGTCACCACGGTTTCGCCGGCCTTGTTGTTGATGGCGTAGCTAAGCTTGAGATCCTGCAGCGACTCGCTCACGGGCATGAGCAGTTTGCCGCTTTTGAGCCTCAATTCGCTCACGCGGTAAAAGGCCTTGAGGATCTCCGAGTCGCTCTTGAAGCCGAGGGCGCGCAGGAAGACCGTGCCATAGAACTTGCGCTTGCGGTCGATGCGCACATAGAGCAGGTTCTTGCTGTCGTACTCAAACTCCACCCACGAACCGCGGTAGGGGATGATCTTGCCGAGGTAGTAGCCCTGGGCCGCCACGCGTTCAAAGAAGACGCCCGGCGAACGGTGCAACTGGCTGACGATGACGCGCTCGGTGCCGTTGATGATGAAGGTGCCGTTTTCGGTCATCAGCGGGATTTCGCCGAAGAAGACCTCCTGCTCCTTGATGTCGCGGACGGTCTTATTGCCGGCCTCGTCCTTGTCGTAGACGGTAAGCCGGATGGTGACCTTGAGCGGAGCGGCGTAGGTCATGCCGCGCTCTTCGCACTCGGGCACGTCGTATTTCAACTGCAGGCCCACCGGGTCGCCGCAGCGGTTGCAGAAGGTGACGATGTTGCGGTTAAAGGTGCCGCACTTGCCGCACAGCACTTCACCGGTGTGGAAGGGGTCGGTGCGGATGGAGGCGCCGCACTGGCGGCAGGTGGAGCGCAGGTGGTGGAGACCCTTCAGTGATCCGCACTTGCACTCCCAGTTGCCGATGGAATAGTCAACGAAATCAAGCTGAGACAGGCCGCGGAAGTCGGTGATGGGGAAGACGCTGCTGAAGACGCTTTGCAGGCCCTGGTCATCGCGTTCGTTCGGCAGCAGGTCCATTTGCAGAAAGCGCTCGTAGGAGTTCTTCTGCACCTCGATCAGATTAGGAATGGGGATCGAAGCTTTGATCTTGGAAAAATCAACTCTCTCGCGTTCGAAACCGTTTGAAGGGTTCTGCATTGATTCACTCCTCACACACCACTCAGGCTGGCCCGGCCCGGGGTTCAGGCTACGAAACAAGCAAGCTGCTGGCGGCGCGCTGGCCTTGGGCGCGCTCACCGGCAACTTGGATCTCAAACAACGGCAGGACTACACTTGGCTGGCTGCACGGGGCAAATCCGCATGGGGCGTTCGACCGGTATGCGCCGGGGATCCGGCTGGGCGAAGCGGGGAAGGCCTCGCGCGGGGAGATGACGAATGAGGAAACCTGCTGCCGCGCGGCGGGCCGGGCGGGGGCGCACGATTCCCACGAGCTTCCCCCCTGGAGAAACACACGGGAAACGACGATGGAGGCAGAGGGAGACACACCCCTGCCCCGGTCATGTAAGGAAAAATTCAAGCGCAAGTTCCGAGTCCGACTCCGGCCGAGATCAACTTAAGTGTAACAAACGCCAGAAACTGGCGTCAAACACACCCAACCGCGCGGCAAATTGACCCTAGATCGGGCCCCGCCGCGCGGCGGAAGATGTCCACACTGAGCCTTCCGGCAACCGCCCACGCTCCGCGCCCGGGTGGCCGCCGGTGTTGGCGGGGACAGGCCCCGCACCCGGTTACTTCACTTCGACTTCGGCGCCGGCGTCGACGAACTTCTTCTTGATCGCCTCGGCTTCGTCCTTGGTCACGCCTTCCTTCACATTCTTGGGCGCACCGTCCACCAGGTCCTTGGCTTCCTTCAGACCCAGGCTGGTGATCTCGCGGACCACCTTAATGACGTTGATCTTGTTGGCGCCGGCCGCCTTGAGAACCACCGTGAACTCGGTCTTCTCTTCGACCGCGGCAGCCACAGGACCACCGGCCGCCGGAGCCGCCACGGCCACGGCCGCAGCCGCCGCCGAAACGCCCAGCTTCTCTTCCAACATCTTCACGAGCGAGGACGCCTCAAGAAGCGTCAGACCCTGAATCGATTCTGCAATTGCGTTGATGTCCGCCATGATACCCGAACTCCTTTTTTCCTTGAACTCGAACCGCGATCACGCCTGCCCGCGAGGGACCGTGCGTATCTACGCGGAGAACTTGTTTTCTTTCACACCCTGGTCGATGACCACGGCCAGGTTGCGGCCTACGCCATTGATCGCCGTCACCAACTGCTGCGCCGGAGCATTGATGACATACAACAGCTTGGCGAAAATTGCTTCCTTCGAGGGCATGTTGGCCAGAGCTTCAATCTGGCTCACTTCAAAGACGCGACCCTCGACCACGCCCGCCTTAAAGGTGAACGTGGGATTTTCCTTGGCATACTTGGTGAGCGCCTTAGCCAGGGCCACCGGATCGGTGCTTGTGTAGGCGATGGAACTCATGCCGCCCAGGCCCTTCAGAATGGGCTCGGCGGGCGTGCCCTTGGCCGCCTTCTCCACCGTCGTGTTCTTGATCACCTTGTAGCGGCCGCCGGCGTCACGCACGGCTTTGCGCAAAGCGAAATCCTGCGCCACGGTGAGCTTTTCGAACGCGGTGAGGAAGACGTGCGGCGTCGACTCGAGCGCGGTATGCAACTGCTGGGCTTCTTCGATTTTGAGCGATTTCTTCTTCATGGCTTTCCTCGTCGCGCCTAGACAGCCTTCACCGTCAGATTGTAGGTGGTGACATCGAGCGGAATGCCGGGGCCCATCGTGGAGCACACCGTCACGCTCTTCACATACTTGCCCTTGGCGGCCGCCGGCTTGGCGCGCACCACGGCGCCGATCAGCGTGCTGGCGTTCTCCACCAACTTCGGCGTGGAGAAGCTCGACTTGCCCACCGGGGCGTGAATCACGCCCGTTTTATCCACGCGAAATTCCACCTTACCGGCTTTGATTTCGCGAATCGCGCCAGCCACATCGGCCGTCACCGTACCCGTTTTCGGGTTCGGCATCAAGCCGCGCGGACCAAGCACTTTACCAAGGCGGCCCACCGAGCGCATCATGTCCGGCGTGGCGATCACGGCGTCGTAGTCGATCCAACCTTCACCCTGGATCTTCTGCACCATCTCTTCGCCACCCACGAACTCCGCGCCGGCTTCCTGGGCTTCCTTCACCTTGTCGCTGCCTGCGATGACCAGCACGCGAATCTTCTTGCCCAAACCATTGGGCAGGACAACCGTGCCGCGCACCATCTGGTCGGCGTGCTTGGGATCGACGCCGAGGCGCATGTGCACCTCGACCGTCTCATCGAACTTGGCAAACTTGATTTTCTGAACGAGAGGAACCGCTTCTTCCAACGTGTAGAACTTGTCGTCTACCTGCTTGAGCGCAGCGGTGTACTTCTTACCGGTTTTGCGAGACATATTGTGACCTGGTCCAAACGGCCGCCCTGTGCCCCCACCCCAATCGCGAACCCATTGCTGCGTTCTTGCCGGGATAGGCTAGCCGGACAGGCCTCCCAAAGCTGCGTCCACCTCTTCCTGAATCCGCCTGCCCTGGCAAGGCCA
Organism: Acidobacteriota bacterium; assembly: GCA_017304135.1. Taxonomy (GTDB): domain Bacteria; phylum Acidobacteriota; class Terriglobia; order Bryobacterales; family Bryobacteraceae; genus JAFLBB01. Next base: position 31,896 of record JAFLBB010000021.1, on the reverse strand, counting down.
CAGCAGGGGTCAGAAGGCGAACCCTCTCAGTATAGCAACCCGGCTGCCAAACGCAAGTGGAGCCGCTGAGCTTATCGCCAAGCGGCCCCTGGTTCCTCGATTTTCGCACACCCAGATTCGCCCGCCTACAAAGGCAGGCGGCTCCAGAGCAAGGTCCCTCACCCTGCCCTGGAGCCCTTGGATCAGCTTCCGGATGGTCTGTGTTCAGTTGACCACCTCGAGGAGGCTTTCGAAGCTGTCCAGATGGTTCATCGATCCGCTCAGCAGCGAGGTGTAGACTCGCTTCACCTCGGTGTTGACCACAGCCGGCAGGGCCTTTTCCAGATCGGCGATATCGGTCTTCTCCACCAGCACGCCCACTTCGAGCGCGTCCTTCACGGATTGCTCACCCTTGGCCAGCAGTTCATTGAACAGGTTTTGCAACTCCTGGCTCTTGAACACACCTTCCGCGTTGCCCGCGGCCGGGTCGGCAAGCTGGTAGCGCTCCAGCAGGCGGCCAAGGGCATCCATGTGCCGCTGCTCGCTTTCGGCGATGCGGTCAAAGGAGCGGATGTTCCACTTGGCATAGAGCCGGCGGTAGACATCGCGGGCCAGTTTCTCCTCTTCCCGCATGAAGGCCAGGCTGGCGGCCTCGGCTTCACTCAGCGGTTGGGGCGCGGCGACGCATGTGCCGGTGCAAACGCCGGTCCCGCTGCCGGGCCTGTTCGCGGGTCCGCTGCCATTGCCGTTACCGTTGGCCTGGGCCAGCAGGGGGGCGGCGGCCAGGATGGCGGCGCCGGCCACGGTGAGCATCTTCGTCCAGAAGGACGCGTTGGATTGGGGTGTGCGGTTCATGATGGAGTCTCCTCATCGTCTCGTTCGTGTCGATCGTGCCGGCCGCTTACTAGCGGCGGCCTCCGCGGCTGCCCTGCGAGCTACGGCCTTGCGAAGAACGGCCCTTCGGCCCGGTGTTGTCACACACGCCGCCGTTTTGTCCGCCCTGCCGGTTGCCTGACTTGGCGCCGTAGCCGGTGCCGTCTTTCGGGCCCGCGCCCTGGTTGCCGGTGCCGTCGTTGGGGCCATTCCGCTTGCCCTTCATGGCGGAGTTGCCGTTGAAGCCCGGCGTCTGCGGCGAACCGGCGACGAACTGGGCAAACGTGGGAGCCGTGAACACGAACATGCCCGCGGCGAGGGTGGTGGTTAAGAAAAAGCGTTTCATGATCTGTCTCCTATGCATTTCTGGTATGAACCTGGTCGCCGAGGCCTTCTGGCTGCCGGCTTCCTGGAGATCCTCTGAATCTTGTTTTCTGATCTCCTGCTAGTGGAGACGCAACCAAAACAAACAAAGCGGCAAAATGGGCGTAAAACGTCCTTTACCGCCTCTTTACATCGGGGATGGGCATGGCCTGCCTACAGGCTCAACCGGCGAACTTATAGCCGATGCCCTGGAGGGTGACGATGAAGCGCGGGTGCTTCACATCGGGTTCAAGTTTCTGCCGCAGCCAGCCCACGTGCACATCGACGGTGCGCGTGGTGAGCGCCGACTCGTAGCCCCAGACATCGCGCAGCAGTTGGTCGCGGCCAAGGGCTTCGCCGCGATGCTCAATGAGGTAGCGCAGCAGTTGGAACTCGCGCGCCGAGAGCGCCACCGGTTCACCCGCGCGCCGCACCTCGGCGCCGCGCAGGTTCACCACCACATCGCCGAACTCCACCACCGGACCCGCCGGCACGCTGGCCTGCGCGCGCCGCAGCAGCACCTCGATGCGAGCCAGCAGTTCCATCATCTCGAACGGTTTGGTGACGTAGTCGTCGGCGCCCAGCTTGAGCCCGACCACTTTATCCACCACCTGGGAGCGCGCCGTGAGCATGATCACCGGCACGGCCGAGCCCATGCGGCGCAGCTCCTGGCAGACGTCGAGGCCGCTCATGCCGGGCAGGCCGACATCGAGCAGTACGAGGTCATAAACGTGCTCGCGCAAGAGTGCCAGCGCCCGCTCGCCATCGGCGACCGCCTCCACCTGATAGCCCTCGACACGCAGGCGATCCTCGAGCATCATCACGAGATCGGCTTCGTCTTCCACCACCAGGATTTTCTTCGACACTATCTTTCTATTCTGCGCCCGCGGCGGCTCTATTCTGCGCCCGCCGCCGGGAGCCGCACGGTGAAGACCGTTCCGCCCGGCCGCTGGCTCTCGACGCTCACCGTGCCGCGATGATCCTCGGCGATGCGCTTCACCAGGCTCAATCCCAGGCCAGTGCCATGGAGCCGCATTTGCGCCGCGCCCTGGCCGCGGAAGAAGGGTTCAAAGATGCGCTGCAACTCGCCGGGCGCGATGCCCCCGCCTTTATCTTCCACGGTGATCTCGACCGCATCCCCGCTCTTTGTCCGCGCGCGCTTCACCTTCAGGGCGAGCGATCCGCCAGAGCCGCCATACTGCACTCCGTTCATGATCAGGTTGCGTAGCATGTGGGAGAGTGCGGTGGCGTCGCCGAGGATCGCGGGTAAGCCCGGCTCCACCTGCTGCACGAATTCGACGCCGGCTTCGGCGATCGCCGGGCGGCAGGTTTCCACGGCGCGGCGAACCACATCCTCGACGGCCACCTCACGGAAGCGTTCACGGGCCACGCTCTGGGCGACGGCGAAGCCGAGAGCGTCTTGGACCATCTCAGACAGCCGCCGGCTCTGCTTGCGGATGATCTCGCCATACTGCTGGGCGCGCTCGTTGGAGACCGCTACGCCATCGGCGAGGTTGTCGGCCGCGGAGCGGATGACGGCCAGCGGCGTGAGCAGTTCATGCGAAATGCCGGCCAGGAACTCGGAATGGGCGCGCGCCAACTTCTGCGTCCGCCGCGTCAGCGTGACGATCAGCAGCACGCTTGCGCCGAGCAGCAGCAACATGGCGAAACCGAGCGCGAGGTTGCGCTTGCGCAGACCGTCCACCGCCGCTTCGAGCGAACCCGCGCGGTGGCGCACGGCCAGCCGCCAGTGCCCTTCCCCGCCGCCCTGCACACTCTGCGCGGCCAGACCGCGGCCTCGAAAAGAAGGCCGGTCGGCGCGTGGCCCACGTCCCTTGGGCTGGCCCTGCCCGCGGCGGCCCGGCCCTGAAGCCTCAAACGCCGCCAGCGGCGCAAAGCGGCTGGCCTCCTCCGGACGCAGCGCGAAAAACGGAAGCTCCAGGTCAGGCTTCCCTGCCCCCGGTTCGTGTGCGGCCGGCGATGGAAAGATGAGCCGCCCCGCATCGCTCGTGCGCACCTCCACCTCGTAATCCAGTCCGGCGCTCACGGCAAGATGTTTGCTCACCAGCGCAGGCAGCAGCGTGCGGCGCAGGTAGTCCTCATCCAATTCGAGAATCACCGCTCCTTTTTCGTGACCTGCGCCCGGCTCGCCCTGGCGCGCGCCGGTGTCGGAGACGTAGAGCACCAACGCCGGAATCGCGGTATCGATGCGCCATTGCACGGGTGGCCCGCCCTGTCCGGTCGCCGTGGTGAGCCTGGCGCGGACGCTTTCAAAGCGTTCCTCCCACTTGGCCGACGCGAGCGCGGGATCGCCTTCCTGATAGCGATGAAGGGCGGCGGCGCCATTAGCTTCGATGTTGATCACATAAATGCTGCGGATGAGGTTGGGGAATGCGGCCGTTTGCCGCCACACGCGGGCGTGCCCGCCGACGTCGCGCCAATGGCCTTCGCGCCATTCAAACGGGGCGACGAGGAAGGTCATGCAGGCGCGCATCACCTCATGATCAAACTCCTGCGTCAGCCGGCCCGAGGCGGCGCGCAAGTGCGCTTGCATGCGCTCGCGCTCGGCCACCGTGACGGCGTCGATCCAGCGGAACTGGAGGAACGCGAGCGAAAGCAGCAAGGCGACCAGCAGCGCGGCTACAGAGGCCCAGAGCCAGGTTGTGGGGATGCGCAGGCGCACGGTGTGTCTGGAAAGAACTCCACCTTTACTCTATCGCCGCCACGACCCGTGCCTGCGGTTCCCGGCTGGCAGGTACACACCAGTCCTCGTCCGCGCCGGAGTCACGTACGAAGCTCAGCGTGGATCGGTCCCACCGATAGACAACACAACTGAGCGAGAGTGGCCGGTGGAGGGTATCAAGGGCGGTTTCCACCAACCGGGTATGGTGCGCGACGAGCACGCTACCGCGGGTTTCGTCGCGTAATGGAAAGTACAGTAGCCGTCGTTCAAACCGCCATGGGCCCGGTTTCGTCAAGAAGGTTGTATCGTAATCATGCCGTTCCGTCGTTTGAAAGATTCGATAGAGCCGCCCGGCCCACAGGCGGTAGATTGAAAACTGCGTCTTGACCACCCCCGTGCCGTGCCCGCCAACGCGCACGACCAGATCGTCGTGATACGCCATCGTCGCGCCCTTCAGCTCGATCAGTTCGCTTCCCTCGTTATCGTCGAACTCTCCCACGCACCACCAGGCATTGCCGTCGAAATCGAACACGTGGGCAGCGGATAGCCGCCGACGCTCGAAGCTGTAGATGAGCACCCGCTCCAGTTCCTGATCGTCGTCAAGGTTCGTGGCGAGCAGACGCACGTCTACAAGGTCCGGAACAGAGTTGTTCGGAAAGTTGAGCGTCACGCCCATTTGCCGGAAGCCCAGGCGGCGGGTCTCTTCAGACGGGCTCAACAGGTAGCGGGCAATCGCCGCCGGGTCGGTGTAGACACGCAGGCGCGGCTCCGGTCTCGTCGCGGGGGTGATGGTCTGCGCCCAGGCGATAGCCGGGAGGATCAGGAGGACGATAGCGCGCGGCATGTCACGCATCATGCCCGCATGGTAGCGCGGCGAAGCCATCGGATGGGGGCTGTGCAGCCGATTTCCCGCGCCCCATTCACCCCCGCGCTACAATCAAGGGTTTGGTTCCCCTCAACATGGCTAATCTGATTGTTCTTGGTGCGCAATGGGGCGATGAAGGCAAAGGCAAAATCGTCGACCTCTTTTCCGACCGTTTCGACCTCGTCGCCCGCTACCAGGGTGGCCACAACGCAGGCCACACAGTGTGGATCGGCGAACAGAAATATGTCCTGAAGCTCATCCCCAGCGGCATCTTGCGGCCGGGCAAGATGGCCGTCATCGGCAACGGCGTGGTCATCGATCCCAAGGCGCTCATCGAGGAGATCACCACGCTCGAAAAGCTGGGCATCGACGTCCGCTCGCAGTTGCGCATCTCCAACCGCGCCCACGTCATCCTCCCCTTCCACCGCATGGTGGAGCGCATCAGCGAGGACTCGCCGGACAAGGCCATCGGCACCACATCGCGCGGCATCGGTCCGGCGTATGAGGACAAGATCGGCCGCCGCGGCATCCGCATCGCCGACCTGATCGACCGCGCCACGTTCACCGAACTCTACGCGCCGTTGCAGAAAGACAAGCGCACCATCGCCGCCGCCTTCGGCATCCAGCAGCAGGACGACAACGTCCTCGACGAATACCTGGGCTATGCCGACAAGATCGCCCCGATGGTGTGCGACACCGCCGCACTTCTTCACAGAGCCATGCGCGACGGCAAGCGCATCTTGCTCGAAGGCGCGCAGGGCACCATGCTCGACGTCGACCACGGCACTTATCCGTATGTGACCAGTTCCAGCGCGGCCTCGGGCGGCGCGGCCACGGGTACGGGCATTCCGCCCACGCGCATCAACGGCATCATCGGCGTGTCGAAAGCGTATATCACGCGCGTCGGCGCCGGACCGTTCCCGAGCGAAGATCATGGCGAGCGCGGTGAGGCCATTCGCAAGGCCGGCAACGAGTATGGCTCGGTCACCGGACGGCCGCGGCGCTGCGGCTGGTTCGATGTGCCGTTGCTGCAGTACACGGCCATGGTGAACGGCTTCGATTCGCTCATCGTCACCAAGCTCGACGTGCTGGATTCACTCGACGAGGTGCCGGTGTGCGTGGCCTATAAGATCAACGGCAAGACGGTGACCGAAATGCCCGCCTCGCAGGGCGAGATGGCCAAGGTCGAGCCGGTGTTTGAGATGTTGCCCGGCTGGCACACGCCCACCTTCGGCATCGATAACCTCGATGCGCTGCCGGAGCGCGCCCGCGCTTACCTGCGCTTCCTTGAAGAGCGCACCGGAGTGGAAGTGGGCAGCGTCTCCACCGGACCGGAGCGCAACCAGACTCTGGTCGTGCCGGGCTCAAAGCTCGCCAAGCTGCTGGGTTAGCCGCGATGAACATCCTTGTTGCCGGCGGAGCGGGTTACATCGGTAGCCACACGGTGAAGGCCATCGCCGAAGCCGGACATCATCCCATCGTCGCCGACAACCTGGTGAAGGGCCACGACTGGGCCGTGCGCTGGGGCCAGTTCGAATTCTGCGAACTCGCCGACACGGCGGCCATTGAGAGCATCTTCAAGCGCCACCCGATTGATGCCGTCATTCACTTTGCCGCCTATATCGAAGTGGGCGAGTCGATGCAGGACCCGGGCAAGTATTTCCGCAACAACGTCGGCTGCTCGCTGAACCTGCTCGAAGCCATGCAGCGCGCCGGCGTGAAGCACATCGTCTTTTCCTCTACGGCCGCTGTGTATGGCACTCCGCAGCAGGTGCCCATCCCCGAGTCGCACCCCAAGAACCCGGTGAACGCCTACGGCGAAACCAAGCTCATGGTGGAGCGCATGCTCGACTGGTTTTCGCTGAGCCATGGCGTTGCCGCCGCAAAGCTGCGTTACTTCAACGCCGCCGGGGCCGACGCCGAAGCGCGCATCGGCGAAGACCATTCGCCCGAGTCGCACCTCATCCCGCTCGTCCTGGCCGCCGCTCACGGCAAGCGCCCGCATATCTCGATTTACGGCAGCGATTACCCCACCCCGGACGGCACGGCCGTGCGCGACTACATCCACGTCGACGACCTGGCGCAAGCCCACCTGCGCGCACTCGACCGCATCCGCGCCACCAACACGACCTGCGAGTACAACCTCGGCACCGGTCGCGGCTCGAGCGTGCGCGAGATCATCCGCACCGTCGAAGAGGTCTGTGGCGTGAAGGTTCCTGTGCAGGAAGCCCCGCGCCGCGCCGGCGATCCGGCCGAACTGGTGGCCGACCCGGCCAAAGCGATCGCTGAGCTCAACTGGCAGCCGGTTTCGAGCGACCTGGCCCACATTGTCGCTACCGCCGACCGCTGGTATCGCAAACACAACGGTTTGTAAGGGACCTTTGCCTCGCTTGACGACCCTTGTCCCCATCAGATAATCTCTACTAGGCAATAGGTGATTCAAGCGTGGGACCTCTCAACATCTCTGTAAAGGGTGAATACGCCCTGCTGGCCCTGTTCGACCTCGCCCTGCAGCGTCCGGGCGAACCGGTGAAGATCGCCGGCATCGCGCAGAGGCAGAAAATTCCCCAGAAGTTCCTTGAACTGATCCTGGCGGCGCTGAAGCAGGGAAATTTTGTAGAGTCGCGCCGTGGCGCCGATGGCGGTTACCTGCTGTCCCGACCGCCGCATGAAATCAACGTGGGCGATATCCTGCGATTTGTGGAGAGCGGCCGTATGGGACGCAACCAGGGAAAGCGCCGGCAGGAGACGCCCTTCTCAGAGATGTGGGGGCGCGTGGAAACGGCCGTGAGCGGCATTTTGGACCACTGCACGCTGGCTGAGGTCGCGCGCACATGGCAGGAGCGGCAGAGCCGCTATATACCGAATTGGGAAATCTAGACGCCGCCCGCGGCGGCTCACCTCATCAGGAGCACTCATGGTTTTCAACGACAACTCATTGAGCATTGGCCGTACCCCGCTGGTGCGATTGAACCGCGTGACGCAGGGACTCCCGGTCACCATCCTGGCCAAGATCGAAGGCCGCAATCCGGCCTATTCGGTGAAGTGCCGCATCGGCGCATCAATGATCTGGGAGGCTGAAAAGAGCGGCGCACTGAAACCGGGCATGGAACTGGTGGAGCCTACCAGCGGCAACACCGGCATTGCGCTGGCTTTCGTTGCCGCGGCCCGCGGCTACCCGATCACGCTCACCATGCCGGAGACGATGTCGATTGAGCGCCGCAAGGTGCTGAAGGCCTTTGGCGCGAAACTGCTGCTGACCGAAGGCGCGGCCGGCATGCGCGGAGCCATCCAGAAGGCCGAGGAGATCGCCGCCGCCGATCCGAAACGATTCCTGCTTCTACAGCAGTTCAAGAACCCGGCCAACCCGAAGATCCACTTTGAAACCACCGGTCCGGAAATCTGGGACGACACCAACGGCGGAATGGATGTGCTGGTGAGCGGCATCGGCACCGGCGGGACGATCACCGGCATTTCGCGGTTTTTCAAAGAGGCAAAGGGGAAGAAGATCGTGGCGGTGGGCGTCGAACCGACGGCAAGCCCGGTGATCACGCAAACGCTCAAAGGCGAGGCGATCAAGCCCGGGCCGCACAAGATCCAGGGGATCGGCGCCGGCTTCATCCCCGACACACTCGACCTGAAGATGGTGGACCGCGTCGAGCAAGTAAGCAATGACGAGGCCATCGAGATGGCCCGGCGGTTGGCGGCGCAGGAAGGAATCCTGTGCGGCATCTCCTGCGGCGCTGCTGCCGCGGCGGCAGTGCGGCTTGCGCACGAACCGGAGATGGCAGGCAAGACGATCGTGGTGATTTTGCCAGACTCTGGCGAGCGCTACCTGAGCAGCGTCCTGTTTGAAGGAATGTTTAATGAATAGGTAGGAAATGCGGAGAAGAATCTGAGAGGAGCGGGCGCCTGTGTTGGGTGATGAGGGGTGATGGCGCCCGCTGTCGTAACGGGGATGTCTATAGGGCGCGGGGGTACCGGGGGATGTTACAGCCGCGCGTAAAAAAATCGATAATCGCGTTCACATTTTCTCCTTGACCTTTTCTTCGCCCTCTCGTATTCTGGTGGCGAACAGACAGCGAAATACTCGTCGCCAAGGAGAGGCAGCCATGACTCATTCCCTTTCTTTGCGGAGCGGCACCTCCGTCTCCGCATCTTCCACGCCTGGTCCGCGCTGTGGCGCGTCTGGCTGGATGCACGCCGGGTGGGACCGCGCGGTGTTTCCCCGCCCCCAGGCGCGCGGCTTCCATCCCCTTGAGTTCCTGGCGCAGCGGCTCGACACGCTGGAAATCGACAGCACGATGTATCAGTTCCACCGCCCGGAACTGACTAAGCTGTGGGGCGCCAAGGTGGCCCACAACGAGCAGTTCAAATTCACGGCGCGCCTGCACCGCCAGTTCACGCATGAGCGGCAGTTGGACGACGCCTCGGTGGCGCTTTTCACGCAAAGCCTGCACCCGTTGCTGGATCGCGGCCAACTGGGCGCGCTGCTGATGCAGTTCCCCTCCTCGTTCCGCTTCACGGGCGAGAACCGCGACTTCCTGATCCAACTACGCCGCGCTTTTTCGGCGTTCCCGCTGGTGGCCGAGTTGCGGCATGCCTCCTGGACGGTGGAGGAGGCCATCGGCACTCTGGTGGATTACAAGGTGGGCTTCTGCAATCTCGACCAGCCGCGTTCGCTGCGCGCCACCGCGCCGGCCTCGTGGCTCACCACGCGCGTCGGCTATGTGAAGCTGTACGGTCCGCAAACAGGCACGAGTTTCGCCGAGTTTGACGACCGCGAAGCCACGCGCAACGGCCAGCGCACAGGCCACAACCACTTCTTCTCACTGGTCGAGATGGAAGCCTGGCAACCGCGCATCGAACATCTGCGCCGCTTCGCCGAGGAGGTCTACGTGGTGTTCGCCAACGACGGCGGCGGCAGGAGCGTGATCAACGCGCTCCAGATGCAGTCGCTGCTGGGCGGCGAACGGCTGACCCCGCCGCTGCGCCCGCAAGTGGCCGCCGCCACGGCTGCGCAGACACCGGCCGCGCCCGCCTTGTTCGAAGTCGCTGCCTAAGGCCGCGCGCTACAGGCCCACCGTCTTCATGGCCGCGCGCAGTGTGGCCAGATCGCTCTTCATCAATCGGAGGAATTCGGAGCGCTCGATGGTCATGCCCTTGCCGGCATGGGCATCGCCCACCTCCGGGTATTCCATATGAAGCTGAACGGGGCCGGTGAACCCGGCCTCTTTCACGTAGCCGAGGAAGCGCGTGAGGTTCACCATGCCCTTGCCGAGCGAACACCAGCGCGGGGCCCACACGCCCTTGGCGTTCTTCTCCCAATAGAAGTCCTTCACGGCGATGCCGCGCGTGTAGGGCAGGATCATACGCGAGGTGGACATCCATGCGCCGTAGCCGCCCTCCACCGTGGCATGGCCGATGTCAAGGTTGATGCTGATCGACTCCGGTTTGAACTCGCGCGTGACGGTGAAGATGTCCCAAAACGCATTGCCGAACTGCCCGGGGCCTGAGTGCGTGTGATACATGGCGCACATGCCGTGGGCGCGGTTGAGCGCGTCGAGGTCCTTGGTTTTCTCGTAGTAGGCCTTCAGCTGCGCTTCGGGCGCCTTCTTTTCGTCCCAGCGGAAACCGCCCCAGCGGTAGCGCTTGATGTTGAGCGAGGCCAGTGTTTTGAGGATCGCTTCGGCATGCGGCGAGGTGGCGTCGACGATGCCCGCCGTCACCATGGGCGTTGAGAGACCCGCCTTGTGGATCGTCTCGACAGCGCGCGGCAGATCGTCGGCAACGCGTTCGGGCAGCACATGGCCACCGGCGCGCACGGTGAGGTCGACACCGTCGTAGCCGATCTCCTTACAGAGCGCCGCGGTCTCCTTCACGTCGGTCCATTGAAAGTGCTTCGAGAAGGCGCAGATGGGCAGCGGGTTGGCTCCGTTCGGCGGAGAGGCCAATGCTGCGGCGCTTCCGGCCAGGCCGGCCAGTGCGGTGCGGCGGGTGATCATAACGATCCCTAGTGTATCCCTCGCGGACGCGAATTAGTAGAGCAGGATGCCCACCGGAATGACGATCGCCAGCGCAATCACGGTAGCGACGACGTGCCCCCACCAGACGTGCTTGTAGGAGTTCGAGTGGGTGAGTCCGGCCACAGCCAGCGTGGTGATGACGACACCGTTGTGCGGCAGCGCATCGAAGGCGCCGGCCGACATGACGCAGATGCGGTGGACGAGGTCGGGGCTGAGGCCGAGAGCAAGGTACTTAGGCGCGATGGTCTCCAGGATGATGCCCAGTCCGCCGGAGGCCGAACCGGAGATGCCGGCCATGATGTTGGTGGCGATGGAGAGCGAGATGATCGGATGGCCGGGCATGGCCAGCAGCCAGGCGCTGACCGTCTTGAAGCCTTCGGTGGCGGCGATCGACATGCCGTAGCCGACATCGGCGCAGGTGTTGATGATCGGGTTCACCGTGTTCACCGCGCCCCGGTTCAGCGTGTCGAGCAGGTTACCGAAGCGGCTCCAGAAGAGCGCCACGCAGACCGCCGTGGCCGCCGTCATGGCCACCAGGATGTCGAGCTTGACGACGTTGAGCAGGACGATGAGGGTGGCGGGCGGCAACAGGCAGAGGGCGACATGCGGACCCACCGGCTGCGAGCCTGGCGCCTCGGGCTCCGTAGCGGCCCCGCCTGCCGGTGTTGCGGCGTAGCTTTCCCCGCGCGCCACCGCGCGCCGCAGGGCAAATCGCATGTACCAGAGGTTGAACACAACCAGAACCGCCGCGCCCAGCAGCCCCAGCAGCGGCGCCGAGGTGGGCGAGGAGGTCATGTAGCGCGTCGGCATGATGTTGATGATCGACGGCGTGCCGGGGATCATCGTCATCGTGATGGAGCCGAGGCCGAAGGTGAAGGCGGCCGCGAACAGGTGCCAGGGCACGTTGAGTTCGCGGAATAGGGGCCGGGCGATGGGGATGACAGCGAAGATGACGACGAACAGGCTCACGCCGCCATAGGTGAGGCCGAGCGTGATGGCGCTGATGGCCAGCAGCACGTTGTACTGGCTGCCGCGCCCGGTGAGCCGCAGAATCGCCAGCGCGATCGAACGCGCCGCGCCGGAGTCCTCCATCGCCTTACCGAAGATCGACGCGGTGAGAAACACGAGGTAGAACTTGCCGGCGTAGTTCACGAAGCCCTTCATGTAGGGGCCGGTGAGCAGCGGCAGAATCTCCATGCCGGAAAACAGAGCCGTGACGATGACCGCCAGCGGGGCGATGAGGATGATGTGCCAGCCGCGCAGGGCGAGGGCGACGATCACAATTAGCGAGACGACGATGCCGGCGACACTCCAGTCCATGACCGGGTGAGTGTATCACCGGGGCTTGCCGCACGAGCGTGCGGCGGCTTGGCGGACGAGGAGGCGCTACTCGTCTTCGTCGTGCACGAAGACGCTTTCAAAGGCCAGGTGGAGAACCTCTTCGTTGAGCTCCCACGGGCGGCGTTCGAAGCGGATGAGGTCGATGGCGTGGTTAATCACATCGCGCGGATGGCAGCGGCGGCGATCGCGCGAGGTGCCGCGATAGTGGCGGTTGAGGAAGTCCTGCATCAGCTGTTCGGTGTAGTCCAACTGCTGCTGGTCGGCGAAGCGGCGGAAAATTTCCAGAAACTCCTCTTCGCTCGGGTTGCGCATGAGCATCTTGTAGCTGATGCGGCGTAGAAACGCCTCGTCGCCCAATTGGTCCGGGTTGAGGTTGGTGGAGAAGATCAGGAACGCCTCGAACGGCACGTTCATCTTCGCGCCGTTCTGGAAGGTGAGGTAGTCGATATGCCGTTCCATGGGCACGATCCAGCGGTTCAGAATCTCCGCCGGCGAGCACTTCTGGCGGCCGAAGTCGTCAAGAAGGTAGATGCCGTTGTTTGCCTTCAACTGCAGCGGCGCGTCGTAGAACTTGGAGATCGTGTTGTAGCTGAGATCGAGCACCTCAAGCGACAGTTCGCCGCCGGAGACGATGAACGGCCGGCGGGTCTTGAACCAGCGGGTGTCGTAATCCGGCTCAAAGGCCATGGCGCGGATTTCGTCGCCTTCGTCGACAATCGGCTTGTGGTAGACGGGGTCATAGAGCTGGATGATCTGGCCCTGGCACTCAATGGCGTAGGGCATGTAGATCGGCTCGGGATCAATTTCGTTGAGCGCCTCGGCGAGGTAGGTCTTCCCGTTGCCGGGCTGGCCGTAGACGAGGAACGATTTGCCGGCATTCACCGCCGGCCCGAGCTGGCTCAGCATGCGCGGCGTGGTCACCATGTGCCGGTAGGCCATCTCCAGCCGGTCCATGGAGAGCCAGCTGTCCTTCCAGCGCTGCGCCTTCACCATGTCGGCATATTGCGACAGCGGCACCGGGGCCTTGCCGGCATACTGATTCTGTTCCAGGTATTCGCGGGCGTGCAGGCGTCCGGCCTCGGTAAGGGCGTATACGGAGGAGATCGCGCCCATCCCCATCGAGCGCCTGACCTGCACCAGGTGCTGGCGCTTGAGGAACTCGATCATCTCGTCGATGACGCTGAACCGCAGGCCGAGCGAGCGCGCCAAATCGCGCCCCAGCGTTTCGCTGCGGAAGTATAACGTCTTCAGAATCAACTGCTCCACCATGGCTTCCGGCAAGCCGGTGTCGCGCAGGTGGGTGGGCAGGGCGGGGACGGCAGGGCTCACCTGCAGGTTGGCGGCGAGTTGAGCGACTTGTTCCGTCTGCATCTCCAGCAATCCACTTAGGTCATCGGCAAGCGGGGGCGGGAGGTTTAGCCGAAGCGGGGTAATTCGTCCTACGAATTGCTGGTTTTTGGCTTCATCGCCAGAGGGTCTATAATTCGGCAAGGAGTTCCCATGCCCAACCGTCGCAGATTCTTGGAAACCGCCGGCGCCGCGGTCGTCTACCAACTGGCCGCCAAAGGCCCCGCCCTGCGCGCAGCCAGCGTCAACGACCAGGTCAACCTGGGCTTCATCGGCAGCGGCATCCGCGGCACGCAACTCATTGAAGACCATAAGCCGATCGCCGGCGTGAACTGCCTGGCCGTGGTCGATCTCTACGACGGCTGCCTGAAACGCGCCAAGGAGCAGATCAACGACCAGATCATGGTCGGCAAGGACTACCGGGCGATTCTCGACCGCAAGGACATCGACGCCGTCGTCATCGCCATCCCCGACCACCTGCACAAGAAAGTCACCCTCGACGCCTTGTCGGCCGGCAAGCACGTCTATATCGAAAAGCCGATGACCTGGAGCCTGGCCGAGGGTCCGCAGATGATCGCCGCCGAAAAGGCCTCCGGCAAGGTGCTGCAGGTCGGAAGCCAGGGCAAAACCTCCGCGCTCACCGCCAAAGCGCGCGACATCGTGAAAAGCGGCCAACTGGGCAAGGTGCACATGGTGCGCATGTCCAACCACCGCAACAACGCCCAGGGCTCCTGGAAATACGCCATTCCGCCCGACGCCTCGCCGCAGACGATCGACTGGCCGCGCTTCCTCGGCCACTACAAGAACAAAGCGTTCGATGCCCGCACCTTCTTCCAGTGGCGCTGCTGGTGGGAATACTCAGGCGGCGTGGCCACCGACCTCTACGTCCACCTGCTCACCTGGCTGCACGAGGTGATGGACGTCCAGGCGCCGCACGCCATCAGTTCGCATGGGGGCATTTATAAGTGGAACGACGGTCGCACCGTCCCCGACTTCATGAACACGCTGTTTGAGTACGATGGCTTCCTGGCCGACATGTACGTCAACCTCGAAACCAGCTACCGCCAGCGCCCCTGGACCATCCACGGCACCGAGGGCACGATGCACGAAGAGCGCAACGCGCTGGTGGTCTTCCCCGAACCGGAAGACCTCGATGTGCAAGGCTACGGCACCTACCAGTGGCCGCGTGAGATGCGCGAGCAGTATTACGTCTCCAAGGGCTACCTTCCCAATGGGCGGCCCAAGGAACCGCTGCCGCCCCCCAAGGAGCCGGCCGTGGTCACCATCGATCGCGGCCTGTCGCACGCCGAGTACTTCATTAAATCGATTCGCGAGGGCTCGCCTTCCAGAGAGAACGCCACCGAGGGTCATTATGCCGCCGGAGCGGCCCATGTCGCCAACGCCTCCTATCGCCAGAAGCGGCGCTTGGAGTGGGATCACAAGACGAATAAAGTGCGCGGCTGATCATGTCCTCAGCCGCCACCGCCACACCCGCCCCGGCGCTGCCCGCCCCGCGCCGCCTCACTTCGCTCGACGCCTTTCGCGGCGCCACCATCGCCGGGATGATCCTGGTGAACAACCTTGGCGACCATTCCAACGCCTACGCCCCGCTGCTCCACGCACAGTGGCATGGCTGGACGCCGACCGACCTCATCTTCCCCTTCTTTCTCTGGATCATGGGCGTGGCCATGGCCTTCAGCTTTGCCTCCCGACGGGCGCGCGGCGAAAAACCGGAAGTGTTCCTGCGCCATGTCGGCCTCCGCGCCAGCGCTCTATTCGCCATTGGCCTGTTCTTGAACGCCTTCCCAGCCTTCGATTTCGCCAACCTACGCATCCCCGGCGTGCTGCAGCGCATTGCCCTCTGCTATCTGTTCGCCTCGATCATCGCCTTTTATAGCGAAACGCGCGGGCTCATTCTGTGGAGCGCCGGGCTGCTGGCTTCTTACTGGGCGCTGATGAAGCTCTACCCCGTGCCCGGCTACGGCGCGGGCATCCTCGACCTGCAGGGGAATTTCATCCAGTACATCGACTCGATGCTGCTCCAGGGCCACCTCTACAAGAACCAGTTGCGCTGGGACCCCGAGGGCATCGTCTCCACCATACCCTCCATCGCCAACACGCTCTTCGGGCTCATCTGCGGCGGCATTCTGCGCTCGGACGACGACAACCGCTCCAAGCTCCGCTCGCTCGCCGTGTGGGGGTTCGGGCTTGTCACCCTCGGCGTACTCTGCGACCTCTGGCTGCCCATTAACAAGAACCTCTGGACCTCCTCATTCGCCATGTTCACCTCCGGCCACGCCTTTCTCGCCATGGCGCTCTCCTGGTGGCTGGTGGACGTGCGCGGCAACAAGGGCACGGCCCAGTTCTTCGTCATCTTCGGCGTGAACGCCATCGCCGTCTATTCGCTGTCGAGCATTTTCGCCGACCTCATGTCCGTCACTGGCGCGAAAAAGGCCCTCTACAACGGCTTCTTCCTCCAAATCGCCTCGCCCATCAATGCCAGCGCACTGTACGGACTGGCCAACGTCGCCGTGCTGTTCCTGTTCGCCTGGGTGCTCTACCGGCGGCGGATTTTCATCAAGTTGTAAGCGGGCGCCGCGCTCCCTCGCCGGCTGCTGTACCATCTTGAGAAAGCGCACGGCCGAAACTCGCGCTTAGGAGACCTTCCCATGAACAAACTCATCCTTGCCGCATTGCTGTGCGCCGCTGCCCTGCCCGGCCAGTTGGCCATCAAAAAGTCGCTCACCCTCGATGCGGCCAAGAAGATCGCCGCCGCCGCCGAGGCCGAAGCGAAGAAGAACAACTGGAACGTCGTCATCGCCATCGTCGACGACGGCGCCAACCTCGTTTACCTGCAAAAGATGGACGGCACGCAGATCGGATCGCTCGCCGTGGCCCAGGAGAAAGCCATGGCCGCCGTGCGCTACAAGCGGCCCACGAAGGTGCAGGAAGATACGTTGGTGGGTGGGCGCCAGGCCGTGCTCAAACTGCCCGGTTACATGCCCGTGGAGGGCGGCGTTCCCCTCATGGCCGGCGGGGAACTGATTGGCGCCATTGGGGTTTCGGGCGTTTTGTCGACGCAGGACGGCATCATCGCCGCGGCTGGGGTTACCGCCGCTAACAGCATGAAATAAAACAAGTTGCAGTAAACTTCCGCACCCACTCCGCCGATGTTTTACTTGACGATTCCCTCCAGGGAAAATACAATTCAATAACGTTCTTGCACCGCTTTAGGGGCAGGTGTGGGAATTCACTCAATCGAAGAAGGGGTTTATGAACACGAAGACAATGTTTGTCGTGGTGTTCCTGCTCATCAGTTCCCTGTGCTTTGGGCAAGTTAGCACGGGTTCCATTGCAGGCACGATCACAGATCCGGGTGGCGCGGCCATTCCGAACGCCAAAATTACGGCCAAGAACCTATCCAGCGGGATCACGACGGAAACCGTCTCCTCCGCGGCGGGTCTGTATGTATTTGGCAGCGTCCCGGTGGGCCAATATGAGGTTAGCGTCTCTCAGACCGGCTTTAAGAAACTGGTCCGCGCCGGTATGGAAGTGCGCGTCGCTCAGCGCGTCGTGCTCGACCTGTCGCTGGAAGTCGGCGACGTGCAGCAATCGGTGGAAGTCACCGCCGAAGCGCCGCTGCTGGAAGCGCAGGACGCCACACGCGGCCAGAATTTCTCCAACAAGTTTATGAACACCTTGCCGCTGTTCACCGGCGGCATCCGCAACCCGGAAGCCTTCATCCGCTACATGCCGGGTGTGAGCTCGGGCACGCCGGAAACTTCGATCTCCGGTTCGGGCGGCCGAGCCAAGGAGATTCTCCTGGATGGCGGCAGCGCCACCATTCCTGAGTCCGGCGGCGTTTCGTTCAACTTCCCCGCCTCCGAGCAGTTCGGCGAGTTCAAGTTGCTCACCGGCACCTACTCCTCTGAATATGGCCGCTTTGGCGGCGGCGTCGAGGTGTTCATCACCAAGTCGGGCACCAACGAACTGCATGGCGGCGCCTTCTGGAACCTCCGCCGCGACATCTTTAACGCAGCCGGCTACAACGTAAACCGCAACCCGGCCAACCGCCCCGGCTTCCGTCCGAAGGAACGCTTCAACGAGGCGGGCGGCGTCATTGGCGGCCCGGTGTGGCTGCCCAAGGTCTACGACGGCCGCAACAAGACCTTCTGGTACTTTACCTACGCCAAGGACCTGCGCCCGGCTTCGCTCGGCTTCCCCGTGCTCACCGTACCCACGGCGGCCTGGAAGGACGGCAACTTCGCCGGTTCGCAGCTCATTTACGACCCGGCCACCACCGCCGGCACCACGCGTACGCCGTTCGCGGGTAACCTGATTCCGCGCAGTCGTTTTTCGCGCGTGGCCACCAACGTCCTGCCGCTGCTGCCGAACCCCACCAACCCCGGCGTGGCCAACAACTACGCTTATGTCAACACCTCGGCGGTGAAGGACTACCACTACAGCCTCAAGTTCGATCACGCCTTCTCCAACAGCAACCGCTTGTCCTACTACATGAGCCGCCAGAACCAGGACATCCAGAACACCACCAACTTCGACGGTCCCATCGGCAACGGCCTTGGCTCGAACACGCAGAAGCCGGAAAACTACCGTGTGAACCACGACCTGGTGCTGAAGCCGACCCTGCTCATCCACTCCACCTTCAGCTTCACCCGCCAGCAACAGGGCTGGGATAACCCGGCGCAGAAGGGCTTCGGCTCCAAGATCGGCATCCCCGGCGTAAGCGGCCTTTCCGACGCCTTCCCGCGCGTCAACTTCACCGGCGCCGATGCGCTCTCGAACTGGGGCGTGCAGGACGGCAAGGTCTCCAACGGAACCCAGTTCAACTGGACCTACCACCTGACGCAGGGCATCACCTACCTGACCGGCAAGCACGAAATCAAGATGGGTTGGGACTGGCGCAACCTGCGCACCTTCTCCAACCCGCTCGACCTGGCCGGCACCAACGGCCAGTTCTTCTTCAACCGCGCCCAAACGGCCCTGCCGACGGCGCTCACCACCACCGGCCACGCCTTTGCCAGCATGCTGCTGGGCACCACCGACTCGGCCAACCTCACCGTGACGCCGCAAACGCTCATCGCCCAGATCCGCTACGGCTACACGGCCGGTTACATCCAGGACAACTGGAAGGTGAACTCGCGCCTCACGCTGAACCTCGGCATGCGCTATGAAGTGCCTATCGGCTGGCACGAAAAGAATGGCGACTACTCACAGATCGACCTGACCAAGCCCAACGCGGCCGCCGGCGGACTGCCCGGCACGCTGGTGTTCGGCGGCTTTGGCGCCGGGCGCGCCAACGTGAAGCGCTTCTACCCGACTGACTTCAGCAACATCGGCCCGCGCGTCGGCTTCGCTTACCGCCTTACCAACAAGACCGTCCTTCGCGGCGGCTGGGGCGTCTACTACCAGACCCTCGGAAACGGCGGTTGCGGCTGCCGTCTCGGCTACGGCAGCGGCATCATCAGCTACGTCTCCGACGGCCTCAACCAGGCTGTGAACTGGGACCTCGGCGTGCCGCGCCCGTCCAACTTCGTCGATCCGCCGTCGCTCAGCCCGGCGCAGGGCATCCTCTCCGGCGACATGGACCACATGTCGAGCACCTACGGCAAGTCGCCGCGCGTGCACGAGTGGAGCTTCAACCTGCAGCATGAAGTGAAGAACTTCCTCATCGACCTCGCTTACGTCGGCAACCGCGGCACTCGCCTCAACTCGAGCGTCGACATCAACCAGTTGCCCACCGGCCGGCTGGCGCTGGGCAGCCTTCTCGGCCGCCGCATCACCGACCCGGCCGTCGTCGCCGCCGGCTTCACCAAGCCCTACGCCGCCTTCCCCGACACCCAGACGCTGGCCCAAGCGCTGCGCCCGTTCCCGCAGTTCTTCGGCGTCATCAGCCGCAACACCGGCCACGGCAAGACCTGGTACGACGCCTTCCAGGCCAAACTGGAACGCCGCTTCGGCGACTGGCAGTTGCTCTCCAGCTACACCTTCGGCAAGTCGCTGGCGGCCAACCACTACCGCCAGATCTTTTCGCAGCACTTCAACGTCGGCGCCCAGGATGCCTACAACCTGGACGACATGAAGTCGTACCTGCCGTTTGACCAGCCGCACATCCTGAACGTGCTCAGCTCCTACGAACTGCCCATCGGCAAAGGCAAGAAGTTCCTCAACACCAGCAGCCGCGTGGCGAATTTCTTCATCGGCGGCTGGAACGCCTCGGCCGCGCTGCAGTACCGCTCCGGCGTTCTGTTCCAGGTGGCCACCCCGGGCAACCCGCTTGGCAACGGCGTGCTTTTCTCGCGCCTCACCAAGGCCAACCAGATCAACAGCGCGGTGAGAACGGGTGTCGACCACACCACGCTCGATCCGGGCAACACCGGCGTCCGCTTCTTCAACTCCGGCGCCAGCGCGCCGTTCGCCTCCGCGCCCACCTACACGCTCGGCACGGCGGCCCTCTACCACTCGGCCTTCCGCCAACCGATGGTCCGCGAAGAGAACATTTCCCTCTCCAAGCGCTTCCGTTGGGAGCTCAACGACACCCGCGCAATCGACTTCGTCTACCGCGCCGACATGTTCAACCTGTTCAACCGGACCAACTTCGGCGTGAACGGGGCCATCGGCAACGCCGCCTTCGGCGCGGCCACAGGCCCGCAGTCAGGTCCGCGCATCATCACCATGGGTCTGCGTCTCGACTTCTAGAGCGCGGAAACTTCAGGGGCTCCGCAAGGAGCAGGAAGGGGCCGGCCTTCGGGCTGGCCCTTTTTGCGTTTACGCCTTGTCCGCATAGGGCGCCTTGCAGCGCGCCGCCAGCAACCCCTTGGCCTGCGCCAGGTCGAGGTCGGCCACCAGCAAACCGCGCTCTCCATACGGTTGCCAGCACTGCACCGTGCCGTCGGGCCGGATCACAGCTGAGGTCGTCGGCGAACCTTCGCCAGCGCAATTCACAGAAACGAAGAAGCAGTTGTTCTCCGCCGCCCTGCAGAGCATCGACTTTTCGTGGAACGTGTTGGCCGGGTCGGCAAACGACGCGGGGCGGAACGAGCCCGGCTCGGCCTCATGAAAGTGCGGGTGAAACACCACCTGCGCGCCGCGCTGCGCCGCCCAGCGCACGGTCTCCGGATAGCGCCAGCCCTCGTGGCAAATAGCGATCCCGAAGGTGATTCCTCGCACCTGGAATACGCTGCGCCCCACACCGGGTGTGTAGGTTGGCTCCTCGCTCGGATCGATCTGCACCTTGTCCTGAAACCCCAGCCGCGCGCCGCCTTCATCGATCACCAGCGCCGTCGCCACCAGGCCCTGCTCCGTTGTGCGCTCGGTGCCCAACACGACGCCCACCCGCGCCCGCGCCGCCGCCGATGCGATGCGTCTCCACGCCGCTTCGAGGAACACCGCATCCGGCGCTGGCACGGCCTTGTCCGGCGCGCGATAACCCGGAACATAGCATTCCGGGAAACAGACCACGGCCGCCCCAGCCGCACCTGCTTGTTCCACCACCTCCACAGCCAGGTTCACTGACTCCGCCGGCGTCGCCGGATAGCGAAGGTTCGCCAGCGCCACTCGAAACACGCTCATCCCTCCATCCTAGCCCGCGCCGCCCGTGCAGCCCGCGCTACACTACGCCCATGATGCGACCCTTGGCCACCCTGTTTGTGGCGGCCCTCATGGCCGCCGCCCAAACCACCACTGCCGTCTCCGTTTCCTACCCCGCGCAACACAAGGGGCCTTTCGATGGACGGCTGCTTCTCTTCTTGTCACAAGGCGAAGGCGAACCGCGCGAGAAGGTCGCCGACGATGCCGCCAACCCCGCTCTCGCCTTCGGCATCGACGTCAACGCCTGGCGCGCCGGCACGCCCGCGGTCATCGACGCCAAAGTCTTCGGCTGGCCCATCCGATCGCTCGCCGCCATCCCCGCCGGCACCTACCAGGTGCAGGCCCTGCTTCACAAATACGAGACCTTCGCCCTTGCCACCGGCCACACCGTAAAGCTCCCCATGGACCGCGGCGAAGGCCAGCAGTGGCGTAGCGCTCCCGGCAATCTCTTCTCCAAACCCGTCACGGTGCGGTGGCCGCCAAAGTCGCCGCTGCGACTCGAACTCACCGAAGTGAACCCGCCCGTCAAGCCCGTCGCGGACACGCAGTACATCAGGCACATCCGCATGCGCAGCGAACGGCTCTCGAAGTTCTGGGGCCGCGACATGTACCTCGGCGCGGCGGTCCTGCTGCCCCACGGCTGGCAGGAGAACCCGCAGGCGCGTTACCCGTTGATGATTTACCACGGCCACTTCGCGCCCACCATTGGCGGCTTCCGCGAAACGCCGCCCGACCCCAACCTGAAGCCTGTCTACTCGGCCCGCTTCCGCATGGAGGGCTATAACATCGTGCAGCAGGATCTCTCCTGGCAGCTCTACCAGGACTGGATCAGCCCCAGCTTCCCGCGCGCCATTGTCATCGAAATCCAGCACGCCAACCCTTACTACGACGACTCCTACGCCGTAAACTCAGCCAACCTCGGGCCCTATGGCGACGCCATCACCCATGAGTTGATTCCTTACATCGAGAAAACCTTCCGTGGGCTGGGCACACCCTGGTCGCGCTTTATGTACGGTGGCTCCACCGGCGGCTGGGAAGCCCTCGCCGTGCAGGTGCTTTACCCGGACGACTATAACGGAGCCTATGGCGCCTGCCCGGATCCGGTCGACTTCCGCGCCTACACCACCGTCAACCTCTACGAACACGGGAACGCCTACTACGTCGACTCCACCGTGCGCCAACTGCGCCGCCCCGGTAAGCGCAACTATCTCGGCGAAGTGCAAACCACCGTCGAAGACATGAACCACCTCGAACTCGTGCTTGGCACCCACTCGCGCTCCGGCGGCCAGTTCGACATCTGGGAGGCCGTCTACTCGCCCATGGGCGCTGACGGCTACCCCAAGCCCATCTTCAACAAACTCACCGGCGCCATCGACCCCGCCGTCGCCGCCCACTGGCGTGAGAACTTCGACCTCGTCCACATCCTCAAGCGCGATTGGAACGACCCGGCCAAGCAGCTTGGCCGCAAGCTCGCGGGCAAGCTCAACCTCTATTGCGGCGACATGGATAATTACTATCTGAACAACGCTGTCTACCTCGCCGAGGAGTTCCTGAACACGACCACCACGCCTCACTACGGCGGCGAAGTGACCTACGGCGAGCGCGCCGAACATTGCTGGAACGGAGACCCTACTCGCCCCAACGGCATCTCGCGCCTGCGTTACCACCAGATGTACATCCCCAAGGCCATCGAGCGCATGAAGGCCACCGCCCCGCCCGGCGCGCTCGCGGCCTGGCCGCACTAGGAGCTTGTTGAAAAACTCGAACACGCCGCAGAATGATCTCTGATCAGGGGATAGCAAATGCCTGCCGCGTTCGATTCGACGCGTTGTAGGTCAATTCTGTGCGAAGTTCTTCAGGCAGATTCCACCTCCTAACATCAGAGAATCATTTTTCAACAAGCTCCTAGGCTCTACGTCCGCGCCAGCACGACGCGGAAGCCGATATGGTCCGACCGCCGCTCCGGCTCATAGCGCAATCGCATTGCCGGGCGGCACGTCCAACCCTCTTCGATCCAGGCCCCGCCGCGGCGAACGCGTGAGTGTGTGCCGTCGCGGTTCTGCTGGCCCTTCACGGCATAGAGGTCAGGGTCCGTGCCGCCGGGCAGCCGTGCGTGATACCAGTCGCGGCAGTATTCCCATACGTTGCCGTGCATGTCGTGCAGTCCCCAGGCGTTGGCCGGATAGCTGCCCACTTCGGAGGCACGCATCAGCGCCGGACCGGGTGTCGCGCCGTTGTATGGCGCGCTTGCGAAGTTCGCCTGCGCAACGCTGAGCGAATCGCCGAATGCGGTCGCCGTGGTTGTCCCGGCGCGGCAGGCGTATTCCCACTCCGCCTCGGCCGGCAGCCGGAAGCTCCAGCCTTTCGGGATCTCTCGGGATTGGCGTCCGGCGGCGTTCAGCTGTAGGCAAAACTCCTCGGCTTCCCGGAAACTCACCCAGTGCACCGGGAACCGCGCGCCCACGCCTTTGTCCTGCGGCTGCGGGAAGGCGCCGCTCACTCGTTGCCACTCGCCCTGCGTCACCTCATACTGCCCCATCCAGAAGCCCCGCGTGATCGTCACCTCCACCTGCTCCTCGTCCGCGCGGTGATGCGGTTCCGCTCTGGGACTACCCATCCGGAACGTCCCCGGCGGACACCAGCACAACGCCACGCCTGCGATGCGAGCCCGCTGCCCAGGCCTTGCCCCCGCGAGGCTCTGCCATGCCCACCGCGCAAGGGCCCGCCTGCTCAACATGGCGCCGATGATATCCTAGCCGCCATGACTCGCGTTGGGCTGCTCTTACTCCTGATCCTCGCCCCGCTGTGGGCGCAAACCGAGGAACTGCTGCGCGAACACTTCGTCGGCCGCACCGTCATCGCCAAGCTCGACATGCCTGGCGACAGCAACGGCATCGACCTCAACCCCGGTGAGGATTCGCTCACCAACGACTTCCAGGTCGCCGAGGACATCCGCCGCTTCGGCATCGGGATCAAAAAAAACGCCCGCGTGAAGGTGACCGCGGTTCATGTGCGGAAGGACCACATCGAGTTTCACCTCAACGGCGGCGGCTTCGGTTCGTTCAAGGACCGCATGACCACCTCCAACAGCGCCGTGAAGAAGTCCAGTGAGGAAAGCCGCCTCGAACGCGAGCGCCGCTCGGCCTCGCCCTCGCAACGCCGCTACATCGATACGCGCCTGCGGCGTCTTCGCGAGGAGCGCCTGGAGCAGGAACAGCGCATGAAGGAGCGCGCAGCTGCCGGCGACGCCACGGCGCTGAGCCCGGAGCAGATCCGCCGCCGCACCTCCGGTTCGCGTTTCAATATCCGCTACCCCGGTGCGAAGGAGGTTCCGCCGGCAACGCGGACGCCCGCCGGGCTGGAAACCCTCCTCAAGCCCTACCTCGATTTTTCCCTCGCCCAATAGCCTCCGTTGCTCGCTCCCAGCATTGCTCGTTGCAAGGGCTGATCGGGACCCGGCTGCTATAATCGGGTATACACACTATGCCTGTAGCTTCCGCTGGGACAAGTGGTGGCCACTCCAAACAGATCCTGCTTCTCACTCCTCGCGGTTTTTGCGCCGGAGTCGTGCGGGCGATCGATGTGGTCAAGATTGCACTGGGCCTCTATGGCGCACCGATCTACGTGCGCAGGGAGATCGTCCACAACCGCCACGTCGTCGAGGAATTGCGCGCCATGGGCGCCATCTTCATTGACGAATTGCCGGAAGCGCCGGCCGGATCGCGCGTCATCTTCAGCGCCCATGGCGTCTCGCCGGAGGTGCGCGGCGAGGCCGCCGCTCGCAAGCTGAACGTCATCGACGCCACCTGCCCGCTGGTGACCAAGGTCCACCTGGAGGCGCTCAAGTTCGCCCGCGACGGCTACACCATTCTGCTCATCGGCCACCGCGATCACGATGAAGTGATCGGCACGATGGGTGAAGCGCCGGCGGCGACCATCGTCGTCAGTGACGAAGCCGAGGCGGCGACGGTCGAGGTTCCCAACCCGGACCGCATCGTCTATCTCACGCAGACCACCCTCAGCCTGGACGAAACCACGGGCATCGTCGCGGTGCTCAAGCAGCGCTTCCCCAAAATGCACGGGCCGCCGGCTCAGGACATCTGCTACGCCACGGAAAACCGCCAGTTGGCCGTGAAGGCCGTGGCCCCGCGCATCGACCTGCTCCTGGTCGTCGGTTCGCAGAACAGCTCCAATTCCCGGCGTATGGTCGAGGTGTGCGTGAACACGGGCGTGCCGGCCTATCTCGTCGACGATGATCGGGATCTCAAGCCCGAGTGGTTCGCCTCGGCGTCCACCGTGGGCGTCACCGCCGGAGCTTCGGCGCCGGAAAACCTGGTCCAGGGCCTGATCAGCGCCCTCCAGTCGCGCTTCGGTTTTGCCACAGTGGAGGAAGTGGAGATCAAGGATGAGGACGTGCGGTTCTCGTTGCCCGCGGAGTTGCAATTGGCCTCGCAGAGGTTGACGACGATCACTGTATGAGTAGTACCGGCATCCAACTCGCGCACTCGCTCGACACAAATTGTGAGCAGGCGATTCGCAAAGCCGTGGTCTCGCTTTCCGCCGCCCAGCACACCGACGGCTACTGGTGGGGCGACCTCACCGCGGATAGCACCCTTGAGTCCGACTACATCCTCCTCCAACTCTGGCTCCACCCTCCGGTCAACGGCGCATGGACCCCTCCCAACCGCCAGCAGGTTGACCGCGCCATCGCCTCCATCCTCCAACGCCAGTTGCCCGACGGCGGCTTCAACATCTACCACGGCGGCCCCACTGACATCAGCGCCACCGTCAAAGCCTACTTCGCCCTCAAGCTCTCCGGCATCCCCGTGGACGACCCTCGTCTGGCCCAGGCCCGCCAACGCATTCTAGAACGCGGCGGCCTGCAGAAGGCCAATAGCTACGTTAAGCTCAACCTCAGCCTGTTCGGCCTCTACCCGCGCCAGTACACGCCCAGCGTGCCGCCGGAGCTGATCCTGTTTGGCAACTTCCTCTACGAGATGTCCTCCTGGTCGCGCGCCATCGTCGTGCCGCTGGCCATCGTTCATGCCGCCAACCCCAACCGCCCAGTCCCCGCCGGCTTCGACCTCAAGGAGCTGTGGGGACCAGGCGCCCCGCCGCGCTTCCTCAACGGCGAGGGTTTCTTCAGCTGGCACAACTTTTTTCTCACCGTCGACGCCGCCCTGAAAGTGTGGGAGCGCTTCGGTCCCACGGCCATCCGCCGCAAGGCCATCCGCCGCTGCGAGCAATGGATGGTCGAGCGCACGCGCTACTCCGGCGGCCTCGGCGCCATCTACCCGCCCATGATGTACGCCATCATGGCCTTCGATGTCCTCGGTTACGCGGCCGATCATCCTGACCGCCAGGAAGCCCTTCAACAGTTCGAAGCCCTCATGGTGGATGACGAGCGCGGCTTCTTTTTTCAGCCCTGTTTTTCCCCTGTGTGGGACACCGCCATCCTCACCCATGCCATGGGCGAGAGCGGCATGGGCTCGCCGGCCGTGCTCGAACATGCCGCCTCGTGGCTGCTCACCAAGGAGGTCCGCCGCAAGGGCGATTGGAGCGTCAAGCGCCCCAATGTCGAGCCCTCCGGCTGGTATTTCGAGTTCGCTAACGAGTTCTATCCCGATATCGACGACACCGCCATGGTGCTGCTTGCCCTCAGCCAGGTCAAGAGCGCCCGGGGCGATCATCAGCGCAAGGTGATGGAGCGCGCCACCAACTGGCTGCTCGCCATGCAATCCAAGGACGGTGGCTGGGCTGCCTTCGACGTGGACAACAATTGGGACATGCTGAGCGCGGTCCCCTTCGCCGACCACAACGCCATGCTCGACCCCACCTGCCCGGACATCACCGGACGCGTGATGGAAGCGCTCGTTGCCTGCGGCGTCGAGCCCGATGCCCCCGCCATCCAACGCGGCGCCGGGTATCTGCTTCGGACGCAGGAGAACGATGGCAGTTGGCATGGCCGTTGGGGCGTCAATTATGTCTACGGCACCTTCCTTGCCCTGCGCGGCCTTCAGGCCGCCGGGGTAAGTGACCGCGAAGCGGCCATCCTGCGCGCCGGCGAATGGCTGCGCTCCAATCAGAACGCCGACGGCGGCTGGGGCGAAAGCTGCGCCAGCTACGATCAGAAGGCTTTCGTGCCCGCCCCCAGCACGGCCTCGCAAACCGCCTGGGCCGTGCTTGGCCTCATCGCCGGCGGCGATACGAACAGCCTCAGCGTCCAGAGCGGCATCGAGTTCCTCATCGACACACAGGGAGCCGAGGGGCGCTGGCGCGAGGAACTCGCCACAGGCACGGGCTTCCCGCGTGTTTTTTACCTGCAGTACCACCTCTATCGCGACTCGTTCCCGCTGCTTGCCCTCTCCACCTATCGCAAGCTGCGGCTGGGTGCACGGCGGTAGCCACGCATCATGGCACTCACCCTGATTACGGGCGCCTCTGGGTTTCTCGGCTGGCACATCGCCAGTGCGCTGGAGGAACGCGGTCAGGCCACGCGCCTCCTGCTGCGCCCCGGCAGCACCGTGGAGGGACTGCGCGGCGAAGTGCTACGCGGCGATTTGCGCGACGCCGGCTCGCTCCGTGCGGCCGTGGCCGGTTGCGACGCCGTCTTCCACGCCGCCGCCGACTACCGCCTCTGGTCACGCAACCCTGGTGATCTCTACGCCTCCAACGTCGACGGCACGCGCAACCTGATGCGGGCCGCCTGGGAAGCCGGCGTCGAGCGCTTCGTTTATACCTCCACGGTCGGCTGCATCGGCCTGCCGCAGGGTGCCCTCGGCGATGAGTCCACGCCCGTAACGCTCGACGAGATGACCGGCCACTACAAGCGCTCCAAGTTCCTCGCCGAAGAAGTCGCGCTGGGTGAGGCGAAGCGCGGCCGTCCCGTGGTCATCGTCAACCCCACCGCGCCTATTGGCGATCATGACGTCAAGCCAACGCCTACCGGTAAAATCATTCTCGACTTCCTGCGCGGCGACATGCCCGCCTTCGTCGATACCGGCCTCAACCTTGTCGATGTGCGCGACTGCGCCGCCGGCCACCTGCTGGCCGCCGAACGCGGCGCCCCCGGCCAGCGCTACATCCTCGGCTCGGAGAATCTTACGCTGCGTGAGATCCTCGAACGCCTCGCCCTCATCTGCGGCCGCCGCGCCCCGGCCATCCGCATTCCCTACCCCGCCGCCTACGCCATCGGCCTCATCAGCACCGGCTGGGCCTCGCTCACCGGCCGCGCGCCGCGCGCCCCGCTGGAGGGCGTCCGCATGGCGCGCAAGAAAATGTGGGTATCCTGCGACAAGGCCCGGCGCGAGCTTGGCTTTGCACCGCAACCGGTCGGCGACGCACTGGCCCGCGCGGTCACCTGGTTTCGGGAGAACGGATATTGCTGACATGAGTTTTCCCGCCGACAACACGATTCTCATGGTCGCCTCGGACCGGCGCGAATTCTCCGGCTTCGCGCGCCGTCTCTCTCCTGTGCGGGAACTCGATTGGGACGTCGACTATGCCGCCGAAGGCACCCTCGGCGGCACACGTTTTCTGCTGGTGGCCAACGGCGCCGGTTCCAGGCTCGCCCTGCGCGCCGCCGAAGCCGCGCTGGCCTGCACGCGCCCCGCGCTGATCGTAAGCGCCGGGTACTGCGGGGCGCTGGCCCCCCACCTCCGTATCGGCGACATCGTCGCCTGCTCGCTCGCCGGCGGGCAGCCCGGTGAAATCCTCGGCGTCGATCAGGTGGTCACCTCCGCCGACGACAAGCGCCGCGCCTTTGCCCAAACCAAAGCCGCCGCCATCGACATGGAATCGCACGCCCTGGCCCACTTCGCCGCCGAACACAACATCCCGTTCCGCATCATCCGCGCCGTCAGCGACGAGGCCGGCGAAGACCTCGGCCTCGACCTCAACCGCGCCCGCGACCACGAGGGCCGTATCCGCGCATCCAGCGTCGTCCGGCTCGCACTCGTGCGCCCGTGGTCGGGCCTGCCCGCCCTGAAACGCCTCGCCGTCAATTCCGCCAGAGCATCCGATAGATTGGGGGACTTTCTTGCCAGCACACGCTTCGAATGAGACCATCCCACATTCGATGAAAGCCGCCGTCTATCGTGGAGACAGCCGCATTGCCGTCGACGACATCCCCGTTCCCCCGATCGGCCCCGGCGAACTGCTCATTCGCGTTGAGTCCTGCGGCATCTGCCACACCGATCTGAAAAAGATCGAATACAACCTGCTGCCCCCGCCGCGCATCTTCGGCCATGAGACGGCCGGCGTCATCGTCGCCGCAGGCGAAGGCGTCAACCAATTCCGCCCCGGCCAGCGCGCCGCCGTCTTCCATCACATCCCCTGCGGCGACTGCTTTTACTGCGCCCGCAAACTCTATGCCCAATGCCCTGTCTACAAAAAGGTGGGCGTCACGGCCGGCTTTGAACCCGCCGGCGGCGGCTTCAGCCAATTTGTCCGCGTGATGGATTGGATCGCCCGCCGCGGCGTGGTCGCCCTGCCCGATCACGTCTCGTTTGACGAGGCCAGTTTCATCGAACCGCTCAACACGTGTGTGAAGGCCGTCGCCATCGCCGATCCGCAACCCGGCGACTTCGTCCTCATCCAGGGCCAAGGCCCCATCGGCCTGCTCTTCACCATGCTCATGAAATTGCGCGGCGTGCGGCTGGCTGTCACCGACACCATCCCCGAACGCCTCGCCCTGGGCCGCAAATTCGGCGCCGAGGAAGCCTGGAATCCACGCGAAGTGAACGTCGTGGAGTCCATGAAGAGGTTCGCCGCCGGACGGGGCGCCGATTTCGTCATCGCGGCCACCTCCGTACCCGGCCTTGTCAACGAAGCTCTCGCCGCCAGCCGCCCCGGCGCGCGCATCCTGCTCTTCGCCCAGACCTCCCACCAGGAGCGTCTCGATCTGTCCGGCGCCGACATCTGCGTCGGCGAACGGACCCTGTTCGGCTCCTACAGCGCCGATGTCGACCAGCAGGCAGAGTCGGCCCGCCTCGTGTTCAGTGGGGAAATTCCCGTCAAGGAGCTCATCTCCCACCGCCTCCCTCTAAACGAAATTGAACGGGGATTCGCCCTCGCGTTGCATCCTGACGCGCAATCGTTGAAAATTATAGTTCAGCCACAGAGGATCTTTTAAGTGAAGACTCAGATGATGGCCGCCGTGCTGTACGGCAAGGAAGACTTGCGCGTGCAAGAGGTGGCCGTTCCCCAGATCACTGCGGGAGATGTGTTGGTACGAGTACGGGCCGCCCTAACCTGCGGAACCGATGTGAAGGTATTTCGCCGCGGCTATCATGCCCGCATGATCGTCCCGCCGGCTCTCTTCGGCCATGAACTGGCCGGCGACGTCGTCTCCGTGGGCGAACAAGTGACGAAGTTCCGCCCCGGTGACCGGGTCGTGGCCGCCAATTCCGCTCCCTGCGGCGAATGCCACTATTGCCGCAAGGGCAACCAGAACCTCTGCTCCGACCTGCTGTTCAACAACGGCGCCTACGCCGAGTTCATGCGCATTCCGGCGCGCATTGTCGAACGCAACACCTACCTCGTCCCCGAACACGTCACCTACCAGGACGCCGCGCTCATTGAGCCGCTGGCGTGCGTCATGAAAGGCGCCGACGAAAGCGGCTTGAAGGCTGGCGACGATGCCGTCGTCATCGGCCTCGGTCCCATCGGCCTCATGTTTGTTCGCCTCGCCAAAGTGCGCGGCGCCCGCGTCATCGCCGTCGGCCGCCGCCAGAGCCAAGTGGAACGCGCCGCCCGTATGGGCGCCGACGAACTGATTGTCAGCGCCGGCGACACCGACGTCATCGATGAGGTTCGCAAGCTCACCGGCGGCCACGGCGCCGACGTCGCCATTGAAGCCGTCGGCATTCCGGAAACCTGGGAACAGGCGGTCCGCATGGTCCGCCGCGGCGGCGTGGTCAACTTCTTCGGCGGCTGCCCCAACGACAGCCGCGTGACGCTGGAAACCTCGCTGCTCCACTACTCGGAAATCACCTGCAAGGCCAGCTTCCACCACACGCCGGCCCTCATCCAGCGCGCGCTCGAATCGGTGTCGCGCGGCGAAATCCGCGCCTCCGATTTCGTCAACCGCGTCGAACCCCTCGGCAACCTGCTTGAAGTGATGCGCTACCTCATGAGCCACAACGGGCACATGAAAACCGCCATCATCCCCTAAGCCGTGCCCGGTTTCCTGGAGCCAGCGCAGTTCGTCCGCGATGACGCCTCACTGCGGCGCTCCTGGCCGCTCGATGAATCGCTCGCCTACACGCGCTGGCTGGCCACGCATCACTACGAGAACTTCCACGTCGTCAGCTTTCTGCTCCCCAAACACCTCCACCAGGATTTCTACAACGTCTACGCCTTCTGCCGCTGGGCCGACGATCTGGGCGACGAAATCGGGTCCACCGAAGAATCCCTGCGCCTCCTCGCCTGGTGGCGCGAACTCACGAATGAGGCCTACGCCGGCAGCGCCACGCATCCCGTCTTCACCGCCTTGCAACCCACCATCGAGCGCCACCGCCTGCCCGCCGAGCCGTTCCTGGATCTCATCACCGCCTTCGAACACGACCAGCGCGTCACACGCTACGCCAACTGGGACGAGGTGTTCGCCTACTGCCGCTACTCGGCCAATCCCGTCGGCCGGCTCGTGCTCTACCTCTGCGGCTATCGCGACGCCGAGCGCCAGCGCCTGAGCGACGCCACCTGCACCGCCCTGCAACTGGCCAACTTCTGGCAGGATGTTTCCATCGACTGGCAGAAGGACCGCGTCTACCTGCCGCGGGACCTGCTATCCCGCCACGGCGCCTCCGACG